>DOBT01000129.1 GCA_003503675.1 Cyanobacteria bacterium UBA8530 | reverse complement strand
AAGACGTTGGCGAACATGTAGTTGGCGATCCCCGCTCCACCCGCCAGGAGGATGAGCACCAGAAAAACCAGGGATAGCTGGGACATCATTCGGTTGGTCTTGATCTGAGTGTCCACGATCTGGGAAATGGTGACCACCTTGGCCTCCGGAAGCAGACGATTGATCTTCTGGACCAGGCCCTTGGAGATCTGGTTGCAGCAGCCCACGACCTCGATCGCGTTGAGGACCGCCTTCTTGCTCGTCAGGCGCTGCACCGTGTGCAAGTGAACAAAGGCCCTGGAATCGTCCACCGTTCCCGTCTGCGGGAGGATGGCCCGCACGGTAAATCTCTTGCCCAGCAGGGGGATGGTATTACTGGGACGAATCCTTCTGATCGGGAAGCTTGGCGACCGTACCGCACCCTTGCGGGAGAGAGAAGATGCCTACGTCCTGCCAGGCCGCCTTGGCCTGGAACTCGCTCTTCGGCAGGATTCCGGTCAAGACGAATCGCTTGCCATCGGCCTCGAAGGGGGTGGAGAGCTTCGGGGAGAGATTATCCAGGCCCTGGATATCCGAGTTCAACAGCTTGGCGAGATAGTCTTCCGGGAACTCCTCGCCCTGCATGTCGGCACCGCAGTAGTTCTGAAGCGACACCGATTTCGGGAGGATGAGGATGTTGGCACCAAGTGCATCGAGTTCCCGGGCGATGGCCTTCTCGGAGTAAACGGTGATGTTCTTGACCGCGACGATCACCCCGACCCCCAGCACGATCGAGAGGAAACTCGTCGCCAGTTGGCTCTTGCGGGTAAAGAGCTCCCGCCAGACCAGCGTTCGTAATTTCATTTCGATCTCCTACTTGCGAGGGCCGCAACCGCGCGGTCCGCACCCTCCGGTGCCGCAGGAAGAGGAGGTTTGCAGGGGGGCCGCGAGAGCCTTCTTGGTGGTCGATCCCTTGAAGGTGGCGACAATGGAGCCCGGTGGGGACAGCAGGACGGTGAGTGCCTCTTGGGGAACATCGGTGATTTTGAGCTTGGCGAGGAAGGCTTTTTCCGAGGGATCGGCGGGATCGACCATGACGATTTCCGTGAAGGAGGCATAGGTCGCATCGGCCTTGAATTCATTGACTCCCCGCAGGGCTTCCATGTTCTTCTTCGTCGAGCGGTTCTGGAGGCAGATCAGGACGAGTTTCTGATTTTGCAGCGCCTTCAAGCACTCCTGGAAACCGGAGCTGAGCATCGACTTGCGCAGGCGCGCTTCGGATATGTCCTTGATTCCTCCGGTAGCGGCCCCGTTGGGTGCGATGGCAAGCACGAAGGGCGTGGGAGCACCGGTCAGTCGGTATTTCCGGACGAACGCCTCCTCGGCAGCAGAGTTCTTGTCGATGGCGCTCCAGCGGGCATCGAGCTTCATCACCACCGTTTCGAAAGTCTTCCGGCTGATGCGGGTTTTTTCATCTTCCTTCTCGTACACGAAGAGGAAGAGATACTTCTTCTCTTTCGCGGCTTGGCGCAGGGCGGATGCTCCGATGCCCGTCAGTTTTTCCTCCGAGGTTCGGGCCATGGCGATCGCCGGGGAGGGTTTTGGTTGCTTCTGGATGGCGACCAAGGCGATGGCGGTGATTCCGACGAGCATGGCGACCAATCCGACCAGGATCCGTTTCTTCATCGCTGGCTCCTCCTTTTTCCGACGTATGCACTGAAGCGCATAACAATCGATTTTAGAAAAACCGCAGCGAGAAGATTAGTCCGAAGTAAACGAGAACGATGGTTCGAAGTGCGAAGAGACCGTCAAGCGGGAATCAATCGATGCAACAACGCCTCTACCCGTTCCTTCACCGCATCGCGAACCGAGCGAACCCCTTCGAGGGATTGACCCTCGGGATCGGGCAGTCCCCAATCCTCGTCGATCCGGATCCCGAGGAACAAGGGGCAGCTTTCTTTTACCCCGCAGCCCATGGTGATGACCTTCGCGCTTTCTTCGACCAGGGCTGGCGTGAGGGCCTTGGGGCATTTTTCGGCGAGCCCGATCCCGACCTCCTTCATCGCCTCGACGACCAAGGGGTCGATTCTATCGGAGGGTCGGGTTCCCGCCGACTCCGCATGCATTCCCGGAGCAAGGGCATTGAAGAAGGCTTCCGCCATCTGGCNNGGGGAAAGGGGTCGGCGTTCCGATCTCATCGGGGAAGAATTTCCTTTGCGCCCAGAGGGCGACGTAGACGAGGCCGATGAGGGCAGGCACTTCGATCAGCGGTCCGACGACGGCAGCCAGGGCTTCGCCGGAGGCGATGCCGAAGATGCCGACCGCCACGGCGATCGCCAGTTCGANNCCGCCACCGCCACGGCGATCGCCAGTTCGAAGTTGTTGCCCGCCGCCGTGAAGGCCACCGAGGCCGTGTCCTGGTAGTTGAAGCCCATGGCCCGGGTCACGAAGAAGGCCGACCCCCACATGATGATGAAGTAGAGCAGGAGAGGGATGGCGATCCGGACGACGTCAATGGGCAGGGAGACGATCTTCTCGCCCTGCATCGAGAACATGAGTACGATGGTGTAGAGGAGGCCGATCAGGGCGGTGGGGCCGAGCTTGGGCATGAAAACATGATCATACCAGTCCTTCCCGCGTCGCGCGACCAGGATCGTTCGGGTCAAAAAGCCCGCCAGAAGGGGGATGCCGAGGAAGATGACGACGCTCTTGGCGATTTGCCACATCGAGATATCGACGACCATTCCCTCGGCGCCGAGCCAATGGGGAACCACGGCCAGGAAGAAGTATCCCAATACGGAATACATGAAGATCTGGAAAACCGAGTTGAGGGCGACGAGGATGGCGGCGATCTCGTTCGAGCCCCGGGCGAGCATGTTCCAGACCAAGACCATGGCGATGCAACGAGCCAAGCCTACCAGGATCAGTCCGGTCCGGTAGGCAGGAAGGTCGGGCAATAGAACCCAGGCCAAGGTGAACATGATGATCGGGCCTAGAATCCAGTTGAAGAAGAGGGAGATTCCGAAGAGTTTTCCGTGGCTCTTGAATTCCCCGAGCGACTCGTAGTGGACCTTGGCGAGAACGGGGTACATCATCCAGATGAGGCCGATGGCGATGGGCAGGGAGACGTCCGCCACCTTCACCGTATCCAGGACGGGGCCGATGCCCGGGAAGAAGCGGCCGAGCCCCACCCCGATCCCCATGGCTAGGAAGATCCAGATCGGCAAGACGCGGTCCAGCCACGATAGCTTCCCGATGACGTTCTCGCTCATATTTTCCTTTCCTTGCTACCGCATCCGGCTGGTCGATCGTGCTCCCGAAGCCTCCTCAGGTCTTCCTCGACCTCGGCAATCTGATCCCAGACCTTGCGGAGTATCTGGAGCACCTCATTCAAAAGGGGTGAAATCGTAGAATCGATCTCATAGTGGATCCACTTGCCCTCTCGCCAGTCATGCAGGAGACCGGCCTTTTTCAGGAGGCCGAGATGACGTGAAACCTTGTATTGAGGCTGCCGAGTCGATTCTACGAGTTCGCAAACGCAAAGTTCCCGTTCCATCAGCAACCTCATGAGGCGGATGCGCAGGGGGTCGGCGAGGGCTTCATGGAAGCGGACGATATTTTCGAGATTCACATGTGTCATCCCGCATATGATAGAGAGTTTCGGGGCATCGATCAAGGATGCGTTCATCGGGCAATGCTGAAATCCAGCCGGCTCAGGCCGGTAGGGGCGAATCGTTCAAGATTTCCACAAGGAGGGGCTGCTTATTCCGTCGATCTATTTCGATCCGCCGAATGAATTCTTTCTGTTCCCGAAGGAACGCTCACTTCGAAGCCAGAACCGCTTGCGCTTGAATCGAGGAATCAATCCTGCTTTCTCGGAACATACTCGCCGTAGCACGTATT
>DOBT01000087.1 GCA_003503675.1 Cyanobacteria bacterium UBA8530 | reverse complement strand
TTTCGGATGCCAAGCCGGCGATCGCGGCCCTGCACGAAGAACTATCCAAAAGGGTGCAAAAAATCGAAAAAGCCACTCCCCCCATCGATAAGCATGCCCTGAAAAGTATCGGGCACACCGGTTCGAAGATCCATCCGGGCGAGATGGTGCAGGAACTCTCCAAGCTCTTGCCGAAGAACGCCATCGTCCTGGGCGATGCCGGCTCCCACATGATCTGGCTGAGCGCCTACCTCCACCTGAAAGAGGGGCAGAACTACCAGAACCCCGGTTCTTTCGGCCCCATGGCCTCCCATGTCAACGCCGCCATCGGGGTGCAACTCGCCAATCCCGAGCGCCGGGTGATCGTCGGTTGCGGGGACGGCGCCTACCTGATGTCCGGCTTCGAGCTCTTGACCGCGGTCGAGCACGAGCTTCCCATCATCTGGGTCCTCTTCAAGAACGGCGAGTTCAACATCATCNNCAAGGAAGTCCTCAACCACTTCCACAACCTGGACTTCGTGAAGTACGCCGATGCCTGCGGCGCCAACAGCTACCGGGTGGAGAAGTTGAGCGATTTCGGCCCGGCCTTCCAGGCCGCCCTGGCATCGAACAAGCCTTCCCTCATCGAGGTCGAAGTCGATGCCGATGCGGCTCCCCCCTTCGATGCTTATTGATCAAACGCGCCTCCCCCCGAAAATCAAACGCTTGCTCGGTCCCCTCTACTTCTTCTCCANNTCAGGGAGCGATAAGAGGGTTACCCTGGCTCGGCTTGCTTCTTTTGGCGTTGACCCTGCCGCTTCCTCTCCTCCTTGCCAAGGAGGGGAGGAAGCAGGCCCTTCTGGTACTCCTGGTGGGGATCATCGGTTTCCTGGTGGACTCCGCCTTGATCCGAGCCGGAATCTATGCGGTCAGTCCCAAGGCCCGCTGGATGATCCCGGCGCCCTTCTGTTCCGAATGGGTGCTCGCCCTCTGGCTGAACTTCGGCTTCATGGCTTATGGCTATTCCACCCTGATGAAGGGAAGGAATTTTCTGGCTGCCGGGATCGGCCTGCTCTTCGCCCTGATGATCTACCGGAATGCCTCGAAAATGGGGATATTGGTCCTCCATTCCCCGCCGCTTTATTCCATGCTCCTCATCGCCCTGATCTGGGCAATTTTGCTTCCCCTCATCTATCTGTTGGGCCGAAGAATCATCGAAAGCCCCCTCCTCGAAAAAGGAAAGGAACTCCCATGTCCCTGAAAAGATGGCTTGCGGCCGGCCTCGTCCTCGCGAGCGTCGGCTGCAAAAGCCCCGTTTCTTCGACCCTCATCGAAGGCAGCGCGAATATCGAGCACTTCCCGGAACTCGTCGTCATTCCTCAGGGCACCTTCACCATGGGCTACGGGACGGGCCAAAGCGGCCCCGCCCATTCCGTCACCCTCTCCCAGGACTACGGGATCGGCAAGTTCGAGGTAACCAACCGGGAGTTCTGCGACATGCTGAACTACGCCTTGCGCCAGGGAGCCTTGACCGGGGACTTCAACTTCACCGTCAAGAACAGGGAGGGGGATTCCCAGGAACTCCTGAACCTGGACGCCAATTACGAGAACACCCGCTGCGCGATTCAGAAGAAGGGCTCGCTCTTCGAGGTGGAAAAAGGGTTGGAGAATCGGCCGGTGATCTACGTCTCCTGGTACGGCGCGGCTTTTTACTGCAACGTGCTGAGTGAGAAAATGGGCTTGAATAAGCTCTACGACCTTTCGAACTGGAGCTGCAAGTTCTACGGAAGCGCCGGCTACCGCTTGCCCACCGAGGCGGAGTGGGAGTATGCCGCGCGCTATGACGACGGGCGCTTCTTTCCCTGGGGCAACGACGAGGACCGCAGCAAGGCCAACTACCAGGGAAGCGTGGGGCATCCCTCCGACGTCGGAAGCTTCCCCTCCGGCGCCAGCAAGCTCGGCATCCAGGACCTGGCCGGCAACGTATCCGAGTGGATCCAGGATTTTTACGGCCCCTACAAGGCCGATGCCCAGACCGATCCCGTCAACGATTATTCGGGAGTCTACCGCCAGAGGCGGGGCGGCGGCTGGCTGAAGTACGACAACAACTTCCTCTGGACCGTCTACCATACCGATACCAACTACGCCTACGTGAATTACTGCGACCTGGGTTTCCGAGTCGCCAAGATCCAGGAGAAGAAATGAAACTGAGCGGCAAGAAAATCGCCATCCTGCTGGAAGGGGATTACTACGAGCCCGAGATCTGGTATTACAAGAATCGCTTCGCCGAGGAAGGAAGTGAAGTGCACTTCCTGACTCGTCTCTGGGGGCAGCCGTCCCTGACTTTCCTCGGCCACGAGTACCGGGCTCCCTTCGAAGTGAACGAAAGCTTCGAAGGAATGTCGGACGAGGAATTGCGGAGTTTCGCCGCCGTCATCGTGCCGGCCGGCATGGTGGCCGATCGCCTCCGCTACACCGAGGACATCGAGAAGCTTCCACCCGCCACCCGCTTTTTGCAGCGCGCCTTCGCCGAGCCTTCCATCGTCAAGGGCATCATTTGCCACGGGCTGTGGCTTTTGGCCCCCACGCCCGAACTGGTGAGGGGTAGGAACGTCGTGGTGCACAACAACCTTTTGGGGGATGCCCGCAACATGGGGGCGAATTACGTGAACGAGGACGTCGTCGTGGACGGGGACCTGATCACGGCCAGGAGCGGAAATCATTGCCACCTCTTCGCCCGCGCCATCATCGAAAGGCTACGGGAAAGATGCCCCATTTTGCCCATGTCGGTCTGAACTGCCGGAAGGTCTCCATTACCGAAGCCTTCTACGGCGAGTTTTTCGGCTTCGAGAGGACGAGGGTGCTTCCTGTCGAGAAGGGAGAAATCGTTTTCCTGACGGGAGCGGGAATGGTCCTGGAACTCTTCGAGGCCGCCCCCGACGCCCCCGACTTGCAGGAAGAGAACGATGGCCCCACCGGCCCGGGCTTCCGCCATCTGGCCTTCCAGGTCGATGACCTGGACGACTTTCTTTCGAGGGTCGGGGCCCCGGTCACCAAAAAGCCGATCGAGTTGGATCGCTTCATCGAGGGCTGGCGCGCGGCCTGGATCCGGGATCCCGACGGTCGGATCCTGGAAATCAGCCAGGGCTACCAACCCTCTCCTTGCTAAACATTCCCCGGTTGCCTATCATGGGACGAAACGGGGAGGAAGAGCCTGAATGCAGGAACTCGCACACCAAAACATCGCTGCCTGGGATTCCCTGTACGGTTCGACCGGGGAGCTGATCTGGGGAAAAGAGCCGGCGAGCTTCATCGAGCGCTATCTCCCGAAGCTCGCCGAAAATTTGGATGATTCCTCGCTGATCCTCGACGCCGCCACGGGGGAAGGACGCAACCTGCCCGCTCTCCGTCACCTGAAGGGCCGGCTCATGGCCTGCGACGCCTCGGAGAACGCCCTGGCCAAGATCCCTGCTTCGATCAGGGAAAATATTTCGCTCTTCTTTTGCGATCTCTGCCGAACGCCCTTTTCGGATGACTTTTTCGACGTGGTCCTTTTGTCCGATACCCTCGAAACCTTGCCCGATCCGGGGCTCGCCCTGGCGGAAGTTGCCCGCATCCTGAAGCCGGGCGGTCGTCTTCTCATCAACATACCGGGCGAAGAGGACGAGATCGCCGGCATCGATATGAGTCCGCTGGAGCCAGGGCACCTTTACCGGGGTCGCTTCTTCTATCGCTTCTTGGGCGAGGAAGAGGCGATCGCCTTGCTGGAATCGGCCGGACTGCTCATCCTGGAGAGCGAATTGTCGACCTGGCTCGAGGAAGCCCATCCCCATTACCGGACAGGGGATCACCGGCATACCAGCCGGATCTTCCTGGCGCAGAAGAGTTCGAAGACTTGACGATCCGCCTCAAGCTACAGAGCCTCGTGCTCCTCATTCTCCTCCCGGCCCTCCTGTTGATCAATCTCGTGACGGGAATGCTGCTATATTCGGATCTCAAGAGCAACGTCATGGCGGGATTCGACCAAAAGCTCCGGGCCGTCAGCTCGGTGACCGGGGCCTTTATCGATGGGGACCGGCATGCCCGCCTTCTCGGCCCCGGAATTCGTGAGAGCGAGCCCGACTACCAGCGTTACGCCCTTCCCATGCGCGTCATCTTGAAAAAGGAAGAGGTCGCCTTCCTGTATACCATGGTCCTGATCGAAGGGGGACGGCGCCTTCGCTTCGTCATCGACCCGAGCCAGGACGCGAGCCACGTGAAAATCGGCACGATCGATCCGGTTCCCCCTTCCGATATCAGCGGCAACCTGGAAGCGAACTCCCTGGGCACCCTTTTCGTCTCGGCCATCCGACCCTGGGAGCAATGGGGGGTGCTCAAGACGGGAGTGGCCCCGATCTTCAATGCCGAGGGAGAGATCAAAGCCCTGGTCGGTGTCGATATCGAGGCTTCCTCCATCGAGGAAAAGACCCACCGGGCTCTAAGACTGGTCTTTCTCTCCTGTTCGATTTCCCTCTTCTTGGGTAGCCTCGTGGCTTTTTTCATCTCGAGAAAGCTGATTCGCCCCATCGCCCAGCTCAACGATGCCGCCCTGCGGGTGGCCGCCGGGCAATACGATCAGCGGGCTTTGCCGAAATCCCCTCGCGAACTCGCCGAGCTTTCCCGGGACTTCGAGCGAATGAGCCTGACCCTGGAGAGAGCCGTTCTCGAGCAAGCGGAAGACCAGCAACAAATCGAGAGTCGGCGCTGCCGGCAGGAGTTGCTCAAGAGCTTGGCCCGCTTCAACGAAGGAACGGCACCGTCGGAGAAACTGGCGGCCTATCGGGATGACCCCTGTGAGGCGGATCCCTCGGGCTGGATCTACCTCGGGGAAAAGATGCTCGTTTGGCTTGCGGATCCCCTCCATGACGCCCTCCAGGCCGTCCGGGCGAGAGCCGATTTGTCTTTGATCATCGAGCGTCTGGCGCTCCAAGAAAATGAACCCCTCCTGCCGAGGCTCAAGTCGCTTTTTCCCGAGATCCGCTGCTTCGCGCTCCTCGATCCCGAGAGCGGCGCCCTGGACATGTTCGTACAGAAGTCCACTTCCCTGAGCCTTTTCGACAAGAACGAATCCTTCGTTCTCGCGATCGAAAAGGATACGCAGCTGATCTTGCTTCCCGGCCAATCCTGCCGGCTCTCTTCCCGGTCCGAGATTCTCGATACAGCAAATTTCGTTTGTATGAANNTCCAGCCTATTTCCGTTCGCCCTGAGGTATCGAAGGGCACACCCTCGCTGTCTTGCGCAAACGAAATTTGCGATAATCTCGAAAAGCCCGAAAAATTTCCGATAGAGGGAATGATCGCCCTGATGCGCTTACCGGAAGAAGGCTATTCATGACGCTTACCGAGAAGGCCTTTGCACTGAGGGCCGTTCCTCCCTTCGATCGGTTGAACGATTCCGAACTGGCCCTGGTGGCTGAAGCCACGAAATTCAGGCTCTTCGCGCCGGGAGAGCGGATCGCGTCGGCCGATGGCGTCCTTCAGAAGCTCTATGTCCGGATCTCGGGCGCGGTTTTCTCCGGAAACGAGCACTTTCCCGCCGTCTTCGGCGCTCCCTCCCTGCTTTTCGGCCATTCCCTCGAGCGGGACCTGATCGCTTGTCCCGAAACCGGGGCGAGTTGTCTGCTGATTTCTAAAGGCCATTTCTTCACCTTGATCTACGAGTGTCCCTGCCTGATGGTGGGCTTCTTCACCTCGCCCGATTGCTCGAGATCCTAAAAGCGATGAAAAAGATGTCGATGAAAAAAGTCTCGATCCGCGCCCAAAACTTCCTTTTGATCCTTCCTCTTTTCCTGGGGCTCGCGGTTTTCAACGGCCTTTTCGGCTATATCACGGAGCGCCAGGCTCTTGAAAGGGGATTGCATGAGGAGTCCCTTAGTCTCGTTCGCACCTGCGCCGAGTTCGCGGGTTCCGAGGAAATCTCCGATCTGCATTTGCCCGTGGCCCGCATTCTCAAACGAGGGCAGGCACGGCGCGTCTTCGTCTTTACCCCGGAAGGCAAGCTCCTCTTCGATGAGGGAAACAAGGGCGTGAAGCACCATGTCTGGTCGAAAGAGATCCTCTCGGCCTTGCAAAGGGATGGCTTTCGTCTCAAGCCGATCAAGGAGATCCATCAGCTGGCCTTCGTGAGCATTTACGCCCCCATGCGGCAGGGTCGCTGGATACTGGGAATGGAGGTCGATACCACCCCTTATCGCGACCGTTTGAAGCCCTTGCTCCTGAAAAACGTTCTGATCGGGCTTTTATCCCTTCTCTCGGGTATCCTACTCTCCCTCTTTCTCTCCGCCTTCATCACTCGCCCCTTGCGCCAGGTATCCCTGGCCACCGCCCTCATCGCCAAAGGCAACTTTGAGCCCAACCTCTCCGTCAGGGCCATCCAGGAACTGGACGACCTCGGTCATTCCTTCAACGTCATGGCGAGCGTGATGAAGGAAGCCCAGGCCAAAAACCAGCGCGTTCTGATCGAGAACGAACTCTTCCGCTCCCAGGCCGATCTCGCCAAGGAATACGAAAAGCACTTCTGGGCCCCCATTCAAGCGGACGAGGCGGGAGTCTCCTTTTCCGCCGGACTGCTCGGCCCTCGAGCCGAGGGAAGCTTCTTCGGATTTTGCCCCGGGACGAAAAGTCTTTGTTTCGTGGTGGGAAGAATTTCGGGCAAGGGTGAGATGGGGCTCATGCTGGGCGCATCGGCGGCTTTCGAGCTGATCAGGAGAGGGCTCGTTCAGGGCGATCCCGTTTCCACCTTCCGGGAGGTCTCCGCGCTTTTTCCCTTGAGTCACTGGCAATGCCTGCAGTGGACCTCCACCGGTCAAGCCCGTTTATTTTGCAAGGAATCCGAGGAGAAGTCCGTCGACCTCGCTTCGCCCCTGGCTCTGCACAACCTGGGTAAAGAGAAAGACCTTTTCATCGAAAGCTATCTCGAGCGTTTCGGGGGCTTCGCCGTCGAGGACCTGTCCCGGGACCTCAGGACTATCCTGGGCGGCGAGACTTCCGGCTGCCTTTGCTTGTTCGGGAGGTCCGAGAAGTGAAATTTCTGAGCAGGCTCTTCAAGATCGAGCGGGGAGAAGGGCGGAAGGTTTTCGCCTTTTGCCTGCTCTTCGCCCTCCTGCAGGCCGGGATCGCCATCGGGATCAGCCTGGCCGATTCCGTTTTTCTCAGCCGTTTCGGGGTGGACAAGCTTCCCTTGATCTTCCTCTTCACGCCCGTGATGATGGCCTGCTACACCCCGCTGTACGCCACCCTGCTGCGCCTTTTGGGGTTGGATCGGGTCTTCAAGGGGATCCTCGGGGTACTGGTCCTGGGCGGCGGCCTTCTCTTCCTCGCCTTCACCCTCTGGCCCACGCAGCCCGATTCCCTGATCTACCTCGCCAAGTTCTATTCGGTCCTCTGGTTTATCGCCCTCTACAGCGTCACCTGGAGCTTCACCGAGGACTACTTCGACATCCAAAATGCCAAGCGCCTGTATGCCCTCTTCAGCGGTGGTGGGGCCTGCGGGGCCATCCTCGGGGGCTCGATCGTCGCTTGTACCGCACACCTGTTCCCCCTTCGATTCCTTTTTCTCGCCTGGTCCCTCTTCTCTTTGCTGGCCTTTCCCGTTCTACTCTGGATCCTGCGGCGATGGAGCAAGATCGAGTCGGAGGAAAACGAAGAAAACGAAAAAGAAAAAATTGGAGGCTCTCGAAAAGGCTGGAGTCTTTTCGATTCCGTCCGGCGCTCACGCTTCACCATCCTGCTGACGTTCGCTCTTTTCACCACCCTTCTCTCCACGACCCTTTGCGAGTACCAGTACCTCGACGTCTTTTCGAGGGGGGCGAACCCGGCCAGCCTGGCCACCCTGCTCGGTACCCTCTATGCCCTCGCCAACCTCTTCAATCTCCTGATGAGCTTCCTTTTTTTCAATCGTCTGGTTTTGCGTATCGGGGTAGCCAACGTGGCCCTGATCCAGGGAACGACCTATTTGGTCTTTTTCCTGGCCATGGTCTTCGGACGGGGAAACGCTGCGGCCGCCCTGGGCTTCTTCGCTTATCAGGGGGTACTCACCTCGATCGACTTCAACAACGACAACCTCCTCTTCAACGCCATTCCCCGAAGCTCGCGAAAGCAGGTGAGGGGAATGCTCGAAGGGGTGGCGGAACCTCTGGCCTCCGCCCTCATGGGACTGGCGCTCTTGTTGGGATTATCCGAGTTGGCCCCCGAGGTCCTCTCCTCGATCGGGGTGGGGCTTTCCCTGATTTGCCTCTTTTGGGTCTTCCTGCTCCGGCGGTCCTATCCCTTGGCCATGGCCGAAAACCTCAAGGACGGCTGGTTGGATTTTTCCCGAAAGGGAGCCGACCTCTTCCATCCCCTGGCGCCTTCGGAGGTCGCCCTGCTCAAGGAAAGCGCCTCTTCGAAGGCCAATGCTCCCCTTTCGATCCGTGTTCTGTGGGCCAGCGATCGCCTCGCCGCCCTGGAACTCCTGCTCGCCTTGTTGGCCAAACTCTCTCCTGCCGACCAGGAAGGCCTGGAGCCTTTGCTCGAGATGATGCTCGTCAGCAAGGACACCGACGTCGTTCGAAGGCTCCTGCAATGGATGGAGGGAGAGCCCGCGCTTTGCGCCGGTCTGCTCGGATTGCTCGGTTCCTTCGGACTGGTTCATCCCGGCAACGCCATCGGACGGATGGAACTCGGAGGGGCGGAAGATAAGGGGGTGGCGGCCGTCGCGCTTCTGAACGGCTGGACCACCGGGGACAGGATCAAGGGGCTTTCCACCATCGAAGGCCTTTTGGCGGGCTCTTCGGAGGAGATCCGGATCGCCATCAAGGCTCTCGGACTGTCGCACCAGGAAAAGTACGTGCACTTCCTGGCCCCCAACCTGCGCAGCCAGCCAAACCGGGGCGTGGCCCTGGAGGCCATTCGCCTGCTGGCTTCTCCCGAGGCTTCGCGCATCCTGCCCGATCTCCTATCCGCCATGGAGAGAGGGGATGCTCGAGAGCGGGGAATCGCCCTGGCGGCGATCGCGAAGATCGCCGATCCCGCGGCCCTTCCCCCCCTCTTCGCCCGCTGTGAGCGCCTTAGCCCGCCCGAGCGCCGGGAGTTCATGCAATTCATCCTGAGTTTGGGACTGAAGAGCGTTCCCGTCATCGTTTCCGTGCTGCGGGATCCCAGGTATTCCTATGCCGCCCGCTCGATTGCGGCACGTTCCCTCGGAGAACTGGCTCATCCCCAACTGAAGGCCCTCTCCCCTCCGCTGATCGCCGCCGAAATCGAGAGGGCCTATCGGGCCCTCGCCTCATATCGAGTCCTCGCCTCTTCGGAAGCCATGGGGCCATTCCTTCTCGCGCGCTTCTACCGAGAGTTCCAGGCCCGCATCGTCGATTTCCTGGTAGAGCTTCTCATCCTGGGCGGCCGTTTGCCCGATTTCGAACTGCTCAGCGCTTCCCTGCGCTCCTCCAATCCCAGGACCCGCGGCGACGCCATCGAGACCCTCGAACAGGGGGTGAACTATCGGACCTTCCGCCAACTCTTGCCGCTCCTCGATCCTCGCGTAGAAATTCCCGACCTTTCCTTGCAGGAGCGGGATATCCTGCTCTCCGCCCTGGAGAGCCCTCACCCCTTCGGATGCTCCGCCGCCGCCTGGGCCCTCTGGGAAGAGGACGGGGACCGTTGCCGAACGCTCTTGAGAGATAAGCTATGCGCTCGCCCCTCACCGCTCCTGCGGGATACCTTGCTTTCCTTGCTCACCGAAAGAACCCTTCCCTGCGTGCTCGAAAAGACCTTCCTGCTTTCCAAGGCGGCTTTCTTCGAGGATTTCGGCGTCTGGGAGCTCGAGTTCCTGGCGCGGGGCAGCACCCTCGATTCCCGTGAGCCGGGATCGCCCACCTGTACTGACGGCGCCCTTTCGCTCATCATCGAGGGAAGAGTCGAGGTCGATCGGGGAGAGGGCTGGGTTTCTTTGGGAGTGGGCGAGGTCTTCGGAGACGAGGGGCTCTACGGAAAGTCTTTCGAAGCTCGCTCCGAGGGACATCGGGCCTTGAGCATCACCACGGAAAACCTTTTGGCTTGCGCGACGACCCGGCCGCAGGTGGCGATCGCCCTCTACCAGCGCGCCCTTCAAATCGGCAGGAAGCGATGAAAAAAGAATTTTGGTGGCAAAGAAAAGATTTGGGCTATCGAGAAGGAAGCCTTTGTTTGGGCTCTACCGACTTGTCGTCGCTGGCTTGCTCGGCGAATTCCCCCTTTTTCGCCTACCACCCCCCCCGAGTCGGGGAAAAAATCGAAGGCCTGCGAAAGGCGCTGCAATCCTTGCCCCTGCCGAGCCGCCTCTTTTACGCCCTGAAATCCAACCGTTTCGCCCCCTTGTTGACCAAAATGCAGGCCCTCGGCCCGCTCGGAATCGACGCCTGTTCCCCCCGCGAACTGCTCCTGGCCCGCCAGATCGGCTTCGCGGAAAAGGAAATATCCTTCACCAGTACTTCGGTCTCGGATGCCGACCTCGCGGTGATAAACCGCCATCCCGGGGTTTGGCTGAACTGCGACTCCCTCAGCAGTATCCGGAGGGTGGGAAAGAGTTTCCCGAAAAGGACGATCGGCCTGCGGATCAATCCCGGCCTGGGCATCGGCTATTCTTCCCATGAGCGCTTGCGCTACGCGGGCGAAAAGGCGACCAAATTCGGGATCTACCGGGAAGACTTCGAAGAGGCTCTGTCGCTCGCCAAAAAATCGGGGCTGCGCGTAGGGGGCCTTCACGTCCACGCCGGCTGCGGCTACCTGAACCCCCAACTACCCCTTTGGAACGAACTGCTAGCCATCGTGAAATCTTTCGTGGACCAAGTACCCGATCTGGAAGTGTTGAATCTGGGGGGCGGGCTGGGGATTCCCCTGGTTCAAGGGGACGAGGCGCTCGATCTGGCTTCCTGGAGCGCGAGTATCGCCCGGCATTTCGGAGGGAAGGGGTTCGAGATCTGGGTCGAGCCGGGTGATTACTTGGTCAAGGACGCCGGGGTCTTGGTCCTCCAGGTGACGAGCGTGGAGCGAAAATCCGGTACATTGTTCGTGGGGGTAGACGGCGGCTTCAACCTGC
>DOBT01000216.1 GCA_003503675.1 Cyanobacteria bacterium UBA8530 | reverse complement strand
CAGGCGCAGAAGATGGAGGCCATCGGCCGGCTGGCTGGCGGCGTCGCACACGATTTCAACAACCTGCTCACGGTCATATTGGGCAGCTGCCAGTTGTACAACCGGCAGGTCGGAGAAGGCCCGGGCAGCCGGTACGTGACCCGCATCCAGGAGGCCGCGACCCTGGCGAGCAAGCTGACCGAAGGCCTGCTCACGCTCAGTCGCCGGCGTGCGGCGCGGGCGGAGAACGTCCGGGTAGAAGTCGCGCTTCGTGCCTTCGAACCCCTGCTTCGCCGCCTCGCGGGCGACGGCCTGGACCTCTCGATGGAGCTTGAGGACGCCGAGACCTTGATTTGCGTGGATCCGGGACTGCTGGACCAGATCGTCATGAACCTGGTCTTGCTCCTCTCGCTCGTCAAGGAGGCCCACCCGAGTATCGAGGTCGTCAGGCTCGTTGCGGAGAGCCTCAACAACCGAGAGATCGCGGAGCGCCTGGTGCTCAGCGAGCGTACGGTGGGCAATCACCTGAGCCGTATCTACGAGAAGCTGCAAGTCGGCAATCGCACGGGCGCCGTGATCCTCTGCCGCCGGCACGGCCTGGTCTAGTTTCAGGAAAAGGCTATTGAAAAACGCCGTCGGGATAACCGGCGGCGTTTTTCAATAGCCTTTTCCGCGGGACCTCCCATCCGATTGAGTGGATCTCCCCAACGACGACGAGGCGATCGCCTCTCGTCCAGAAGTCCCTTGCCGAGCTAAGGTAGGGACAAAGCAAACTCCGTCGACCATCCCTACGACTTGAAAGCGTGAAAGCGATGAGACTTGATACCCTCAAGAACAAACGGTGTTTGGAGGCGGAAGTATCCCGGCGCACGAAAGAACTCGAGAGCCAGAGGGATCTCCTGTACCGAATCATAGACAACGCCACGATGGGAATGTCCTACCTGACCCCCCGGCTGATCTTCCGCTGGGTGAATGCCTGGCAAGCACAACTTCTGGGGCTCCCCCCCGAAGAGATGGTGGGGAAATCCGTCTTCGAGGTCTTCGGTCCGGAAGCGGAGGATCAGATAGGCCCTCTACTGCGCGCCGTGCTGGAAACCGGACAGATGCACCAGGAAAAGGACTTCACCTTCGCGTACACGCTCGATGGACAAAAACGACGCAACTACTGGGATTTTGCCTATATCCCCGTTTTGGAGAAAGACTCGAGGCTCGACGGGATCCTGGTACTCTCCCAGGAGGTTTCCGATCGGGTGGAAAAGGAAAGGCTGCAAAAAGAGCGCCTGGGCGCCCTGGAACAGGCCGACGCGTTGAAGGATCAGTTCCTGAGCACCGTCACGCACGAGTTGCGCACGCCCTTGANNAACGCCATCATGGGCTTCGGCAGCATCCTGCGAGACGGCGTCGCAGGTGAACTGACCGCAGCCCAAAGCAAATACCTCGATAAGATGCTCGCCGGCTCGGACACCTTGCTGCAACTGATCAACGAACTGCTGGACCTCAGTGCCATCAGGGCGGGCAAGTTCCAGCTTTCCCTGTCCCCGATTCGACTCGGAGCCGTGGTGCAAGAGGCGATCGCATCGTTGAGGGCTCTGGCCGGTGAGAAGAACCTCGAAGTCCTCAACCATTTGCCCGNNCGGCAATGCCGTCAAGTTCACCCCACCAGGGGGCGTGATCGAGACAAAGGCGAGGCTGGAGGGAGAGCACTTGGTTTGCGAGGTACGGGACAACGGCGCAGGGATAGCCCCTGACGACATCGAGAAGCTGTTTCGCCCCTTCTCTCAAATCGAGCGGTTCAGCACCGGACAGGGCGGCGGCTCCGGCCTGGGTTTGTCGATCTGCAAGGCCTATAACGATGCGCATGGCGGACGAGTCGGCGTTCATAGCGAAAAGGGCAAGGGCTCGACATTCTGGTTCTCGCTGCCGCTGGCCGCGACGGCGGTTGGGATCGCGGTTTTTGGAGGAGTTTCACCTTGATCCACCTCCTTCCGGTTCTCGGAAGCTCGGGAGGTCCTGCATCATTCCCGTACCGACGAGCCCTCAAGGCAATTTCTGGAGGATAATCGCAGAAAAGCAAAAGCGGGTCTCAACCGAAAAGTTGAGACCCGCTTTCCATGATATTCCCTTGGCTGGGCCGTTTTCAAAGCCAAAAATCCGGTAGATGGATAGGCAAACTGGAACAATTCAATGGGCGGAGAGCAAGATGCTCCCGGTCATTCGGGATTGACGAAATAGACGGAACTGGAGGCGCAAGCCTCACATTCCCGATAGAAGGTTCGACCGTCTTTTCGCACCCTGGCCTTGTGTCCTGCCTGATCGCATTCAACACGGATGCTCGTATTCCCGGCACAAGCCGAACATTTAAGGTAATATCCGTATTTGCCGTAGAGGATGGACCCGCTTATGCCTTCGCAATGCTTGCACACGGGACCATTTTCCTGATGTTCCCGCTTCATGGCGGCGGGCGGTGGAGTGGGTTTGAGATTGTCGGTCGATTTTGAAGCAAAATGCCGTGACCAGTCCGTCTTCAAGGGCTTGTGCATCGACGCCAGCCTTGTTCCGATGGACTGCAGGGTCTCTCTATCGATCAACTTTGCCAAACTGGATGCCGTAGCCAGAAATCCCGCCTTATCGACAAACTCATTGATGGTTTGTTTGACGATATCGGCTTTGATGATGCGGCTCTNNGGCTCGTATCGAAAATTTTGGGGCGATCGATCCGTGCATTCGCGGAAATGAGCACATAGGGGTGGAAAGTAGGGGTTAAGCGGAGTCCGAGTCGGATTGGCATCTCGATTTCCTTGAAGGCATCGCGCAGGACTTCGACGTGTCGATCGTTCTGTGCCAGGGGCGAAGCCATTCCCTCGAATCGTTTCTGGTAGCCGTTCCACCGTAAAAACTCGCCCTCTTCCGTGATCTTGAGGCCGCAATGGAAGTGTTTGGATTCGAAAACGAAGCAATCGAGCAAACGGGTTATCAAGAGGTGATCGATCTGGGCAACGCGCCCACCGATTTCCAAGCGGAGGTCATGCAAGACCACGGAATTTTTGGCTTTCTCGTAGTCGAAATCGATGTGATAGGCCGCTTCTCGCTCGCCCTTCATTCCCGCCTGGATATTTTGGATTTCCCGCTTGATATGTTCGCGCTGGACCTGTGAAGCAGACGAAACCAAACCCCCGAGTTCAGCCAGCACTCCATCCTTGCTATCGGCAGATTTCAGCAACATTCTCTTGCTCGACTTTCTTAAACTATGGTTATTATAAGGTCATAGTATCACGAGAAAGTCACGATAGGCCAGATCGGGGCGCTCACCTCTGGACAGCCATCCAAAGGGCTACCGACGGCCTCATTCGGGATGCCTTTCATTCGAATTTCCAAGATAGCCATTTATTTCGCTTGGCCGAAATGCTTATTTCTTCAAGGCAGAGATATCCGGGGAGGCGGTTGGAGCATGGGCGATCGCTATTCTGCCGTGAACTGGAAAGAAAAAAATAGCGGGCATCGATCGCAAAGCCCTTATCTTCCAGGAAGACCTAGACCTCGACGGTGAGGTCCGGGGCTTCTTTGCTCTGGGAGTTTCTCCGTCCCTTTTTTGTCGAAACGGCCGGTTCTCTCGGTTGGACAGTTATCGAATCATCCTCAAGGAGAATCCGATAGGTTGACCGTCAATTCCGATCTTCTTCTTGGCCTAGGTCAAACTACGGGAGGTCTTCAACGCTCGTTCCCGTTTCAGGGGATTCCGCCGGGAACCCGGTTTTTTTTCTTTCTGCTTTCAGTTGCTCCATTCGATCCGCCAGGGTTTTTCCCTCGATGGTTTCGAGGCGATTCTTGATGGAACGCCAATGCTTCGGAAAGGCGCTCTTGATGACCTGGATTTCACCGCGGAGGAGAGGGTATCGCATTGGGGCCTCCGATCTCGACTGAAAAGATTATATCCTGCCCGGAACCCATCCCTCAATTTCTTTAGGAGGTCGAGGTCACAAATCGTAGGAAGCGTCGAACCGACGGCTGTTTCGGACCAGGGGAACGTCCAGATTCTGCCTCGCCGTTCCACCGCTCAAGTCCCAGGACTTGGTTAATCTCCAGATAATCTGCTAAGTTGATTCAGGTCGGAAACGAAGTTAAATAGAAAGGGTTTCCAAAGTGAACATTTCAAAACCTTTGGCATTGATTACCTCTATTTTAGTGGTGGGGTGTGCCCCTCAATCCTTGGTTTCACCGAATCCCGGTAGTTCAACTCCGGGTGACAACCTGCAGAACAATCAAGTCAATCCTTCACCCTCACCAGCCCCCGATCTTCTCAAGGATGGCGTTACCGTGTCGACCTTGGCCGGCAATCGGGGCTTTGTTTACGAACCGGGAAAAATCGGTGACATCGACGATGTCGGACAGGGGTATGTCGATGGTCAGGGTGACAGCGCTCGGTTCAATGGCCCCAGAGGGATCGTCGTCGATGCTTCCGGCAATGTCTATGTCGCCGATACAAACAACAACCGCATCAGGAAAATCACACCTACCGGCCTGGTCACCACCTTCGCAGGAAGCGGAGTCAAGGGGTACGCCGACGGACAGGGAACCAGCGCCATGTTCAAGGAACCTTGCGGCGTGGCTCTGGATGCCTCTGGTAACCTGTATGTTGCCGACAGATTAAACTGCCGCATCAGGAAAATCACGCCAGACGGTATGGTCAGCACTTTTGCCGGGAGCGGGGACTTTGCCTATGCCGATGGACAAGGAACCAGCGCCAAATTCAATGGCCCTTTGAGTGTCGCTGTGGATGCTTTCGGCAACGTCTACGTGGCCGATGCCCTTAACTACCGCATCAGGAAAATCACGCCGACGGGAATGGTCAGCACCTTCGCTGGAAGCGGGGACTATGACTTTCAAAACATGCAAGGTGCCGACGGACCGGCTGCCGGCGCCAAGTTCAATGATCCCAACTTCGTGGCGGCGGATGCCTTCGGCAATGTTTACGTGGCCGAATGGGGCGGCCACCGCATCAGGAAAGTCACGCCGACCGGGATAGTCAGCACCTTCGCCGGCAGCAGCGACTTTGCCTTTGCCGACGGACAAGGCATCAAGGCCAGTTTTAAAAATCCCACCAGCGTCGCACTGGATTCCCTCGGCAACCTGTTTGTTGCCGATTATAGCGACCGCATCAGGAAAATTACGCCAACCGGGATGGTCAGCACCTTCGCCGGCAGCGGAGAAAACGGCTTCGCCGATGGCCGGGGTGCCAGCGCCAAATTCAATTATCCCCAATGCGTGGCGCTGGATGCCTCGGGCAACGTCTACGTCGCCGAGTCCAACCTCATCAGGAAGATAACCGTTTCGAACTAAAACGCTCGAGTAGGTGGGACCGAGCATCGCCTATCCAACAATAACTGTATGATTCCCGGACCAACCTTCCGGAACGCCTGAACAGGGATGGTGTGGGGGGAACAGGATTTGGAGGAGAGCCGAAAAAAGGGTAAGCAGAAGTCTGCTTACCCGGAAGATGACCGCTGGTTTTTTATTTCGAAAACACCTGATCCGGGTTGTCGGCGATCTTCAACAGATACATCGCACCCGGCAGGTTATCCTTCCAGAACTTGTCCATCCGCTCGTAGGGAGGATCGAAGCCATCCCCAGGTCCTCCGATCTCGGTAGTGAAGGGCAGTAGGTTCAGCTCTCCGTAGGCCCAGTCGTTGAGGATGCCGCCATGGACATAAAGATCGCACGCCTGTTCTCCCCGGTAGCCGGCGAGAACTGCGAGTTTCTTCCCTATGGCGGGGAGGCGCTTGTCCTTGGGGGGGTCGTCGGTATATCCCCAGGGCCAAAGGATCTCTCTACCGAAGCTGTGATAGCTCATAAGGAAGATCGGTTTCCGCTTTGCCACCAGGTCCCGGATGGCCTGGGTCTCCGGCTCGGAGAAAGGCTTGGGGCCACGGAAAGTCTCGGCAGAAGGGACTTTGGAGCCACCTGACTTATTCCAACTGAAGCTGTAGTTGCGGTTCAGGTCGACCCCGGCTCCCTGGGAGAGGTTGCCGATGATGCCGCCGCCGTAGAGGGTATTGGTGTTTTTGCGCCAGTTGCTGCCCCGGAAGGCCACTTCCAAGCCGTCGGGATTGACCACGGGAACCAGCCAGACATCGCGACCTTCGACCGCGGCAGTGACATCGGGATCCTTGCCGTAGTTCTCGACCAGGTATTTGGCAAGCATCAGCACGAACTCGGAAGAGGCGATCTCACGGGCATGGTGCTCGCCCAGGAAGAGTACGGCCGGTTTCCGATCCAGATCGCCCTTTCCGATCCTGAGGGCACAGATGTCACGATCGGCCTCCTTCTGGGTCTTTTGCCAGGAATCACCGATATCGACGAGATGCGCGATGTTGGGGGTGTTCTCGGCGAGGGAGTTCAACTCGGCCAAGGTCTCGGCATAGTTGTGATAGCGGGAATCGACCGTGTTTTCAAGCTTGACGTTGGACAGATAGTTGATCTTCAAGCCCAAGGATTGGGCTACCTTGAGCTGGGAAAGGGTCATGGTACCATAGGCGATCCGGGCTTTGTTGGCATCCTGACCGACCCCCCAGATATCCATGCCGGCCTGATCCAAGCAGGTGAGCTGAGCTGCATCCCGGTAGTTGAAGGAGATCGGGGCGAGTTCGACTCCTGAAGCGAAGGCAGCAAAAAGCTCCTTCTCACCGCTCGTAGCATCGATCCTGCTGGATTCCAGGCTACAGGCGGTGAGCGAAACGAGAAGCGCCGAGAAGAGAGCCGTTTTGAGAAGCTTGCGTTCCCTTATCACCCGAGATCTCCTTTCGACATTAACCTGATATTAACTTCCATTAGTATGAAAGACAACCTCAGCCCGCATTTGAAAATTCCTGCCGCTTAAGAGTCGGCAGCCCACGGGGCGATTTGTTGGATTGGCGCACGCCGGGCACGATTCGAACTTCCCTGGCCTCGAATCAAGAAAAATAATTCAACCGGATCACTTTTTCGGGACGAGGTCAGGATCGCCCTGCCGTCTTGACGCTTTTCCCTTGATTTGATATATATAAGAATTTACTAAGACTAGGTAAAAATTAGGGGGATCCTGCCTTGAAAAAGTCCTTCGCAACAGCTTTGGTCGCCATATTCATGGTCGGTTGTAGCCCTGCCCCGAGTACTGCCCCCTCGCTTCATAAGGGGCTATCCGGCGAATATCTCAAAGAATTCCGTGCCGATGGCATCTCCAAGAAGCGGATCACGGTCTTTTTTAAAAGCAAAACGCCGGATCTGAAGGGCTTCAAGCTTCGTCAGGGCGTTCAAATCGAAGACGACCTCAAGGGCATCAACGCCGTCACGGTGGCCGTTCCAGCCGGGATATCCCCGGAGGGGCTCCTTGCCAAAGTAAGCAAAGACCCTGTGGTCTCTGCCGGCGAACTCGATCGCATCGTCCTCCTGGACAATCTCACCGTCGACGATCCCGAAAGAGGCCAGCAGTACAACCTCGACAGGGTGGTTGCAGAGAAGGCCTGGGAGGTGAGCATGGGCGAGGAAATAAAGATCGCGATCGTCGATACCGGCGTGGATCAGAACCATCCTGACCTGGCAGGAAAGCTCTTGCCTGGCCAGAACATCCTCGACTCGGCCTTATATCCCAAGGATGACGTCGGGCATGGGACCCATGTCGCGGGAATCGCAGCGGCGGCCACCAACAACCGCCTTGGCATCGCCGGAATGGCCCCCAATGCCAAGATCATTCCCGTCAAGGTCATAGACCGGGCCAGGGGCTCGGCCTCCTCGTTCGCCAGAGGCATCATTTGGGCGGCGGATCACGGGGCCGATGTCATGAATATGAGCTTCGGGACCTATGAGCCTTCGGTGGTGCTCCAAAAGGCTGTTGCCTACGCTATCGAGAAAAACGTTGTGCTGGTTTCCACCATGGGCAATGACGACGAGGAACGCAAGCGCTACCCCGCTGCCTATCCCGGGGTCATCGCCGTCGGTTCCATCGACAGGCAAGACCAAAAATCCAGTTTCTCGAACTATGGTGACTGGATAACGATCACCGCGCCCGGGACCAAGATCTATTCGACCGCTCCGACCTATCCCACCAGCCTAGTCAGCAGCAACGGCTATGCCTTCCTCTCCGGAACCTCTATGGCGGCCCCTCTTGTCACCGGCATCGTTGCCCTCGTCCGCAGCCAAAAAAAGGGCGCCACCCCCGCCCAGGTCAAGGAAATTCTTCAAAAGAGCGCGGATGATCTTGGTGCCCCCGGTTTCGACAAGGAGTTCGGTTACGGATGCGTCAACGCCAGGAGGGCACTTCAGCAATTAAAGTGAGCTGATACCGAAAACTGGCCGGCTCATAAGCACCGGAAGAATGGAAGACTCGGGGAATCTTCGTAATCAAAAGATAGCGATTCAGCGCCATTCCGAACGAGGGTTCCGTTGAAGGCAATTGGTCGATGGCATTTATCCAACTCGGCGAAGGACNNTTGCCCTGGAGAACGCGCACAAAGTTCCCTTCCGGAGGATGGAAGGGAAAGAAACATAACTCATCAAAAGAAAACAATCCACCATGTCAGGCTATCAACATGTTAGAGTGTTTACCTGGATCCCTTGGCTGGACAGTTACCGAACTTCTTGCACTGAGGCTCTATACGAATGAGGTATGGATTGACTCAATGATCGGGGGGGGATCAGTACACCGGTTCTTCAACGATGTTTTTTGACCGTTGGCGCCGTCGTCTCGAAGGGCGGCCTGGCCTTCCCCACCATCGCAGGTGATGGACGCGAAAACCTGAGACATCGGGGCTAATTCCAGGCGCTTGACCGCGAAGTTTATTCGTGCGATCGTTGGATTTTGCTGCGGGCTGAAGGGGTGAAATTGAGTAATCGCCGCGATCACAAACTGCCTTAGCGGGAGGGAGCCGGAGGATAACCGATGAGAAAGAGAAGCTCTTTTCGTTTGGCAGCCTTGGCGACGGCGATCATGTTGGGGGCCTGTAAGCCAATGGCCGTAGTTCCTTCCGTGCCTCAGCACAGCCTTTACGAAGGCAAGCAGATCGTCAAGGGACAGGCCTTGATTCCAAGGAATTTGACGACGCCGGCCCACTTTCGGCTCTTGGCCCTGGATCTGGTTCCCGCACCCAAGGGGTTCAAGGTAACCATCGAAGACATGTTCGGCAATACGATCGGGACGACGGAAATCGTCGACGACCTGGGCAACTACCAGTTCATTCTCAAGGTTTCCGATGTCGTTCCCCAGGACAAGCAGGCATCCGTCGGGATGGTTACGGTAAGGAACAGCGAAAACATGGTGGTCGCCGCTGCTTCCCTGGTGATACAGCGCAACCCCGAACATCCGTCTTCCCTCGCTCCTGAAGAGAAGATCGTCAAGTTGGATCCTCTCTCCACCTTTCTGGCCGTGATGACGAAGTCGGCGGTTCAGCAAGGAAGAGACGGAGCACTGCTGGCTCAAAAACTCGAGCAAAGGAAGGCCGAGTACGAGCAAAACCCCGACGTTCAGGCGGCGGTGAGTTCCATGATGGCGGCAATCGAAAAAAATCCCGATTCGTTCACCTCTCTCATCACCTCCTCCGTGGCTCCTCAGGACCCTTCCGCGCCGTTGACGCCCGACGCCCTCGAGGAACTCGACAACTTCATCAAAACGGAAACCGGCACGGATGCCGGAGCGCTCGATGCGGCGGTTGAAAAGGCCAAGGAGGCGATCAAGGAGACGCCCGTCAGCACGACGTCTCCGGCACCCACGGCATCTCCTGTGCCCGCGGCGTCTCCCGTGCCCACCGCGTCTCCTTTGCCCACCGCGTCTCCGGCGCCCACCGCGTCTCCTGCCGCCACCGCGCCTCCGGCGCCTATCCACACCGAGATATCGGGCGTCGGCCTGGATTGCGTGGAGTTTACCCTCAACGCCATGCCGGTGGAGGGGGATTCCGATCCGAGCTTCATGACCTCCTGGCAACTGAAGGCGACCGTTTTTGCGGACGGCCACAGCAGGGGGGTCACTTGGAGTTCTTCGGATCTCTCCAGGGTGACGGTGTCTTCCACCGGCTTGGTTTCCTCCGTGCGCGGGGCCCTTCCTGGAAGGGCGGTCATCACCGCGACGTCGATCGACGATCAAGCGAAAAAGGCGATCGCCAACGTGACGATAACGGCCAAGGGGGCCGTTCCCATCGAGATCATGAACAACGAAAAGCGAACAAAGCGCGCCGATGAAAGGGCTTAGAGTGGAAATGGTTGGAAGAAAAGGCCCCTGGCGGTTCTCGCTCCTTCTGGCGCTTAGTCTGATCGGCTGTAGCCTCGCAACCTCTCCGAAACACGTGCAAGAGAACGGCGTCCAGCTCTCTGCGGAATTGCGGGACTTGCTGGGCAGGAATCAAGTCCAGCCGGGGAAAGGCAATGTTTCCCTGAAAATTCGCTGGCCTCAAAAAGTCAGGGCCTACCAGACGGCGGGGATTCCCTACAGCACCGATAAAATCGTTTTGACCATCGAGCAGAACGATTCGGTCGTCAAGCGGGAAGAAATCACGGCCCCGCCCATCGAGGGGAATTCCGGTCCCACCTACAGCGTGTGTTCCTACGAATTGGATGGGGGTTCCTATTCCCTCTCGATCGAGGGGCGGCGTGGCGATATTCTCGTCGCGCAGGGCAACGCCAACATCGAGGTCGTGGTGGGAAAATCCTGCCCGGTCTCGATCACCCTGAACGCCTTGAATGCCCCCTCGGTCGAGGCCTTCTCGGAAGCGAGCGGTGAGCAGGAATACGGCTCCCTCGGCGGCATCGCCGGGGATGTCCTTTCCATCAGGGGATCCCACTTCATCGATCAGGCCGCTCCGGGGGAAAAGCCCGAGGTCCGCTTCAACGAAACCGTCGTTCCCTTCGCGGACGTGACGCTGGAAAGCGATTCCCGCCTGAGTGTCAGGGTCCCCGCGAAGGCCACAACCGGGCGGGTCGTGGTGAGGGTGGACGGCATCGATTCCACCTCCAACACGGTTTTTTGGATGCTGCGCTCTCTCTCGGTCGAAGTCAACACGCCGCTCGATGACTCCTATTGCGTGGCCAAGCCGCGTTTTTCCTTCAGAAGTGGAGAAACGAAGGAAAACTACGCCTACTCCGTGCCTGGCAACTTGAAGTGGACCATCTCTCAAGCATCGAGTTCCAATGGGAGTTGCCTCATCGAAAAGGCCCCCGGTAAGCCTTTCGAGGCTTGGCTCACCCTCGATGGGTTCGATTACACAAAGCTCGCCCGGGTGACTCCCCGCAACCTTCTCGATGAGGTGTGGCGCAAGAGCCCGTCCTTCATCAACGCCATCCCCCCGCTCCCCATCCTTCCCGACCCTGAATTTGCCGCATCGGCCTCTCTTTCCGTTCCGCTCCGGATCGCCCCCCCAGGCGAGATCGAATGGATTTCCTCCGTCACCTTCGCTCCGCCGATTAATTATTACGAGGTCGTGACGCACCACGCGCCCACGATCGCGCCTGACCCCAACGATCACACGCTTTTTACCGTGAGCGGCCGCGAGAAATGCACCGCCTCACTGGTGGCGGCTCCCCGCCTTGGGCAGGCGGACGTTCAGGCGAGCATGGGGGGCCTGAGCAGCGCGAAGGTCCCGGGTTGCGCGCTGACCAACCTCAATATGAGCCCTCGTTGCAGCTCGCTCGAACAGAGAGAATCCATTCTCTCATCGATCTGCGGTATCAAGGTCATCATGACCGACAGCGCCAATCTCGGCCTGACGATAGGGGAGGAAAACGAGTGAATCTGTTTCAACGCGCTTTGATTCTCTTTTTATCCATCGCAGTGGCGGGATGCGCGGCAAAATCTCCGCTGCTTTTGAAACAGTCGGAAAGCCTTTCGGTTGCCCAGGGGACAAACCGAAAAGGCATCCTTCAAATCCGTGTTCGATGGCCGGACTATCAGGTGGCTTCCATCCTCGAACACGTCAATGTCCTTTACGTCGACGTGAAGAAGGACGGGAAGACCTTCGCGGGAAAGAACCTGCTCCGTACCGATTTGAGCGGCACCGTCAATTTTCTGCTCGAGGCGGCGGATAATCTCACCGTCGAGGTGACCGCTTACGACGTGTCCGATCCATCCAACTTCAACCCGGCCCTCGAAAAACCCCTCGGACGGGGGACCGCCAACGTCAATCTGGTTCCGAGCAAGACGACTGCGTGCACCATCTCCCTCGTCTCGACGGATGCGGCTCTGCCCACCCTCACGAAGGTCGAGGGATTCGCCGGTGGACCGGGTACGAAAATGCTCATTTTCGGTTCGAACCTGTCCACCGGCGACATCGAAGTCGGCTTCAATCACCATGCGGGCTTCGTGAAGGGGGAGCACGTCGCCGCCGGCACGGTGCTTCGCGAGGGCCAGACCTTTTATCCCGAGCATTGGTTGGTTTCCTTACCCGACGACGCCACCACCGGGAAAATCATCGTGAAGGTGGGCGACAAGGACTCTTCCCTTTCTTCCAACTTCGTCTTCTGGGTGGCCGCTTCCCTGACCATCGACACTTCGAGTCTCTCCGTGGTACCGGGCAGCAAGATCCCCCTCGAAGTGAACCCCGTCTGGGTGTTCTCGAACGGAGAAACGGCCGAGGACTACGGTTCGCCGCCGAAGGACTTTTGCGGCGACTATCTTGGTCCCTTCGGCTTGAACGAGGACGGTTTCTACGCCAGGCCTGAACAGAGTGGAACCTATGACCTCGTCCTGGCGATCGGACAGCCTTTCCCCTATGGCAACCGGATCCTCTCGGATGGATTGATCGAGAGCAACACCTTGCACTTCGCGGTGGCTCCCGCATCCGCAACGGAAAGCGTCGGCGTCACCCTCACCCCGATCGCTTCCACCTTGCCGAAAAGCGGTCTCGTTTCCACTTTTGCCGGAGACGGCTTCCCCGGAAAAACGAACGAGCGTTTCGATGATCCGTGTGGCCTGACCTTTGACGATCAAGGAAACCTCTTCGTGGCGGACACCTTCAACCACTGCGTCAAGAAGATCGACCATCAAGGTCTGGTTTCCACCTTGGCAGGAAGCGGGAGCCCCGGCTTCTCCGGTGGCCCGGCAAGCCTCGCGACCTTCAAGCTGCCGAATGACCTGGCTTTTGACGATCAGGGCAACCTCTTCGTGGCGGACACCTTCAACCACTGTATCCGCAAGATCGACAAAAGCGGGGAGGTGACGACTTTGGCAGGAAACGGGCAGGCCGGATATGCGGAAGGAAAAGGGGCGGCCGCGCAATTCGATCAACCGGCCGGACTCTGCGTCGATCGCTCCGGCTGCGTCTTCGTGGCGGACACCTTCAATCGGAAGATCCGCCGTATCGCCCCGGATGGCAAGACCTCGACCTGCGTTTTCTCTGGCGATCTTCTCACCGAAGTGAACGATGTNNGCCGCGGATGAAGCCGGAAACCTCTATGTCTCGGGAAAGGATCGGGTCTGGATCGCGAAGCCCGACCGCGAATACGTTGGTTTTACCCAGTTGAAATACCGTCTTTCCGTTCTCGCCTCGAATCTGGCGAACCCTTGCGGGCTGGTGGTCGATGAGAGCGGATACTGCTACGTGGCGGAGACGAATCGGCACCGCATTCGGATGATCCTTCCGGGCGGAAGCCTCAAGACCTTGGCCGGAAGCCGAGAAGGCTACACTTCTTCAGAAACGCCCAATTCAGGGGCGCTGTTCAGCAGCCCTCGAGGGATCGCACTCTCGAGCGACGGGGACATCTTTGTGGCGGACACTGGCAATCACTGTGTCCGCAGGATCCGGTAAAAGGAGGCCGCTTTGAAAACTCTGCCTTTCCTGTTGTCTTCTCTGCTGCTTTGCGGCTCCTCGATCGGGATCGTCGGTTGCACCAAGAACGGACCCGTCAACGGCATTTCGCAGAAGACGTCCAGAGTCGCGTTGACCGTAAGGATGTCGCTCGCAACGAGGCTATTGGCGACGGTTGATGAAGTGGACCATTATTCGGTCGACGTCTCCGTCAACCAGGGTGGATTGTCCGATCGCAGGAGCCTCGCCGAAGTCGGAAAAGCCGCCCCTTCCGCCACCTTCGAAGACCTGCTCACGGGGGAGGCGATCATCCAGGTCGCCGCCTACAACGTCGCCGACCTCAAAATCGGGGAGGGGGTCGCCGAGACGACGGTTTCCCCTCAAAACCGGGCAGTGGACGTATCCGTTCACCTTTTGCCGACGATCGCCCATCGGGAAACCTCGCCCGAGCAAACCGGTCTCAACCCGAGCATCGCCTTCACTTCCTCCGAGCCTTCCCTCTTTTTTCCGATGGCCTTTTCCCTGAAGACTTCGGAAGAAATCAAGGATCCCGCCGGACTGGCCGCCGCACCCGATGGCACGCTCTACGTGGCCAGCAAGTACGGCAACTGCGTCTACAAGATCGCCTCGGAACACCTGGTCAAAACCTATTCCGGCTTCTCGGCGCCGACCGATGTCGCGGTGGACGGCGAAGGCCAGGTCTACGTTTGCGAGAGCGGAAAACACCGGATCCTGAAATGGGACGGAGAAAACGCTCCCGTGCTCCTCGCCGGTAGCGCGGAGGGCAAACCGGGTTTCCGTGACGGGATCGGAGCTCTCGCTCGATTCGACTACCCCTCCGGCATCGCCGTCGACAAGGTCGGCAACGTCTTCGTGGCGGACAGCGCCAATGCCTGTGTCAGGGAAATCTCCCCGGCGGGCGAGGTGAGCACCGTCACGGGGATGCGCAATGAGCTGAATGTTGGGGAGGAAAAACTCTCATGCCCCTGGGACGTGGCGGTGGATGATTACGGGAACCTCTTCATCGCCGACCTGGACAGCCTGATGTTCTTCCGGGGCGAAGACGTCAAATGCCTCAAGCGCGATGTCAATTCTCCCTATTCCCTGGTGGCGGGAAAGAGCGGAGTATTCGTGGTCGGTTACGAGGGGGGGGTCGTGAAGCACGTCGCCCCGGACGGTTCGGTGAGCTTCGTGAGCGATCGCCTCCTCCATCCCAACGGCATCGCGCTCGCCCCTGACGGAAAGGCTCTTTACGTTTCGGATATCGAAAGCACGCCCGCGAATGGCTCGAGCAGCATTCGCAAGATCGTCATCAACTGATGCAGGGAGGAAGCTTTGTCATGAAAAAAACGATCGCGGTTTGGCTATCGATGGCGGCCCTTCTTATCCTGCCGGCTGGTTGTCATTCGGTTTCCCTGAGCAACGTTCCGACGTCTGCAGGACCATCGACGAAGAGCGCCGGCGGCCTCACCCTTCGGATCGATTTCGGGAATGCCGGGCGTTCGGTTCAGGCCAAGGCCGCCGATGTCGATCACCTTTCGGTTTGGGTCGGCGTGCCGGGCATGTCCGCTTTCCTCAAGAGGGAGCTCGGCAAGGATGCTNNAGCTGGGCCTGATGCCGGATGCCGTCTTCTTCGAAGGCGATGCCTGGGATTTCTGTGAAAGTACGACCTTGTTCTTCGGTCCGCACGGCATCGCCTTCGATCCCTCGGACAATCGGATCGCCTACCTGACCAACACCCTCGATCACGGCGTCCTGAAGGTCGACGAAGCCTTGGCGACCTGCTCGGTATGGCTGCATAACGGCAAAGGCAGCGGTGAAGCAGCGGATGATGCCGAAAAGCGGTTCGTCTACCCTTCTGCCCTGAAGAGCGATCGCCAGGGGAATCTCTACGNNGATCTGCGCGACATCGCCCTCGATCCCTCGGGAAAGCTCTACTCGCTCAACAATCGCCTCGAGAACGGCGTCGAGAGCACCGAAATATGCCGCATCAGCGATGGGCAGGCCACTTCGCTCTTCGTGGCGAACAAGACGATCGGCTACAAAATCGCCGTCGACGGCCAGGGGGTCATCTATCTCGCCTGCCAGGACAAGGCCGAAAACCGGAAAAAACTGCTGAAGATCGATGAAGATGGGGCTTATCTCCTGGCCGAGGGCGAGTTCCGAGCCCTCGTTCTGAACGGAAAAAACGAACTTTTTGCCTATCGTTCCGAAAGCGATCGCCTCTA
>DOBT01000002.1 GCA_003503675.1 Cyanobacteria bacterium UBA8530 | reverse complement strand
GTTTGACCGAGGCCATCGGAAAGTTGGCGGACGCTCCGCTCTACATCGACGACACCGCTTCGGTCTCTTGCCTCGAGATCCGCAGCAAGTGCCGGCGCCTGAAGACGGAGTGCAAGGGCAAGTTGGGATTGGTCGTCATCGACTACCTCCAGCTCATGGAGGGAAAGGGCTCGGAGAACCGGGTTCAGGAAATCTCCCAGATCAGCCGCTCCTTGAAGTCCCTGGCCCGCGAACTCCAGGCGCCCGTGATCGCCCTCTCCCAGCTCAGCCGCGCGGTGGAGAGTCGGCCCGACAAGCATCCCATGCTCTCCGATTTGAGGGAGTCCGGTTCGATCGAACAGGATGCCGACATCGTNNGAGAAGGAGTGCACCCGATTCGAGAGCCTACAGCCGGTCCACTCGAACTAAGCTCAGGAAAAATCGAAGGACTTTCCGCCTTGCGGCCGATCGGGTTGCGAGGAGGAGAAAAGTCTGCTAATCTTTCTTAAGAAAAGGAAAATAAGACATGTAAGGAATCCTTCATGATCGTGACCTTGACCGCCAATCCCGCCGTCGATCAAACCGTTTTCGTCCGGTCCCTGGAAATCGGGGAGGTGAACCGTTTCACGGATCCTCAGCTGGATCCTGCCGGGAAGGGCATCAACGTCTCCCGGATGGCTCATCGTCTCGGCTGGCCGACGATCGCCTTCGGCTTCCTCGCCGGTGAAATCGGCCTGATCGTCGAGAAGGCCCTCGACGCCGAGGGAGTCCCCCACCACTTCGTCCCCATTCCCGGCCAGACCCGCCTCAACGTCACCGTGGTCGACGGGGAGAGCGGCAGGGCGACCAGCCTTTACGGTCCCGGGCCTTCGGTCGACCGCGAGCACCNNGGGATGCTCGGCTTTTGGCTCAAGGCCGCTCGCGTCCTCGTCCTCGCCGGCAGCCTGCTCCCACAGATGCCCAAGGACTCTTATGCGAAATACATCCGACTGGCTCACGAAGCAGGTCTGAAAACTTTTTTGGACACCGAGGGTCCCGCCCTGGCGCTCGGGATCGAAGCGAAACCGACCCTCATCAAACCGAACGTGGAAGAGGCCGAGCGGCTCCTCGGACGTTCCCTCCCCGACCTTCCCGCCGTCCTGAAGGGCGCCCGGGAGATTTCCCAAATGGGAATCGAGATCGTCATCATCTCGATGGGGGCGAAGGGAGCGGTCTGCGTTCGGGGCGATTCCGCCTGGCTCGCCGTTCCACCTCAGGTGAACCGGCGGAGTACGGTCGGCTCCGGCGACTCCCTGGTTGCCGGCTTGANNACCGCCGCCGGAGCGGCCACGGCCATGTCGGCCGGCACCGCCCTGGGCACGGGGCAAGTCGTGGAGGCCTTGCTGCCTCGCGTGAAAATCGAAGAATTGTCTTGAAGCAGCAGTATCCCTGGCTGAGGTTCTTTCGGATCATCGCCTTCGACTGGGACGGCACCGCCGTGACCGACCGCCGGGAGGACACGAAGAGTCTCGTTTCCCTCTTCGAGAAACTGCAGGAAAAAAACATCTTTTTGGTACTCATCACCGGGACCGATCTCGACAACATCGACCAACAGCTGCTCTCGAAAATGAGGAAAAAGAAATATTTCTTCTGCTGCACCAATCGAGGGTCCGAAGTCTACGGCTTCGACGAGAATTCCGCGCCCGTCCTGTTATGGAAACGTACCGCAACTCCCGAGGAAAATCTCTTGTTGACCGAGAGCGCGGAGGAAGTTCGCGCGGAGTTGAAAAAAAGGACCGGCCTCGAAATCGGACTGATTCTCGATCGGCTCAACCGCCGCAAGATCGATCTCATCCCGGAATGGCATGACCCCCCCAAGGCGGCGATCGGAGAACTCCTCGATGCGGTGGAGAAGCGCTTGAAAAAGGGCTTGCCCGGAGGCGTCGGGGAGGCTTTCCAAATCGCCGAGCGCATCGCCAGAGAGAAGGGCTTGAAGGACCCTCGGATCACCAGCGACGTCAAGCACATCGAGATCGGACTGACCGACAAGTCCGATTCCCTCGCCTGGGTGGAGCAACTGGCCGCCAAGCATCGTGTCGCTGCGGACGAACTGCTGGTGTTGGGCGACGAATTCGGAGGGATCGGAAGTCTTCCGGGCAGCGATGCCATGATGATCGTTCCGCAGGCGAAAGGTGCGACCTTTCTTTCCTTCGGGAAAGAGCCGAACGGCGTTCCTTCTCCGGTCATTCTCCTGGGAGGCGGCCCTCCCCGCTTTCGCGAGGTGCTCGCCCAGGTCCTGGACGAAGTGGAACACCTCGAAAGAAACGAGGGGAATTGGAATATCGATGACCCCTTCTTTTTGATCGAAGAAGGTTTCGACCTGGCCAGGGAGCACGAAATCCAGGCCCTTTTCACCGTCGGAAACGGCTACGTGGGAACGCTGGGGTCATTGGCGGAGGGCGGCTCCCTTTCCTCCCCCGCGACCTTGTTCGCGGGGATCTACGGCCAGGAAGAGGAAATGCTTTTGGCGCCCGACTGGACCCATCTGCGTGCCTTTCTCGCCGAAAACGAGCTGGTCCTCGAAGAAGGGGAAATCCTCGAACATCGGCGAATCCTGGATCTCAAGCAGGGGATCCTTCGGCGTGAGTGGCTGCACAAGGATGCGGCCGGGCGGATTTCCCATCTGCATTTCTTGCGCCTGGCTTCTCTCGCGGATCGCCACCTGCTCTTCCAGGCGGTTTGGATCCATCCGGAGAACTTCGGCGATCGCCTTCACCTCGAGAGCAAGATGGAGCGGGCCCCGGAGTTCGAGGCCCTCCCGCTCCTTTCCGAGACTTCGGGACTCGCTCTGAAGGCCTGTCCATNNGGGCCTGTCCAACGAATCGAATCATCGCCTTCATGGTCGGAAGCCAGGTTTGGGGAGCGGAGCCCGGACAAATCGAGGACGAGATCGAGGTCAAGCCGGGGTTCCTTTCCCAGCGTTGGAATTGGAAGGTGGAAATGGGCAAGCGGTACCGCCTGGAAAGGCGGGTCTCCGTTTTTTCCTCGCGGGAATCGAACGACCCGATCGAGGCCGCGGAGAAACACCGGGCGAGCTGCGCCTCGAGAAGCATGTTTGAAATTCTCTCCGAGCATTCCGGCGCCTGGGCGAAGCGCTGGAACGAGGCCGGGATCCTGACCGGAAATCACGACGCCCAACAGGCGCTGGCCTTCGCGGTTTATCACCTGGTTTCCTCGGTCAACCCGGAAGACGAGAAATCCTCGATCGGGGCGCGCGGCCTCACCGGGCTTACCTACAAGGGACATGTCTTCTGGGACACCGAGATCTTCATGCTGCCTTTCTATACGTTCACCTGGCCCGAGGCAGCCCGTTCGCTTCTCGAATACCGCTTTCGGACGCTGCCAGCCGCGCGGGCCAAGGCTCAACGCCTCGGCTTTCGCGGCGCCTTCTACGCCTGGGAGTCGANNTCCTGCTGCAAACCGCGCGCTTTTGGGCCAGCCGGGGAAGATTCGGTCCGGACGGTTTCTTCCACATCGAAAAGGTGATGGGACCGGACGAATACCATGTCGAAGTGGACGACAACGCCTACACCAATGGCCTGGCCCAGTGGAATCTCGAGAAGGGGCTGGAGGTCGCGGAAATCCTGGCTGCTCGCTATCCGGAGCAATGGCGGGGGATGATCGAAAAAATTTCCCTTC
>DOBT01000080.1 GCA_003503675.1 Cyanobacteria bacterium UBA8530 | reverse complement strand
CTTGACCAGCTCCATGGGCTGCTCCGCATCATTGCCATCCTCTCGCAGCCCATCCAGAAAGCGCTGCAAGCGAATCTCATGCTGAAGCTCGGTTTGCCGGGCCTTCTTGTGCAGCCACCACAAACAGCCCGCTATCAGGAAAGAGGAGAAAAGAACAACCAACATCGGCCCTCCAACCCTACCAGGGAACCTTTCCCTTCAGTTTAACATGAAGGACCGTTGGCTTTGCTTGCCTTTTGCATGCAAATGTGAGTAAAATTTGGACAAAAAGAAGGAAACGAGGTAGCTATTCGATGGAAAAAACGCACAAGTACCAAGAACTCGGATTGGTCAATACCAAGGAGATGTTCAAGAAGGCGATGGAAGGCAAGTACGCCGTTCCGGCCTACAACTTCAACAACATGGAACAACTCCAGGCGATCGTGACGGGTTGCGCCAAGAGCGGTTCACCGGTCATCCTGCAGGTGTCCAGCGGCGCCCGCAAGTACGCCAACCAGACCCTGTTGCAATACATGGCCCAGGGAGCGGTCAAGATGATTCGGGAGACGGGCTCCAATATCCCCGTCACCCTCCACCTCGATCACGGCGATTCATACGAGCTCTGCGTCTCCTGCATCGAGAGCGGCTTCTCTTCGGTCATGATCGACGGTTCCCATCTCCCCTTCGAAGAAAACGTCGCCCTCACCAAGAAGGTCGTCGAATACGCCCATGAACGCGGCGTGACCGTGGAAGGCGAGTTGGGGGTCTTGGCCGGGATCGAGGACGAAGTGAGCCACGCGGTCTCCAATTACACCCAGCCCGAAGAGGTCCAGGACTTCGTGAAGCGCACCGGCGTCGACTCCCTGGCCATCTCGATCGGGACTTCCCACGGAGCCTACAAGTTCAAGCCCGGAACGGCCGTCCCCCCCCTGCGCTTCGACATCCTCGAGGAGGTCGAGAAGAGGTTGCCCGGCTTCCCCATCGTCCTGCACGGCGCCTCTTCGGTTTTGCCGAAGTACGTCGAGATGATCAACCAGTTCGGCGGCAAGCTCGAAGGCGCCGTGGGCGTTCCCGAAGAACAGCTCCGCAAGGCCGCCGCTTCCTCGGTCTGCAAGATCAACATCGACTCGGATGGCCGACTGGTCATGACCGCCGTCATCCGCAAGGTCTTCGCCGAGCATCCCGCCGAGTTCGACCCCCGCAAGTACCTCGGTCCGGCCCGCGAGGCCCTCGTCGAGATGATCATGGAAAAGAACACCAACGTCCTCGGCTCCGCCGGACGCTACTAATATTTCGCAGGGCCAAGGATTTCCTTGGCCCTGCGGCTTTTCGAGGAAAAAGATGAAGAAAGAAAAGCGGATTCGCCCCGCATGGTCGCCATGGCCGACAAGATCTACGATTCCTTGACCAGTCCTCCCAAAGGGGTGAAGCGCTACACCGGCGATCNNCCACGGATTGGCTCGCCATTCACTACAAGAAGCAGGGAAGGCTCGACCGCGCCCTGGAGCTGCACAAAACGGTGACCGACTACGCCTTTTCCACCAACTCCCTCATGCTGGGCGAACAGTTCGACGAGCAGAAGAAGTTGTGGGTGAGCGCCTTCCCCCTCACCTGGAGCGAGGCGAAATACGTTTTGGGGAGCCTAGAGCTTTATTGATAGCTCAGTGAATCGCGTTGAGCGGGTGCCCTTCCAAAAAACCGCAGATATTCTCCAGGGTGGTCGACACGATGCGTTCGACCGCCTCGTTGCTATCGAAGCCGATGTGCGGCGTGATGACCACGTTTTCCCGGTTGAGCAGGGCATGCGTCAAATAGAGCGTCTTCAGCTTTTCCTGAGTCAGGGGCTCCCGGAGGATTTGCCGCTCCTCGCGGACGAGCAGTTCTCCCTCGAAGACGTCCAGGCCCGCTCCGGAAAGAATGCCCTCGTCGAGCGCCTCGGTGAGGGCGTCGGTATCCACCAACCCTCCGCGGGCCGTGTTGATCAGGATGGCTCCCCGCTTGATTTTCTTGATGCTCTCTCGATTGATCATGTGCCGGGTACGCTCGTTCTCCGGAGCGTGGAGAGACAGGATGTCCGATTTTCCCAGGACCTCATCGAAGGAAAAATAGCGAAAGTCCAGGATCTCGGCCAGTAACTCGTTCGGTCTCGGGTCGGAGGCGATGACGTTCATCCCCAGGCCCTTGGCGATCTTGATGACCCTCAGCCCGATTCTCCCCGTTCCCACCACGCCGAGGGTTTTCGCTTTCAAGTCGAAGCCTCTCAGCCCTTGCAGGGAGAAGTTGCCCCGAATCGTCCGGACGTAGGCACGGTGGATGTTGCGAGAGAGGGAGAGGATGAGGGCGAAGGTGTGTTCGGCGACAGTATCCTCCCCGTAGGAAGGCACCGATGAAACGATGATTCCTCTTTTTTTGCAGACGGCGAGATCGATGTGGTCGTAGCCGGTCGAACGGGTGGCGATGAGGCGCAGGTTAGGAAGGGCATCGAGCAATTCGGCGGTGAGGCGGGAATAAATGAAGACGGACAATATTTCGGCTTCCCGGGCCATCTCGACGTTCTCGGGGGTCAAGCGTCCTGGGTTCAGGACCAACGGATGGCCTTCGAGGCAGGGGGCGGATTCGAAACCGGCCTTCTCGGGGTCGCTGACTTCGAAAAAAAAGATCGGCTTCTTTTCCATTACTCCTCCTCTTCACATTAGTTTACATATATTATCACCTCCCTGCTTTCTTCGGAAGATCGGAGTATCATGGAGAAATGACCGGAATGCTCGTGAAAATGAGGCTCGAAAAGGTTTCTCCGCTCTTGAGCGGGATCCTTTACATGCTGTTGGCCAGCCTTTTCTTCGCGGCGATGGGGGCCTTCGTAAAAGCCGCCAGCCGCACGATCCCTTTCTTCGAGGTCGCCTTCTTCCGTTCCCTGATTTCCTTCTTGATCCTTTTCTTCCTGGTGAAGCTCAAGGGCATCCCGGTGAAGGCCACCAACTGGCGGGGGCTGATCATTCGCAGCGTGAGCGGCTGTGCGGCCTTCGTCTGCTACTTCTTCGCCATCTCCCGGATCCACCTGGCGGACGCGGTCCTCTTGAACTACACCTCCCCCTTCTTCACGGTGCTCCTGGCGGCCCCGCTCTTGAAGGAGAAAATCGACAAAAAAATCTTGCTTTGCCTGGGCGTGGCTTTTTCGGGGGTCATCTTGGTCTTGAAGCCGAGTGGCAGCTTCCTGAATTTGGGCGGACTACTCGGATTGCTTTCCGGCTTCCTGGCGGCGATCGCCTACATCCAGGTCAAGCAGCTCAGCCGAACCGAAAATTCCTGGACCATCGTTTTCTACTTCACCCTGCTTTCCACTTTCCTGACCCTGCCGCTGCTTTTTTTCAACAGCGTCCTGCCCGATTTGAACTCTGCTCTGCTTCTTTTGGGGGTGGGGGCCTCGGGCGCGATCGCCCAGGTGCTCATGACCGCCGCCTACCGCCGCATCCCCGCATCGATCGGGAGCGTGATCTCCCTGGCGACCGTCGTTCTCGCCGCCCTCCTCGGAATCCTCTTCTTCAAGGAGCACCCGGATCTTCTCGATTACGTGGGCGGCCTGCTGATCCTGGGCAGCGGCGTCTACCTCACCCTGAACAAGAAGAGTTAGCGCGGGAAAGCCTGCCGGCGTAGAAGAGAGAAGCCAGGATGCAGGATACTCCTCCGAGCCCGACGGTGGCGGGGGCGCCGATCCAGTTCGCCAGGCTGCCCGACAGCAGGCTGCCGATGGGGGCCATCCCCATGAAGGCCAGGGCGTAGAAGCTCATCACCCTGGCCCGCTTGTCGTCCTCCACCACGGTCTGCAAAAGGGTATTGGAGCCGGCCGTCCCGACCATCATGCCGAAACCCGCGAAAAGCAGCAGTCCGAGGGACAGGAAGAGCGACCTAGAAAGCGAAAAGGCGATGAGGCCGCAGCCGAAGACTCCGGCCGCGGCGGCGATGACCTTCCCCAGCCTCTCCCCCGAACGGAAGGAAGCCAAGAAGAAGCCGCCCCCCAGGGCTCCGACCCCGATGGCGGCCATGAGGAAGCCGAGGGCATGGGGCCCCCCGTGCAGGACCTTGGTGGCGAAGATCGGCATCAACACGGTATAGGGCATTCCCATCACGCTGATCAGGGCCACCATCAGAAGCGCCGAGCGAATGACCGGGGAGTCCAGGACGTAGCGGAAGCCTTCCTTCAGTTCAGGCCAAATCTTCCGCTTTCGCTCTTCCTTTTTCCTTCCCTCGATCCGCATGGCGAAGAGGGACGCCAGGATGAAGATATAGCTCAACCCGTCCAGCAGGAAACAGATGCCTTCCCCGAAAGCCGCTATCATCAGGCCGCCCACGGAAGGTCCGATCATCCTCGAGCCGTTCACGAGAGTGGAATTGAGGGCGATCGCGCTCCCCAGGTCTTCCTTTTTTTCGACCATCTCGACCACGAAGGTCTGCCGGGCCGGCATGTCGAAGGAGTTGTTGAGCCCCTGCAGGAGACTGATGAGGGCGAGGAGCGGAAAGGTGAGCCATCCGGCGAAGAAGAGCAGGGACAGGGTAAGGGCCAGGGTCATGGCCGTGAACTGGGTGAAGATGATGACCTTGCGGCGGTCCCAGCGTTCGAGGAGGACTCCGGCGATCGGCGCCAGGAAGAAGTTCGGGATCTGTCCCAGAAAACCGATCAGTCCCAGCAGGAAGGGGGACTGAGTGAGCCGGTACGCCAGCCAGGCTCTCGCGATGAGGGTCATCCAGGACCCGATCAGGGAGAGCCCGTAGCCGAAGAAGAAAAGGCGGTAGTTGCGGGAACGGAGAGACCGCAGCATCCATTTCAAATTATTGCGGGAATCGACTCGGAGAAAGGACATCCGAGTATTATATAATTTTCCTTTCACTTCTACGCAGGGAGGCCGTTTTGAATAAAGATTTCGATCTCCTGGTTTCCGGAGCTGAGACCGAAGGATGCCTCGCTGCCTGTGTCGCCGCTCACCTGGGAGCCAAGGTCGCCCTGCTCTTCCCCGGCGACCACCTGGGCGGCCTCTTAACCAGTGGTGGTCTCTCTTACGTGGATCGCGACTCCCGCCACCTCCAGCATCCCTTCGATTCCCCCGAGGACGGGATCTTCGGGGAATTCCTGCGCCGCTCCGGGGTCAAGATGGTTTCCCTCGATCCCGCCAGAGGGGAAAAGACCCTGCGAGAGATGCTCGAAAAAGAAGGGGTGTTTTGCCTCAAGGGGGAAGTCCAATCGGCGAAAATCGAACACCATTTTCTTTCCTCGATCCGCTTGAAGGATGGAAATCGCCTTTCCTCGAAGTTCTTCCTCGACGCCACCCAGGACGGGGATCTGGCCGAACTGGCCGGAATTTCCTTCGCGACCGGTTTCAGGGAATACGGAATCCCGCGGTTTCTGGGGGTCAGCCCCTTGCCCCAGGTCGAGGGAGTCACTCCCCGACGAATCTACGAAACTTGCCTTCGCTTGTCCATGGACCCCAATCTGGAAGACCTGAAAAGGAAATTTTTCGGCGATCGCCGCTTCAACCAACTGGAGCTGGGCACGGATTACCTGCTCATCGGCCCTCCCCACCTCGGCCTCGCCTACCAAAAATGGCGTGAGGAAAAAAACTATCCTTTTCCCCACGCTTTCGAGGCGGACGGCTTCAACGTGGCCATTCTGGGGCCCGAAACCACTTCCTGGAACGGATTGATCTACTTCAGCGAAGATCCGAAAACCCTCCTGCACTGGTCGAGGTCAGGAATCGACGGGGTCTTCTATCAAGAAGCGAAGATTTTCGAAGGCTTCTTGAGGGAGGGCCTGGGCTGGAAGGAAGCGGTCGTCAAGCTGCCCGACTCCCTCTACGTTCGGCAGACTCGCCATGCCCTGGGCACGCGCCGCCGCCTCTCCCTCGGGGAGATCCTCCGAAACGAGGGGATCGAAAGAACCGGCTCCTTCTGTTATTATCCGGATTTTCGCGGCTTCCGTTCCCTCTCCCTTCCTTATCCCCTGGTGGCACCCATCCCCCTTTCGACCGGGCTCTTCGAAAAAATACCCAATCTGGGGATCGCCAGCAGAGCCGGTGGCTACACCCCTTTCGCCCATTCCCTCTGCCGCCTGGTCCAGTTCAATGCCAATCTGGGAGCGGCTCTCGGCGTTTCCGCCGCTTTCGCGGAGCGCGACCTCAGCGAGGTCCCCGTCGAAGAAATCAGGAAAGCGCTCCAACATTTGAAAATCCTTTCGGATGATCGAGAAGGAGCGGAGCGAAACCTGGAGGTCTTGTCCGCCTTGGCGAAGGATCCCATGTTCGCTCTGGAAGGAGGATAGATGATCAGAGCGCCCGGATTCGAGAGCGGTCATGGCTGGCTCAACGTCGCCCGCCCCCTTTCCCTGGACGACCTGAAGGGGAAAATCGTCCTTTTGGATTTCTGGACCTACTGCTGCATCAATTGCATGCACATCCTCCCCGATCTGGAAAAGCTGGAAAGGAAGTATTCCCGACAGCTCGTCGTCATCGGGGTCCACTCCGCCAAGTACCGCAACGAGCGACACCTCGAGAACATCCGTCAAGCCGTTTTCAGGCTGGGCATCACCCATCCGGTCGTGAACGACAGCGACTTCAGGATCTGGCGGGCCTACGACGTCCAGGCCTGGCCCACCCTCGTTTTGGTCGACGAAAGAGGATACATCCTCGATCAATTTTCAGGGGAAGGTCATTTCGAAGAGATTGAAGAAGCGATCTCCGGGGCCATCGAAACCGCCCGCCGCAGAAAAACCCTGGTCGAAGGTTTTTCACTGCTTCAACCCGAAGTTTTTTCTTCGAACTCGCCCCTCCTTTTCCCGGGCAAGGTCCTGGCCGACGGAGTTTCCAATCGCTTGTTCATCGCGGACTCGAACCACCACCGCGTCCTGATCTCCGATCTGGCAGGCGGGATATCGGAGGTGGCGGGAAGCGGCGAGCCCGGCCGATCCGACGGCGCTTTCGAAGAAGCCTCCTTTAATCAGCCCCAGGGGCTCGCCTTGAAAGGGGATTTTCTTTTTTTGGCCGATACCGGCAACCATCTCGTTCGCCGCCTCGATCTGAAGGAAAGAAGGGTCGAGACCATCGCCGGCACGGGAAGACAAGCGAACTGGGGAACCAGCGGCGGACCGAACGACGAGACTCCCCTCAATTCGCCCTGGGACCTCGTGGTGCTCGGGGAAGAACTTTTCATCGCCCAGGCGGGCTCCCATCAAATCTGGAAGAGGGCGAAGGGATTCGTCGGCCCCTTCGCAGGGAGCGGTCGAGAGGACCTCATCGACGGCTCTCGTTTCAGCGCCGCTCTGGCCCAACCGAGCGGGATCTGCCTGGAGGGTCCCTTTCTTTACTTGGCCGACAGCGAGACCAGCTCGATCCGAAAAATAGATAAAAATTCGGGCTGGGTCGAGACCCTGGTGGGAGAGGGCCTTTTCACTTTCGGGGACAAGGATGGCAGGGGAGAGGAAGTGCGCTTGCAGCACCCTCTGGGGGTCGCCTTCGGTCGGGGGATGCTCTTTATCGCCGATACCTACAACCACAAGGTAAAAATCCTCGATCCGATCGAGCGAAGCGTGAGAACGGTTTTCGGAAAAGGAACCCCCGGCTTCGAGGATGGAAGAAACCCTTCCTTCTACGAGCCGGGGGGACTGAGTCTTGCAGGGGATTCCCTTTTCATCGCCGACACGAACAACCACGCCATTCGGGTCGCCGACCTGAGCGAGGGCGTGGTAAGAACCCTCGAGCTGAAATTTTAGATGATTTCATTCAGGCGCCCACTACCGCCGTCAAACTCGATGCGAGCGAAAAGATTCTGCCTATGAAGGCGCGATGCAGGCCTCCTCGAGGCTCGCCGGAGGGCAGAAACGCTCCACCTCCGGTTCGGCGAATCCGAGAACGGGGAGATCTTCCGGGACGCCGAAGCAGCAGAACGAAGAACCGCTCTGAAAGCAGTAATTAGAGGGAAAACCAAGCTTGGGTCTTGAAAACGTTAAGATATCTTTTCCTTATGCAAGGAGCCGCACCGGAGACCCTATAAGCGAATAAAGACTACTAGGTTTTGAAGGGAGCAACATATGGGCGACTGGGATATCGGGCAATTTAAGAATTGGGCCCCCTTCGTGCAAAAATTCGTGCCACCGAAGCCGGCTCCATTGCCTATCGAGCCAGCCGCCCCCAAACCGAACGATACCTCCACGCTTTCTATTACTTCCTCCGTCAGGCTGGGCGGCTATGCGCCATCTCCCAGGAGCGAAGCCCCGAGTGCTCCCAAAAGCAAGTTGAGCACCGATGAGTTGAAGGCTCAAACCACCTCGAAATCCATCACCGGCGGTTCCGTCAAGAATATGAACACCTCTGAGGGCCGCCTTGCCGATCTTAAGAATCAACGTCTCGAAGCCGTCAGCATCAGCGGCATGTGCCCATTGCCCGAGGGCAACACAGAGCTGGCCGCGGACCAAAACGATGTCTTCGGGGCCCTACAGAACGAGGAGCAGAAAGCCGCCTTCAAGGAAATGACCGTCCCCGAACGCAAAAATTTCGTCGCCATCTCCCGGGCGGTCGGCGCGAACGACGCCGCAAACCCCGAAGCCGGCCAGAAGGCCACCCAAGCCCTGCAGGTCCTCTTGGAGTCCCGTGGCCTGGACGATGTCGATGACAGGGGCCGGACCGTCCTCGAAACCCTGGGAGAGGCCGCGAGCAAGAATCTCGCCCCGGAATTGAAAGGGGTCGACAAGAAGGAAGCGCTGCAGTCCCTGGTTTCGGAGCTGGCCTTCACCAACATCTATCAAGGGGAAGGGACCGACACCTGCGCATCCGCCACCATGCAGAGCCTCATGGCCGCCAGCATGCCCGGCGAATACGCCAGGATCGCGACCGACTTGCTTTTCGAAGGAGAAACCACCCTCCAGTTCGGGGCACAAATGAAGGTTTCGACCAATGAGCTCCCCGAGCTTAAGCTGTTACCGACCGTATTATCAAAATTACTGCCGGACGTACCGAAGGATGCGCCAGACGGGCGCAACGACTTCGACAAGATCATGCAGGGCTCTTTCGCAGCCTTCGCGCGCACTTTCCCCGGCACGGGCGAGGAATTCGGCGGACGCGGGGGAAGCGGAGGCTCGAGCCGGGGTGGCGACAATAGCAGCGGTACCGGGCTCTATAACAACCAGGTCAAGGAAATGTATTACCACATCACCGGCAACGACGCCGCCGTGGCCAAGGTGACGGAGGAGAACCGCGACGTCCTCTTCGCCGACATGATCTCCGCCATGCAGGACGGCCTCTACCTTCCCGTCGGAATCGACGCCGATGGCGAGAAGAACAACTACGGCCATGCCGTCACCGTAGTCGGCATGGGGGTGCAGGGCGTCACCTACGTCGATTCCCTCGACATGAAGAAGAAGACCATGCCGGTTTCGGAGTTCAAGGAAAAGATGTCGCTCGACGGCATGGTGGTCCTTCCCAAGGAATACGCCCATGGCATCGACATCGTCGAAAAACCCGAAAGCCATCCCGCGGTGGAATTTTTCGCCAACCTCGCCGATCGCTTCCTGGGAGCCTTTGGCTGCCGAAAACTCTTTGATACCGCAGAGGAGGAAGGCAGCAGCGGCGGCCGTGGCGGCCGCGGCGGATCCGCCAGATAATAAAGGCGAGGGCCGGAAAAAATAAAATTTTTCCGGCCCTCATTTTAGGTCGAGTCCGCGGTTAAGTCGCAAAACTCATATATTAGATCTCAGCTTTCATGACAACCGCTAGTCTTCTTCGCGGAGATAGGCTTCGAAGAGGAGGTCGTTCCCGAGGGGACGAGCGGTCATGCGGTTTAGGGTGAGCGCCTCTTCGATGAAGGCCACTCCCATGCCGCCCACCATGGTGGGAACGTCACTGCCGCCGATGATCTTCGGAGCGACGTACTGGTAGATCTTGTCGACGATACCGAGGGAGAGGGCGGCGGCGTTGAGGCTGCTGCCCCCTTCGAGCAGGACCGAGGTGATCTCGCGCTTGCTCAGGATCTGCATCAGCCTGGCGAGATCGACGTGGGCGTCGATGCCTCCATCCAGCTCGGGACAAACCAGCACCTCTGCACCGACGGACTGGAGGCCGCGGATGCGGTCTTCGGGAGCGGCCTTGGTGGTGACGATCAGGGTGTTCGGACGCAATAGTCCCGTTCCCGGCTTGTTGAAGAGCTTGGAGTTGATGGGGGTGCGGGCGAAGCTATCGATCACGATCCGCAGGGGGTTGTGAGCGCGCGGGAGGCGGCAAACGATGTCGGGGTCCTCGCGCATGATGACGTTGATGCCGACCATGACCGCGTCGAAGGAGGCCCTAAGGCCCTGGTGATGCTCGTTGGATTCCTTCCCGGCGATCCACTGGCTGTCGCAGGCGGTGGTGCGGGTCTTGCCGTCGAGGCTGGTCGCCGTCCTGATGGCGAGGAAGGGCCTTTTCGTCACGATGTACTTGAAGTAGATCTCGTTGAGCTTGCGGGCGGCAGAGGCTTCGACCCCCACTTCCACTTCGATGCCGGCATCCTGGAGGGCGCGGATCCCTTTCCCGGAGGTGTTGAGGTTGGGGTCCCGAGTGGCGATCACGACCCGGGAAATGCCGGCCTCGATGATGCGCCCGGCGCAGGAGTTGTTACGCCCGGCGCAGGGTTCGAGATTGAGATAAAGCGTCGCTCCCCGCGCGCCTTCCTTGGCGACGTCGAGGGCGTAGTTTTCCGCATGGGGCTGCCCCGCCTGGGGATGGAAGCCCTCCCCGATGATCTGATCGTCCTTGACCACCACCGCACCGGTCATGGGGTTGGGGTTGGTCCACCCACGGCCCTGCACGGCCAATTCGAAGGTGCGCTGCATGTAAACGGAATCGGAGCTCATGAAAATCATCCTTTCCGGAAGGGGAAAAACGAAGAAAGGCCTTCTTCATGACATGATAACCGATGGCGGCGGAAATCGACAAGCAAAGGGCGGGGAAGAGCGAATAGAAATGCCGCGCTCTTCCGCCCTTGACCGCGCCGAAAGAAAGAAATAAGGTAAAGCGATGTATAGATGAGGCTCATTCAAAAGAGCAAAACAAGGGGGCTCTCATGCGACTTCGGTTCTGCTTTTCCCTTCTGCTCATATTTCTGCTGTCGGGCTGTGCCGCCACTCTCGAGGCCTCGAAGGAGAGCGGCTTCGATTCCTTTGAGGGGAACGACTTCTCCTTTCGCTTCCCCTCCGGGTGGACGGTAAGCGAAAGCGCGACGAAGAACTTCGAGGTGGTGCGCCTGAAAAACCGCAAGGGAACGGCCATGACGATCTCGATCGGGGACGCTCCGATCGACCGGCTAACGGTGGAAGTGGCCAGAAAGCTCAACAAACGCTTTCTCTCGGATGCGGAGGTGCGGGAAGTCGACTCCGGCTATCTCCAAGTGGGCGGGCACCTTTGCTTCATGACCAGGTACAAGCCGCAAAACGCGACTTCCCCCAAGACCGCCGCCCAGATCGTCACGGCCATCCGAAAACACCGAATCTTCTACATCCAGGGTGTCGAAAACCGCTTCTTCAAGAGCTACCCCCTCGAAAGCCTGCTTGAAAGCTGGAATTGGAAATGAGGCGTTCAATCAAGGGATCGGAATGAATTCGAAACCTCGAAGAAACTTCCCGGTGACCGATTTGCTATACCTTTGATCTTGACCGCCAGCGCGGAAAAAGCAAAGGAGAAATCGATGAAAGAGAAAAACGAAGACTGGACCTGCCCCTGCGGAATGCCCGAAGTTATTGGGCACGGCTGGTGTGAGGAGTGCCTCCCCTTTATCGTAAGCGAAAGCAAATAGAAAGAGAATCTAACCGATTTCCTCCGGGGATCAGCACGGGCTGATCCCTTTTAGCAATCAAGACAACCGCTTCCTCCATTTTTCCCTGAGAACCCGGGGCGACCGGGTATTAAAATGCTCTCGGAAGAAAAGAGGAAGCGGGCTTTTTTTGAAGCGATTCTGGAAGCGGCTGATGGCCAAACGGCCTCTGCCGCAGGAGAAACGGGATTCCCGTCTCAAGGCGGTCCTGGGGCTCGCGGATCTGCTGATCCTCGGTCTGGGGGCCATCATCGGGACCGGCATCTTTTTGTTCACTGGGGTGGCCGCGGCGAAGTTCGCCGGGCCGGGCATCGTCTTTTCCCTGCTCATCGCCGGCCTGGGCGCCACTTTCATCGCCCTCTGCTACGCGGAACTCGCCTCGATGATCCCTTCCGCCGGCAGCGCCTACAGCTATGCCTACACGGCCTTCGGGGAATTCGTCGCCTGGATGGTCGGCTGGGATCTGGTCTTGCTCTACGTGGTTTCCCCCGCGGCGGTGGCGATCGGCTGGTCCGGCTACCTCGTCCGCCTCTTGCAACAACTGGGCTTCCCCCTTCCCGAGACCCTCTCCCTTCCACCCGGAAGCGCACCCGGCGCGATCATCAATCTGCCCGCTTTTTCGCTCAGCCTCTTCGTCGCCGTCTTGCTCATCCTCGGCATGAGGAAGAGCGCCAACGTGGGCATCGCCCTGGTCCTCATCAAGCTGGGAGCCCTTTTCCTCTTCATCATCCTGGGCTTCGGCCACATCGAGAGCGCCAACTGGCAGCCCTTCATGCCTTTCGGCTGGAAGGGGGTGATGGCGGGAGCCGCCATCACCTTCTTCGCTTATCTGGGCTTCGATGCCCTCTCCACGGCGGCGGAAGAAACGAAGGAGCCGCAAAGGGTGCTGCCGATCGCCATCATCACCGCTCTTCTCCTGAGCGTTCTCCTCTACCTTTCCGTCGCGTTCATCCTGACGGGAGTGATCCCCCAGAAAATCTATCCCCAACTGGCCGACAACCCGGCTCCCCTGGCCTTCGTCCTGGAATACGTCGGCGAGGGGCGCTCCGCCGCGATCCTTTCCATGGGAGCTCTCTTCGGGCTCACCTCGGTGCT
>DOBT01000197.1 GCA_003503675.1 Cyanobacteria bacterium UBA8530 | reverse complement strand
ATCGAGTAATTTCGCCGCAGTCCCTAAAAACCCTCAAGGCTTGCCGGGACTGGCTATCGAAGCCCCCCGCGGAGCGGGCGCGATGGTTCCGGGAGGCCGAAGCCGCGATCGCCCAGGAGCGCGAGAAACACGGCTTTTATCGGGAAAGCGACGAGAGGCAAACCACCCCTGGACCCATTTTTTACCAGATCTTGGGGGTGGAACCCGGCGCGACCCTGGCCGAGATCAAGGCGGCTTTCAGGCTGAAGGCCCGGGCGACCCATCCCGATCACGGCGGAGACACCGCGGACTTCAAGCGCCTGATGGTGGCCTATCGGCAACTAACGGACAAAAGAAAATGAAAAAACGGCCGATTCCGCGGGGGTGCGGATCGGCGGGAACCTGGCTTGCGAGGTCGGCAAGGCCGGCGTAGACTCGATGGGACAGAAGGAAGGAAATTCGATGGGTGGGATGGTGATGGCGGTGGGCTGCAGTGCGAGGCATACTTTCAGCAAACCGATCCGGGAAAAAATCATGCTTTTGGCGGGCTTGGGGGTCGAGGGCGACGCGCATCTGGGAGCGACGGTTCAGCACCGCTCCAGGGCGGAGACCGAGTGCCCGCCCAATTTGCGCCAGGTACACCTGATCCATTCCGAGCTGTTCGAAGAGCTGGGGCTTGCCGGCTTCGACGTATCGGCCGGCCAGATGGGCGAGAACATCACCACCCGAGGAATCGAATTGCTCGCTCTTCCGACGGGCACCAGGCTTCACCTGGGCAAGTCGGCGATGCTTGAGGTGACCGGTCTACGGACCCCTTGCACTCAGCTGGAGCAGCTCAAGCCTGGCCTGATGGCGGCCACCCTGGGGCTCGACGAGCAAGGCAATCTCGTTCGCAAAGCCGGTGTCATGGCCATCGTCCTCGAGGGCGGCGAAGTGAGGCCCGGAGATTCGATAAAAATCGAGTTTCCCCCGGAGCCCTTTCGAGCGCTGGAGCCCGTCTAAATAGAAAGGATGCCCTCGATGGAATGTTCGCCCGGAATCACCAGGGAAGAAGCCCTGGATTTGCTTCGTCGAAACGTCAAGAACGAGAGCATGATCAAGCATTGCCACGCTTCCGAGGCCGTGATGGTCGCCCTGGCCAAAAGACTCGGCGAGGACGAGAAAACTTGGGGACTGGCGGGTCTCCTCCATGACATCGACATCGAGATCACCGGTGCCGACCTTTCCGAGCACGGCCTGAAAGCCGTCGAGATCCTCGATGCGGCGGGCGTCTCGAAAGAAATCAGCCTGGCCATCAAGATGCACAACGAGAGCGCTCACGGCATTCCCCGTTCCGAAAGGTTCCACCATGCCCTGGCGGCGGGGGAGTCCATCACCGGCCTCATCACCGCCACGACGCTCGTTTATCCCGACAAGAAACTCGCCAGCGTCAAGCCTTCCTCGGTGGTGAAGAGGATGAAAGAGAAGTCCTTCGCGGCCTCGGTGGATCGGGAGATCATCCGGGAATGCGAGAAGATCGACGTTCCTCTCCCCGAGTTCGCCGCGCTCGCCATCGAAGCGATGCGGGAGATTGCCCCGGAACTGGGCCTTTAAAAAAAAGGCTTCCCTGACTAAAATCACGGAAGCCTTTTTTATCCGGGCTGTTCAACCGTACGGCGGGCCTGGGCCGACCTGGCAGCGACCTGGGCACCCATCAGGATCGCTGCCGAGGCCAGCGTGATCCCGAAAAGAGTGAAGGACTGGGCCGAACCGATCGTGCGGAGCAGGAAGGGGGTGCTTGCGCTCCCGAAAAAGGCGGCCAGGCAGGCAACGAGACTCCAGGCGGCGTTCACCCGGCCCATGACCTGGGGAGCCGCTTCTTGCACGATCCGCTGGTTGATGAGGACTCCCAGGGCACCGTAAGCAAATCCGCGCAGCCCCCACATGGCCACCATCACTCCCAGCGAATGGGCATGAGGGACCAAGAGGTAGGTCAGGGCGACCAAACCCGTCAGCGCGGCGTAGGTTCCGCCTCCCCTACCCAATCGTCCGGCAAGCTGGGTTCCCAGGGCTCCGGTCAAGCCGGTCGCCGCCAATAGCCAGCAGTTCGACTGGGCGCTGAGCTGAAGGTGCTCGCTCAGGAAGGCCACGCTGCTCGAGAAAGCCGCCATCCCGACCAGGCACAGCGCGAGATCGAGCCCGAGCAAGCTTCGCAAAGGCACCGACCGAAGGATGCACAGCCACCCTTCTTGCCAGGCGCCTTCGTCCGCCGCCTTCTCGACCGAGAGCGTTCCACGAACCCATCGAGGTGCGAGCAGAACGATGGCCGAAGCGTAAGCGACCAGGTCGAAGGCGATCCCCGCCACGGGCGGCAGGATGGCCAAGAGCAGTCCCATCAAGGCCGGTGAGATCAGGCGGGTCAGGAAGGCCACGGTGCCTTCCAGGGCGATCGCCCTTTCGAGATCAGCCCCTTCGAGCACTCGCCGCATGAAGGCGGCACGGGCGGGCATGAAGAAGGCGCCCGAGGCTCCGAACGCCACCGAGGCCGCCAGCAAGGCCCCGAAAGAGGCATGGAAAGCCAGCACCAACAGAAGCAGGGCGAGAAAACAGACCCGCGCGCTGTCGGCCGCGATCATCACCCGCCTCTGCTCGAAGCGATCCGCCACGAAGCCCGCCAAGGGACTCAGCAGGGCGAAGGCAGCGACCTCGCCGCTGAAGGCCAACCCAGTCAAGGTGACATCGCCCGTCTGCTCGAGGATCAACATGGGGAAGGCCACCAGGATCCCCCCATCCCCGATCTGGCTCAGGAGATCCGCCAGCAAAACCCTACGAAATGTGGGGTTGCTTCGAAACAATGCGCGCAGTTCGCGCAAGGATAAGGCGTTCATTTTTCCTCCTCTGGGCACGGCAAGGCCAGGCCCCCCTTGGGGCCGCGTGTAAAAGAATAGAAAAAGCCGCGGTTACCCGCGGCTCAAGCATTAAAGAGGATCGCTCGGGGCCGTGGGTTTTGCGGTTCCCACGACCAGGCGCAACGTCAGATGGGACGCGCCATGTCGGGGGAGATGGTGTTGGTAGCCGGATGATTACTGGTTTTTACGATGGCTTGATTCATTTCATCTCCTCCTTTCAGGGAAGTCGAAAAAAGTGGGGATCGAAAAACGGGACATGACGGGCCATCATATCGAAAGATTGCTCGCTTGTCAATAGTTTCGTTGCTTTCGGTTTTCCCCGCTCGAGAATTCAGCATAGTGAACGCGGCGATCAATGCAGCGTTTTCTCCAACCAGCGGCTTAGAATCCGTTCTCGGGCGAAGCCGTGTCGGCGGTACAGCCTGACGGCGTTCTCGTTGGAACTGATGACCGTGAGTTTGATTTCGGAAGAGCCATGCGCTCGGAGGCAATTCAGGCCATGCTCGAGTATCGCCTTTCCGAAGCCCTGTCCCTGGTGATCCGGGTGGATCCCGATGGTATCGATCCAGCCGATCCCGTCTTTGAGCGACAGTTGATAGACACCGACCGCTCTTTCCCCTGAAAAAGCGATCCCCATGAAGTCCTGACCATCATTATCGGCGATCAGTTCATCGACTTCTTCTTCGGATAACTGGGCGCCGTTGGGGGAGTGGAGAAACGCGCCGTTGACGGAGTCTTGAAAGAGCTTCCGATTTTTCTTCGTGAGAGCATCGAACCGTAGAGTTTTCGTTTGAGCGAAAGAATGCTCTTCGTAGGTCAGTTCGAGCAAAAAATAACCTTCCCGGAAGCCTTGCCGGTGGGCGATTTCCCCCAACTCCGTTGCTTTCGGCGGCAAACCGAGCTTCACCTCGAGAGGCGTTTTCGGCAAGTATTCCAGCGCCCGGAGTAGGAGCCCCTCGAAGGCAGCGGGCTCGTCGATGAAGACCCCATGCACGAAGGCTTCGCCCTTGATCTCGATTTCCTTGGTGACGAGGGCGATCGCTCCCCGAATCCGACCTTCCTCCCAGCAGGAGAACTGGCTCAATCCTCCATCGTACACGACGCCTCCGTAGACCCGAACCATTTTTTCGAGGGTCGGAAAGAGCGCCGGGTCATGATTATTGATGAGGTCGAAGAGTTGGGTTCGCTCGGAAGGGTTCAGCGTTTCAAAGGCTCGAATCATAGGGTCATCCTAGCCGATCCTTCCCCGATTCGGAAGCACCTCGAGCAAGCGATTGACAATCCCTGCTTAATATATCAAGATTAAATAAACATAATCAACAACACCTTCTTCGTTTGAGGAGTGGCCGTGATCTTCGATCCTGAAAAGTGCCGGAATGAAAGCGAAGTCGAGAGCAAGTTCTTGGTTCAATACTTGTTTCCCGCCCTCGGCTATCCACCCGAATCCTGGTTTCAAGAGGTTTCCTTCCGCAGGCATCGTCTGGATTTCTTGGCGTTCGCGCAACGCAACCACCCGAAACCACGGATGTCGGTTCGCCTGGTGATCGAGGCGAAGAGTCCCCGGCAGATGCTCGACCGCTTCGTCGGAAAGCTCGAAAGTTACCTGAGCGAGTGCGGGGCCCGCTTCGGAGTGCTCACCAACGGTCGGCATATCCGAGTGTATGAGAAAAGAGAAACGCTCCGGCTCGTCTTTGAATGCCGGGGAAAAGAGGTCCCGGAACGACTATCGGAGTTGAGGGCGTTGATCGGGTATGACGCGCTCGAAAGGCCCTCCTCCCTGCAAAAGATCTTGCCCGTCGAGAGAGGAAGAAACATGCAAACGATTGCGGTCTATCACAACAAGGGCGGAGTCGGAAAAACCACCACGGTCATCAACCTGGCGGCGGCCTTCCGCAAGAAGGGTTTGCGGGTCCTGGTGATCGATCTCGATGCCCAAGCCAACACGACCTTCGCCACCGGACTGGTCAGCTTCGATGACGAAGAGAACGACGACCTGAGAGGATTTGAACGTTTATCATCTCCTCAGATGGGCGGACGCCTACCCCATCGAAGAAGTGGTGCGTCACTCGCGTTTCTGCCACCCGGAGATCGACGTCGTCCCTTCCCACATTTCCTTGATGGAGCATGAAAGCGAACTAAACAGCCTCGATGCTTCCCGCATCATCCTCAAGAAGAAGCTCGACAAGATTCGCGATCAGTACGACATCGTGTTACTCGATACCCCACCATCCCTCAACCTCTATGCCCGGATCGCGCTGATCTCGGCAGACCACCTGATCATCCCTTCCGATCTCAAGCCCTTTGCTAATCAAGGGTTATTGAACGTGCTCAATTTCATCAAGAGCATCGACGAATACCGTATAATCTGGGGCAAAGCCCCGCTGAATATCTTGGGCGTCCTTCCCACCAAGATTTCGACCAATGCCCGCTTCGTTTCGAGCACCCTGCCCCGTCGCCGAAAGCTCGTACAGGAGCGGTACGGCATCAAGCTCTTCGATACCCAGATCTTCGAACGGGAGGATTTGGCGAGATGCACCGAATTGGTGCAGCATCTGGGGGAGGAGGCCTTTCCCTCTCCCCTCTCCGTGTTCGATTACAAATCGGACTCCCCGTCGGTGTTCGAGTTCGAGGCACTGGCAGCCGAGGTGACTCGGGCGATCTCCCCCCAACCCGGGGTTGTCCGATGAATTTCGCCCCTTCCCTCGTGGCGGTCCGAAAGATCACCTCCATGGTGCCTCGCTCCTCCTTTGATCCGGGTGCGATCGACGAAACCGCCCGGCTCATCCTGAAAACCGGCGCCCTGCTGGACCCCCTGATCGTGCGGCGTCTCGATTTGGAGTCCTTCGAATTGCTCGATGGCCACTTCGCCTTCTACGCGGCGGTCCGCGCCCGCGAGATGGACCTGTTGAAGGGAGAAACGGTACTGGCCTTCATTGCGGACGAAGGCCAGCAGTCCTATATCGCCCGCCAAGCCGAGATCCTGCGAAACCAGCACGAAACAACGCTTCCCTCCGGTTCCCCAGCATCCGACGTGGGCCTTCGCTTGTCCAACTTCGAGCGGAGGTTCGAGCAACTCGTGCAGGGGCTCGAGCAAAAGATCCAGCAAGAGCATCTTGGCCTGAGAGAAAGGTTGGGAGAGTTGGAGAACTGCCTTCCCAAACCGATCGAGGCCCTCGAAATCTTCAATCGAGCGGATCCATTGACCTTGAACGATCACTTGAAGCGCGGCGGCATCAAGGGAAAGCGGGGGATTACCCTCTGCGAGAGCATTATGTGTGAAAGGAAAAAGAGTTTGTTCCGATCCCTGAACGAGGTCGTTCAAAGAAACGACGGAATCAGCTCCGATGGCCTGCTCAAGCTTCTGGAAGCCTGGGAAGGAATGGCCTTCTACGAAAAGAAAGTAAATTAATTGAGTAAGTGGCCCGACACCCCCCGATCCGCTACCATGCAGGAGGAAACAGAGGGGGAGGAAAAATGGAAATACGGCTGATCGATCGGTCCTTGGTGACCCGCATCTCCCAGGAAGCCCAGGGCTCACCGCGACGAAGGGCCCTGCACCGCTTTCACCGGTACGAGGAACCGATCCAGCGGATGGTGAACGTCCTGCTGCAAGGCTCTTATGTCTGTCCTCACCGCCACAAAGAACCGGACAAAACGGAGATTTTCATCCTCCTCCAGGGAAAAGGCGTGGTGCTGACCTTCGATGAAGAAGGGAAAATTTCGAGCCACTGCCTGCTCGATGGGGATTGCTGGGGCGCCGAGATTCCCCCTGGGACCTGGCACATGGTCGCGGCCCTCAGCCCGGAAGCGGCCTTCTACGAAATCATCGAGGGGCCCTACGATCCGCAGACCCACAAGCGCTTTGCCCCCTGGGCCCCTCCGGAAGGCGACCCCGCGGGGCCGGCCTACCTGTCTTCCCTGCTGTCCCAAATTTCCACCTAAATGAGGAATTTCTCTCTTTCATTATTTCCAGTTGCTCGATCTGAATCCAAATCTTTCGGTTCTTTGGGCATTTCTCCTTTGCCTGATTAATGTCGCCTGGCATACGGAATCCTGACCAATTTCACAAAATATTCGGCTGTTTTGACGCATCTTGAGCCTATCCACCTCTTCTTCCATGCCCTAGCCTATCTTGGTGTTTGAAAAGGGTGGGTGCTTGGTTATGAGGTGAAAAAAATGCGATGAGGGATGCTGTGGGGAACCCTCTCCATCGATGGCTTTTGTTCATTGAAAAGCATTACTTCTTGTTGTTATCCTGCCTGATGATGCTCGCCTGCGTGAACATTTTTTACAACCTGGGGGTCGTCGCGGTCGACAACTGGGACGAAGCCCGGCATGGAGTGAATGCCTACGAAATGCTGCAAAGGCACGATTACCTCGTCAATACCTATTCCTATGTCCCTGATTACTACAACCTGAAACCACCGCTCAGCTTTTGGGCCATCATCCTGGGCTACAAGCTCGTCGGCTATAATTTGCTCGGCCTCCGCCTCGCCTCGGGTTTGGCTGCCTTGCTCACCATCCTGTTGGTGGCGATCTTCGTCCGCAGAATCCAGGGCAACCTCGCGTCCCTGATTTCCGCCGCCATCCTCGTGACCACTTGCCAATACATCCTCTTTCACGGAGCGAGAAGCGGGGATGCCGATTCNNCGATTCGCTCTTCGTCTTGTTCTTCGCGATCGCCATGCTGGCGATCGCCCGTATAGAAGAAGACAATCGATGGCTCTATCTGGTCGGCCTCGGTTTCGCCCTGGCCTTCTTGTCGAAAAGTTGGCATGCGGGCCCCATTCTCGTGGTGCTGGGAAGTTATTTGATCTTGAGTGGGCAATGGTCAAAACTGCATCTTCGCGAAGTCTTGCTGTTCGCCTTTTGCAGCGGCTTTCCCGTACTCTTTTGGGCCGTCCTCCGCTTTGGCCGGGATGGTTTCACCTTCTTCGACCTGATGATTCGAACCGACCTGTTGAAGCGGACCTCCCAGCCCCTGGAAGGACATGTCGGAAACTTTTGGTATTACTTCGAGGTACTGAAGGGAAATTACCTGTACTGGGCAATCTTTCTCGCTCTCGCCCTGTTGTTGCAACGTTTCTTCAAGCCCGAAGGGATGCCCCCCAAAGCGGGGCTCGCCATCATCCTCTGGATCGTGGTGCCCTTCCTGTTGTTTTCCGTCGCAAGAACCAAGTTGGCTTGGTATATCCTGCCCATTTATCCCGCTTTGGCGATTTGGATGGGCTGTACCTTCAGCAGAATGATCCGAGGCAATGCTCGCCACCTCGCCTTCCAGTCCCTGCTTTTTCTCGGAATCCTCGGTTGTTTGGCGAAGAATGAGGGCAGTATCCTGATTCGAATCCGACAAGTTCCCCCGGCGGGCCACCAACTCGCCCTGCAGCAAATCGCCAGCATGCCCCAATATCGCGGCGCGAAGATCTTCACCATGTGCGGAACCTACGGAGGGGCCGGTCACTGGGATCAGGCCCACTTGCTCTGTGCCGAGCTCTACGGGGACTTGAAGGCGAAGAACGGAGGATTGGGCACGTTCCTGCAGGACAAGAATTCCCTGTTGCTGGTTCCCAAAAGCGAAATGACCGACGCCCTGCGCCAAGCGATGGTATGGGAGAATGCCATGAGTTGCCTCGTTCGTACCCCGAAGAAATAATGCGGCCCTTCGCCTGGTTTTCTTGCAATCCAAAAAAGCCCTCCTGAACGCTCGTCCCCTTTTTCCTCGGATCCTTTTTCCTCGATGCCCTCATTGAGCGCGCGATCGTGTAAAATCAAATATTCGATCCACATCACTTTCAAGGGGGAATCAATGTCGGAAACATCACCCGAAGCGACCCAGGCCGAAAAGCCGGGCAAGGATTTTATAAGAGACATCGTCGAAGAGGACCTCCGCACCGGAAAGCACCAGACGATCGTCACGCGTTTTCCTCCCGAGCCGAACGGCTACCTGCATATCGGGCATGCCAAGTCCATCTGTCTCAACTTCGGCATCGCGCAGGAGTACGGGGGGCGCTGCCACCTTCGTTTCGATGACACCAACCCGACCAAGGAAGAGGTCGAGTACGTCGATTCCATCCAGGAAGACATCAAATGGCTGGGCTTCGACTGGGGCGACCATCTTTACTTTGCTTCGGGATACTTCGAGGCCATCTACGGCTATGCCGTGGAACTCGTCCAGAAGGGCCTCGCCTACGTCGACGGCCTCACGGCCGAAGAGATCCGCGAGCACCGGGGCACCCCGACGGACCCCGGCAAGAACAGCCCCTATCGCGATCGCCCCATCGAAGAGAGCCTCGATCTCTTTACCCGCATGCGTGCAGGAGAGTTCCCCGACGGCGCCTACGTCCTACGGGCGAAGATCGACATGGCCTCGCCCAACATCAACATGCGCGATCCGGTCCTCTACCGCATCCGCCGGGCCCACCATCACCGCACCGGAGATAAGTGGTGCATCTACCCGATGTACGACTTCACCCATCCCATCTCGGATGCGATTGAAGGGATCACCCACTCCATCTGCAC
>DOBT01000182.1 GCA_003503675.1 Cyanobacteria bacterium UBA8530 | reverse complement strand
AAAGCATTGCTGTTCTTGACCGTACCAAAGAGCCGGGATCACTTGGCGAGCCGCTGTATCTTGATGTACGTACAGCAATCGGCGAAGCGATGTCCGACGGCAAATTCAGCTTCCAGGGCTATCCGACTATCGTCGGCGGCCGCTACGGCCTCGGTTCCAAGGACACCACCCCCGCCCAGATCATCGCCGTCTTCGACAACATGAAGAAGGAAGAACCCAAGAGCCACTTCACCGTCGGGATCGTGGACGACCTGACCTTCACCTCCCTGCCCGTCGGCGAGGAAATCGACACCGCGGCCCCCGGCACCAAGAACTGCAAGTTCTGGGGTCTGGGCTCGGACGGCACCGTGGGCGCCAACAAGCAGGCCGTCGCCATCATCGGCGACAACACCGACCTCTGGGCCCAGGCCTACTTCGCCTACGATTCGAAGAAGTCCGGCGGGGTCACCATGTCCCACCTGCGCTTCGGCAAGAGCCGCATCCGCTCACCCTATCTCATCAACAACTCCGACTACATCGCCTGCCATACCCCTTCATACATCCATTCCTACGGCGCCACCTTGCTCAACGGCATCAAGGAGGGCGGAACCTTCGTCCTCAACAGCATCTGGTCGTCGGAAGAGCTGGAAAAGGAGATCCCCGCCGAAATGAAGCGGATTCTCGCCAAGAAGAAGGTCAAGTTCTACGCCATCCACGCCGTCGAGATCGCCGAGCGCCTCGGCCTGGGCAACCGGATCAACATGGTCATGCAGACCGCCTTCTTCAAGCTGGCCGACATCATTCCCCTCGATGAAGCGGTCCGTTACCTCAAGGAAGGCATCAAGAAGGCCTACGGCAAGAAGGGCGATGCCGTGGTTCAAATGAACAACGACGCCGTCGACGCCGCCCTGACCGGCCTCGTCGAGATCAAGGTCCCCGCGAACTGGGCCGAAGCGATGGATGCCCCCAAGCCCGAAACCAACGTTCCCCGGTTCATCACCGAGATCCTGCGCCCCATGATCGGCCAAGAGGGTGACAAGCTGCCCGTGAGCGCCTTCAAGGACAACGCCGACGGCATCCTGCCCCTGGGGACCTCCCGCTACGAGAAGCGCGGAATCGCCTCCAGCGTGCCCGAATGGCAGATGGCCAACTGCATCCAGTGCAACCAGTGCGCCATGGTCTGTCCCCACGCCTCCATCCGCCCCGCTCTCCTGAGCGAAGGCGAAAAGGCCGACGCGCCGGCTTCCTGCGAAAGCAAGAAGGCCATCGGCAAGGGTTTCGAAGGCCTCGAGTACCGCATCCAGGTCAGCCCCTATGATTGCGCCGGTTGCGGCAACTGCGCCGACATCTGCCCCGCCAAGGAAAAGGCCCTGATCATGAAGCCCCTCGAGACCCAGGTAGCCCAGGCCGAAAACTGGAACTACGTGGTCGATCAGGTCGCCGTCAAGGACAACCTGATGGACCTCAAGACCATCAAGGGCAGCCAGTTCGCCCAGCCCTTGCTCGAGTTCTCGGGCGCCTGCTCCGGTTGCGGCGAGACCCCCTACATCAAGCTCGTCACCCAGCTCTTCGGAGACCGCATGCTGGTCGCCAACGCCACCGGCTGCACCTCGATCTGGGGCGGCTCGGCTCCCTCGGTCCCCTACTGCACCAACGCCAAGGGACAGGGTCCGGCCTGGGGCAACTCCCTGTTCGAGGACAACGCCGAGTACGGCCTCGGCATGCTGCTCGCCACCAAGCAGATGCGTACCCGCATCGCCGACCTCATGGACCAGTCCCTGATTTCCTCCGACGTCAACGAAGAAATCAAGGCGACCTTCCGGGGCTGGCTGGAGAACAAGGAGAACGGAGCGGCTACCCGCGAAGCCTCCCTCAAGGTCGAGAAAGCCATCGAAAACGCCAAGGATCACCCCTTGATCGGTGAGATCTCGAAGCTGAAGGACTTCCTCGTGAAGCGTTCCCAGTGGGTCTTCGGCGGCGACGGTTGGGCTTACGACATCGGCTACGGCGGTCTGGACCACGTNNGGGCTTACGACATCGGCTACGGCGGCCTGGATCACGTCCTCGCTTCCGGCGAAGACGTCAACGTCCTGGTGGTCGATACCGAGGTCTACAGCAACACCGGCGGGCAGTCCTCCAAGGCCACCCCGGCCGCGGCGATCGCCCAGTTCGCCGCCTCCGGCAAGAAGACCAAGAAGAAGGACCTCGGCATGATGGCGATGAGCTACGGCTACGTCTACGTCGCCCAGGTCGCGATGGGAGCCGACAAGAACCAGCTGCTGAAGGCGCTCGCCGAGGCGGAAGNNCTACGCCCCCTGCATCAACCACGGCATCAAGTCCGGAATGGGCAAAACCCAAGCCCAAACCAAGAAGGCCGTCGAGTCCGGCTACTGGCACCTTTACCGCTACAATCCCCTCCTCAAGGAAGAAGGCAAGAATCCCTTCAGCCTGGACTCCAAGGAGCCGGCCGGCGATTTCCTCGAATACCTCCGGTCCGAGGTTCGCTACTCCTCGCTCGAGAAATCCTTCCCCGATCAGGCCAATGCCCTTTTCGAGAAGGCCCTGAAGGATGCCCGGGAGAGATTGGATTCCTACAAGCGGATGGCCGCGATGGAATACGCTCAGAAATAAGGGAATGAAATGGGAGGACCGTGTTACGCGGTCCTCCTTTTTTTGAGGAGGAAGCATGGCTCGATTGAAGTTCTTTCAGTTGATCAACATGTGCCTGGGTT
>DOBT01000246.1 GCA_003503675.1 Cyanobacteria bacterium UBA8530 | reverse complement strand
CCCGGCGGTGTCGGAAATCTGCTCGGGGATCACCTCGAATTCGGAAATCAGGTTATCGGCCGCCTCCATCCCCGCCTGGGCCACGGGACGGACCCTTTCGGTGTGGAATTCGGCTTCCTTGATGACCCGGACCGAGGCCTCGAGGTTGGAAAGGATTTCGATGAGCTGTTTTTGGGTCGTTCCGGCGTATTCCGACTGAGCGCGGGCGATGTGGCTGAACTGCCCGATGCGGAGGTGGAGGTCCCCGGAGAGTGCCCCCCCTTCGGCGATCACCCTGGCCAGGTCGCAAGAAGAAGCCGAGACGGTCCTCGAAGCGGTGGAAAAGCGCTCCAATAGCTGTGAGTAGGAGCGAGATAAAACGTCGTTCTTCTTCTTGAGGGAGCGCAAGCTGAAGAACGCCGCCAAAAGAGCGGACAAGGTCAGCAGAAACAGGGTGGTGTCCAAGGGCAACTCCTTTTTGGAACTTTTCCCCATTATACGGGAAGTGGTCCCATCCGGTTACCCTTCTATTTAAACTTGCCCGCCATGCGGGTGAAGCCCCCGACGCGCTCGGGTCCCCACTCCTTGATACAGCGACCGACCTCTTCCTTGGTGGCGTGGATGAGCTCGAAAAGCGCCGATGCCATCACGTCCGCCTTGAGGGGGACCGATTGAAAGATCCCGATGGAGCCGTTGGGGCCGCTTCTTCCGCCCAGAGGACCGTTTTCGAAGGGTTGGTATTTCTCCTTCATTTCTTCGAAAAGGGGTTGAAGCTTCGCCCAGAGTTCCTCCATCATCACTTCTTCGAGGCCCTTGCCGAAACTGCTGCAAACGAGAGCGACCCAGTTCTGTTCCTCGATCCCGGCAAAGACCTCGTAGCGAAGACCGGGCCGGGTGGAGGAGTCGTGGTGAGGCCAGGTGGGGTAGCTGTAGCGGAGGTAATAGAAACCTCGGCTGTCCCGACGCACCTTCTTGCTGGGGGTCGGTGGGTAGAGCCCCTGCTTCTTCAACTGGTCGGAAAGAAGGATGGTGACTTTGGGTATGATTGCTTCCGGATGGTCCATGGCTTTCACCTCGACGATCGCTCAATAATCTGTAACATCATCTTACCACGTTGTGTTTCAGATTTGTGGGTTAAAATAGCCTTTTTGGAAAGGAGGGGGAAATGATCGACCCGAAGAAGATCGAGCGCATCAACGAGCTCGCCCGCAAGGCGAGGGAGTCTTCTCTTTCCGAGGAGGAAAAAGCCGAACAGGCGATTCTTCGTCGGGAATACGTCGAGGCCGTCAAGACCAACCTGAAGTCATCCCTCGATTCGCTCGCCTGCCAACCCGATTGTGACTGCGGAAAACACTGATTTACCAGCGCTTGGAGTATTTTCTCCAGAGGGCGAGGGCATCCCCCTCGCTCGAGGTTGTCGCGAAGATTTTCCGGATTTTTTCCCTCGCGGCCAGGCTTTCCGAGGCAACGACCGCGTTGAGATCCGTCAAGGCGGTTTTTTTCTCGAATTGAATGAAGAGTGCTTGCGCCCGGCTGCCGGGTTGTATCGGACTGCTCAACCCGAAGGCCAAGACCAGGCCCATTGCGGCCCATTGATTCATCGGGATCTCCTTGGAACTCAATAAACATAGGAAGACAAGGCGATGATACCGGGCCGAAGGGGATAAAACAACAAGAGAGCGGCCGCGCAGATCGAACGAAGAAGAGGGTCAGGCCGATTCTCACGGCCAAGATATGGTAAAATCGTTTAGACAACAAGTAGAGAGAATCTAAATGGACCAGATCGAACGGCTCGCCGTGGGGGACGTCCTTGCCAAGGACCTGCTTCATCCCGAGACAAGCCATCCACTATTGCCCTCCGGAACGGTCCTCAACGAGACCTTGATCCGGAAGATTCGCCAACTCCATCTCGAAGAGGTGGCGCTGGCGCATATCTACAAGCGCATCCTCGATTCGAGCGACCTTCTCGATGCTCCTTACTGCGGAGAGCAGATCCGGCTCATCCGCGAGCAGTTGCTGGTGGCGATCGATTGCGCCACGGCTCGCACCCCCTTCGATCTCTCCCTGGCGACGCGCTCGGTCGAATCCCTCTTGGACGCCATCGAACAGGCGGGGGATTGGCGGGGACGCGAACTGCGCAGCGTCGGCGACTACGATTCGGCCCACCCCGTCAACGTCATGCTGCTTTGCCTGGTTACCGGCAGGGGAATGGGCTTTTCGCGCAACCAGCTGGTCAACCTCTGCCTGGGGAGCCTCTTTCACGACATCGGGCGTTACCGCCTTCCCCAAGGAGTCTTCAACAAGGAAGGTCCCCTCACGATGCAGGAATACGGCATCGTACGCCAGCATCCCATGGCAGGGGTGGAGCTTCTCCAGAACTCCTGGAGAATGGGACACTTTCAGGCCNNGGTCAGGCCCTGGAAGTGGTGCGCTGCCATCACGAAAGGGCGGACGGCAGCGGTTATCCGGAAGGACTGAAGGGCAGTTCCATCCCCCAGATGGCCTACCTGGCGGCGATCGCCGACACCTACGACGCCATGCTCTCCGACCGCACCTACCGCAGGCGCATCTCTCCTTCCCTGGCCTACCAGTGCATCCGGACTTCTTCCGGGCGCTTGTTCGATGCCGAGGTCGCGGCGAACTTCCTTCGCTTGGTCAACCCCTATCCCATCGGCAGCAAGGTCTTCCTCAACACCGGAGAAATGGCCGAGGTTCTACAGGAAAATCCCAACAACCCCCTCATGCCCCTGGTGCTCCTGGATGGCCAGGAAGTCAACCTGGCAACCGATCGGAAGGGCACGATCGTCTCTGGCTGCTTCCCCCGTTCCTTCCGCCGGGTGAACGTCACGGGCAAGCTCGATTATGACGCCGGGCAGGCCAACCCCTTCCAGGGAGAACTCTGCAACATCAGCGGGAGCGGAGTTTGCTTCCTCGATCCCCAGGGAGTCCTGAAGATCACCGGGACCGTCCGGATGCACATCCAAGTCGACGGGGAGGACATCGAGGCCACCGGCAAGGTCATGTGGACCAAGCCCCAGGGACCCGGCAACAGCCTGGTCGGAATCCTCTTCAGCCGCATCACCCCCGAGAACCACCTCAAGATCCTGCGCCTGGTGGATTCCATCGAACCGCCGTCCTGGCTCAAAGAGGACGCCCTCTTCGGTGAAAAGCCATGATTCTCCCGAAGAAGCTTCAGGACTCCCTGAAAGAGAACGAACAAGCAGCGGCGGAGAAGGATGGGCTCGTCCCCACCGGAGAATCCTACCAATTGACCAAGGATCAGGAAAAAGCGATCCTGGAACTGGGAGGGTTCTTCGAGCGGGAGGCCGGAAACGCCCTGCTCGTCGCTCCCACGGGCTCGGGAAAGACCCAGGTCCTCTTGCGAATCGCCGTTTGCGAAGTGATGAGGACCCGCCGCCCGGTGATCATCCTGGTCCCCACCCGCGATCTCGCCCGCCAGCACCTGCGCTACTTCAGCGATCGCCTGAAGAACACCCCACTCTACACCGCCGAGATCCACGGCGGGATCGCCGCTCCCGTCCGCAAGGAGCTGCTCGCCTCCTTCGGCAGGGGAAGACATCACATCGGGGTCGCCAGTTCCCTGATCCTGACCGATCCCCACTGGGAACCCCTCTTGAAAGGGGTCGCCCTGCTCGTGGTCGACGACGTGAACGCCTACGACCCCGAGGATGCCCTGCGCCGTCTCAAGTCCCTCTCGATCCCCATGCTCTTTTCCACCGCCACTCCCGAGCCGGTGGAGGGCTTCCTGAAGCTCAAAAATATCCAGCATCGCGTTTCCATGGAATCCATGCCCTTCGAGGCCCCCCCGACCACCATCCACACCCTGAAGGCCCGCGCCGGGGAACGCCCCACCGCTCAGGTCGAAAGGGCCCGAAAGCTGATCGAGAAGCACATCAAGAGCGAGGGAAGGATCTTCGTGATCTCGCGCACCCGTGCCGAGGTGCCTTTCCTCACCTATGCCCTGCGGGACGCTTACGGGATCCCCGTCGCCATGCTGCACGGCGAGATGGCGGACTCCCGGGACATGGCGAAGAGACTCGAGAAGTTCGGGGGAAAGCGCCCTCCCTCCACCCGCATCTACATGATGCGCCGCTTCCGGGACAGCCTGCCCGCCATCCTGGTGTCGACCAACCTGGTCGGCGCCGGACTGGACGTTCCGGCCGCCGACCTGGTGGTGGTGACCGACGCCGACTCCTTCGGCCAGGCCGAACTGGAGCAGTTGATCGGAAGGGTCGGTCGAAGGAACCGCCAATCCGACGCCTGCCTCATCGTGGGAGCGACCGCCCCGAAGAAGCAGCTCTGGCAAAAGGAATCGAACAAGAAGTCGAGAAAAAAGGCAGCTAGAACGCGCTAGCTGCCGGAAAAACCTGGGGAACCGAAGGGCTACTTCTTCTTCTCCTGGGTGCTGATGTCCTGTTTGGCTTTCTGGATCAACTCCTTCACCTTCTGCCCGCCCTTGTGACCGATTTCCGAATAGAACTCGGGACCGTACTCGGCCTTTACCTTCTCTCCGCCCTTCTTCCCTGCTTCACGGACCGTCAACTCGCCCTTTTTCGCCTTTTCCTTCGCCATTTTCCTCTTCCTCCTCGTATGGTTGGTCTGCACCTCTATTCCTATTTCATCGGGGGGAGGAAAGCATCGGAAGCAAGGGAGAAAGCCTTCGGCTAATCGATCCAGGTCTTCGAGACCTCGTCGAGGAGGAAATAGAAGGCCGTCAAGAGGAAGAGCATCCCCCAGTCGCTCGCCGTCAGGGGAACGGTGTGAAGAACCGACTGCAGGAAGGGATGACCGAGGGCCCTGGCCTGGAGGGCCACCACCAGGACGATTGCCCCCAGGAGGAAAGGATTGAAATTCGGCAACCCCATCCCCTCGCTCTGGGAACTCACCGCGTGGGTAAGCAGGAGGAAGGCCAGGCTCACCAGAACGATACTACTGGCATGGGGGCCCGCCCCGTAGCGAGAGAGCGCCCACCAGTAGGCCGTCAGGCCGGCGATAGTGGTCAAACCCGTCGCTATCAGGATGCGACGGATTTCCTTTCCGGAAAGGATCGGCTGCTGGGGGGGCAGGGGGGGAATTTCAAGTTCGCTGCCGTCTCCCGGCTGCAAGGCCAACCCCAGGGCCGGAAAAACGTGAGTCAAAAGGTTCAACCACAGAATCTGGAGCGGGAGCAAGGGCAAGGAGAGGTCGCCCACGATCGAAAGGGAAATCACCGCCATGACCGAGAAGGAGCAGGTCAGAAGGAAGGAAGTGGCCTTCCGGATGTTGGCATAGATGATCCGCCCCCCCCTCACCGCCTCGGCGATGCTCGCGAAGTTGTTGTCCAAAAGCACCATGGCGGCCGCTTCCTTGGCCACGTCGACCCCCGAGCCCATGGCGATCCCGATGTCGGCGGCCTGTAGGGCGGGAGCGTCGTTGACTCCGTCGCCCGTCATGGCCACCACCTCGGATTTCCTCTTTAGGGCCGCGACGATCCTCAGCTTGGCCTCCGAGGTGGTGCGGGCGAAGATGTCGTAGCTCTCGATGTCCGCCATCTCTTCCCTCGGATCGACCGCTATCCGGGGCTCATTTTCGGTCAAACCGAGCTCCTTGGCGATCGCCCGGGCCGTGGTCGGATGATCCCCGGTGATCATCACCGTCCGGATCCCCGCCCGGTGGCACTGCCCAATCGCCTCCTTCACCCCCGGCTTGGGGGGATCGGACAACCCTGCCACCCCCGCCAGTACCAGGGAATTCTCGGGGTCCTCGCCTCTTCCTTCCTTGTAGGCCAGGGCCAGCACCCGCATTCCCCCTTGCAGCAGGAGGAGGATTTTTTCCTCCATCTCGCTTTTGGCCTCGGGGGAGAAAAAGCTCTCTCCCCCTTCCGTCAGGACGCGTTCGCAGGAGGGCAGGATCACTTCGGCCGCTCCCTTGGAAAAAACGAAGACCTTTTCATTTTTCTCGCAGACCACCGACATCCTCTTGCGCCGGGAATCGAAGGGGATCTCCTCGAGGCGCCGAAAAGATTCCTTTTCTTCGACCGGGTCGAGACCGGCTTTTTTTGCGGCGACCAGAAGGGCCGCCTCGCTGGGATCCCCGTGAATGTGCCACCCCTCCTTCTCGTCGAATTCCAGGCAAGCGTCGTTGGCCTGGACCCCGACCCTCAAGGCGGAAAACAGGGCGCTTCTATCCTCCCCGGCTTTCGCCTCGACGACGCCCTCGGGCACGTAGCCTTGGCCCCCGAAATCGAAATCATTCGACACTGTCACCAGCTTCCGCAGGGTCATGGCGTTGGCGGTCATCGTTCCGGTCTTGTCGGAGCAGATCACCGTCACCGCCCCCAGGCTCTCCACGGCGGACAATCGACGGACCAGCACCCTGCGTTCGGCCATCCGGGACATGCCCTTGGCCAGGGCGATGGTGGCGACGACGGGAAGGCCCTCGGGGACGGCGGCGATCGCCATCGCGATCCCGGTCTCGAGCATCAGGCCGAAGGGTTCCTTGTGAATCAACCCCATCCCGGTGATGAGGAGGGCCAAAAGCGCGACGATGCCCAGCAAGTGGTCGCCCAACTCGTCCAACTTGCGCTCGAGCGGGGTATGCTCGTTCCTGCCTGCCTGGATGAGCCTCCCGATCCTTCCCAGCTCCGAATGCCTCCCCGTGCCGAAAACCAACAGCTTGCCCGTTCCGTCCAGCACGGTGGTCCCCCCGAAAAGCAGGTTCTTCTTCTCGGCGAGCGGGAGGTCCATTGAAAGATTTTCCTTGGTTTTCTCGACGGGAAGGCTCTCCCCGGTGAGGGGGGATTCATCGAGGAGGAGCTTTTCGGCCGAGAGGAGGCGNNCTCGCCGAGAGGAGGCGGCCGTCGGCGGGTACCTTGTCGCCGCTCGCCAAGAGCACGACGTCGCCGGGTACCAGCTCGGAGGTGACGACGTTCTCTTCCTGCCCGCCTCGCAGGGTTCTGGCGCTGAGGAGAGAAAGGTTCTTGAGGGATTGCAGGGAAGCCGAGGCCTGATATTCGGTGAGGAAACCGATCAGGGCATTGAGGAGGAGGGCGGCGAAGATGGCGATCGCGTCGAGGGTCTGGCCCAGCCCGGCCGCCACGATGGTGGCCAGCAGAAGCAGCAGGACCACCGCGCTCTGAAATTGGCGCAAGAAGATCACCAACCCGCTGGGGCGCCCTTTTTCGGCGATGCGGTTCTGACCCCAGCGGTGAAGGCGGGCTCTCGCTTCGGAATCGGATAGGCCCGACCGGGCATCCACCTCGAGCTCCAAGCAGGCTTGCTGCGGCGAGAGGGTTTCCCAGGGGATCCCGGCAAGGTTCTCGTTCAAGGGGCTAACCTCCGAAAAAGAGGAAGTCCCCTTATCTTAACTTAAAAAAGAATTTATTTCTTGATGTCTCTCAGCCAGCTCAGCATCTTTTCGGCCGGCTTGAATGAGCCGTCCTTCCGGGCGATCGCATCCTCGAGGTTCTCGATGGCGTCGTTGACGCCCTCGGCTCCGCCCGCTTCGACCGCCTGTTCGAAACGCTCCCTGACCCCGGTACCTCCGAAAGCCAGCAAAGCGAGCACGTAGTTGAATTTCCCCTGAACCGTCTTCTTGGCTTCCTTCAGGTAGAGGAAGGCCTGCTCCTTGTTGCCCATGAGGATATGCAACCAACTGAGGGAGATCATGACCCTCATGTCGTTCGATTTCTTGCTCAAATCGTTGAAGAAGGCGAGAACCTCCTCCAGGGGGGCGCCATCGGTATAGAGCTTCAAGCCCTCGTCGTACATTGCTTCGAAGGATTTTTCCATCGTTTCCATCTTCTCTCCTGTCAAAAAGGGAACCCTTTCAGTATAGGAGGTTCGGCGGGCCGAAAACAAGTGGCTTTCCCGGAAGCGGGGTTCATGCTAGCATGCGGTAGCTTCCCGAAGGAGTGACATGTCAAAAGGACCTCTTCTCCTCCTGGCCTTTTTTTCCTTACAAACCAAAGCCCTGGGCCTGCCCGCAGAGCTTTCCCTTTCTCCCGGACAGGTACGCGAGCTCGAAAAGGGAGAGGTGGTGGTCCAGCTTCTCCCGACCTTCCGTTCCACCATGAAGGACGTGCTGACCGTCGGCTACGTGGCGGCCCCCCTCGAAGAGGTGTGGCGGGTGATCACCGACTACCAGAACTACCCGCGGATGTTCCCCGGAATCCTCAAAAGCGAGGTGCGCTGGAAGGAAGGGGACGATGAGCGGCATTACTCCCTTCTCGATTATCCCTGGCCCTTTCAAGACAAGTGGACCATCAACGAGCTGCACCACGATCGAGGCAACAGGAAGATTCTTTTCCATCGAATCGAGGGGACGGTCAAAGAGCTCGACGGCTCCTGGCGCCTCTTCCCGGAAGGAGAAAGGACGCTGGTGGCCTATTCCATCCGCCTCGACCCGGGGGTGCCCTTCCTGCCCGCCTGGCTTCTCGAATGGGGTAACAGCCGCATCGCTCCCCAGACCATCCGAAACCTCCGACGCTTCACCAGGGCCAAGGACCGGTAGCTCCGGGGAGGAAAATTTGCTAGGATGTTTCAATGAATAGGAAAACCACCGTCCTTTCGCTTCTTTCGCTTCTTTCGTTGGGTTTCTTCGCGGCCCCCGCCCGAGCCGAGCTGGACGGCCCCATTCGAAACTTCGAGCGCTTCGCCAAGAACCTCAAGAGTTGCCAAATCTCGCCGCTGCCCGTCGTCAATCCCCGAGAGCGGCGCTACGGGGGATCGGTCGGGAATCAGCGGGTTTCCATCTGGGTCTACCTCAACCAGGGTCGCATCTGCGGGGAAAGGATCGAGGTCGGCATCCCCCCCGAAACGGCCGACGAATACGCCCTCGCCATCATGAACCGCTTTTTCCAGGAGTTCGTCGGCAGCCGCCAGTGGCGCAGCATGCTCGACCTCAAGCTCCGCTCCATGCGCAAGAACATCATCGACGGGGGCTCTTCCTTCACCACGCGCGACATGGGAAACATGCGCATGACCCTCTTCCTCGACTCCAAGACCCGCGAGGAAATGCCGAATTGGCTCTACTGGGTCGGCGACATCCGCCGAGTTCGCTGAAAACGCTGAGAAAAAAGATGCAGAAAATCGAATCCCTCACCATCACCCTGCCCCGACTGGACGGATTGTCGCCCAGCCTGGAATCGACCACCCTCAAGCTCATGGAGGAGGCGGGGGAGCTGGCGCAAGCCATCGGGAAGCTGCGCGGCTTGAGCGGAGAGCGGGACGTGCCCCCGGAAAGCGAGAGCTTCGAGAGGATCGCCCAGGAACTCCTGGACGTGGCCCAAACCGCCGTCACCATGATGTACGTGCTGGAAGAGCAACACCAGGTGGACATCCACGATGCCATCGAGGGCCATCTGGCCAAGCTGAGAAGAAAAGGCTATTTGAAATAGGAAAAAGGGGCGCGAATCGCGCCCCTTTTTTTAACTGACGGCCTTGCCGATGTTGATCCTGCCCCAGCCGTAGAAGACGTTCCTGCCACCCTTTTTGCGGTCGGCGCTGTCGATGATCCTCTGCCTGACTTGGTCCGGGGTCCAATCGGAATGGAGGGCGAAGAGGAGGGCCGCTTCGCCGGCGACGAAGGGGGTCGCCATCGAGGTGCCGCTGAGCTTGCCGTAGCTCGTGGCTCCCATGAGGTTGGATCCGAGGGGAAGGGTCGAGAGGATGGAGCCGCCGGGGGCGGCCACCACGACCTGCTCGCCGCGGTTGGAGAACCAGGAGAAGTATTCGAAAAGAAGAAAGTTGCTGGTGGAGGAGACCGCCATGGCCTGGGGATCGTTGGCGGGGCAACCGACGGCCGCGGAATCGTTTCCGGCCGCCGCGAGAACCAGGCAGCCGCGATCGCGGGCATAGCCGAGGGCTTCGTGGATGACGGGGTCGATGCGGGTATCGGAGGAACCGAGGCTCATGTTGATGACCTTCGCTCCGTAGTCGGCTGCGTACTTGATGCCGGCGGCGACGGCGTCGGTCGTGCCTTCTCCGCGGTCGTTGAGCACCTTGACGGCCATGAGCTTGCAGTTGGCGACCCCGGAGATGCCCTGGCCATTGTTGCCGGAGGCCCCGATGATCCCGGCCACATGGGTTCCATGTCCGACCCGGTCCATGACGTCGGAGGAATTATCGGCGAAGTTCCAGCCCCTCATCACCCTTCCGGCGAACTCGGGGTGGTTGAAGTCGATGCCGGAATCGAGAACGGCCACCACGATTCCGCTGGCATCGATGGAACGGCCCCAAACGGGCTCCATGTTGATGCGGTTCTTGCGGAAGGCCCATTCCTGATCCAGGAGGGGATCGTTGAGAACGGTGTTGGTGTGATAAATCCGGTTTTCGGCGACGTAGCTCACGCCAGGATTCTTGGAGTAAAGGGCTTTGCCTTCTTCGATCGACATGCCGGCGGGCAAGGAAACGACTTGATAGTGGCTGGTGAGGGAAAGGCTCTGGATCACCCTCTCGTCCACGCTCTGGACCTTCAGCGTTTTGACGCCGGGCTTGAGGGCGACGATGATCTGATTCTGCCGAACGGAGGGGGCTTGAGGCTTGATGACGAGTTCTTCGCGCACGGCGCCGGGAGGCTGCCAGGCGGGATCCGACGAAAGATCGGGGGTGCCGGGGGCGGAGTTGGCGCAACCGGTCAGAACGGAAGCGAGGAAAAACCAGGTCAGTTGCTTTTTCATTTTTCCTCCTCCTCTCGCCGAGAAGCTTATCGCTCCGGCGACCAGGAAAGTTACCTCTATCTGGCTAAGGATGATTTAAGTTCGAATTAATTTATAGATTCGGAATGGAAACCAGGAGGGCATCCTCGGGGCGGAGGCGGGCAATTCCCTCGATCAGCTGGCAAGGATAGCTCTCGAGGGAAAAATCGAGGTGCCTTTTCTCCGGGTCGATCTGGATCACCTGGAGACGGGCGTCCCGCAGGAGAATCTTGCCGATAGCCATGTCGTGTCCGACGCACATCAGATAATGGGGAGCGGGCTCGAGCAGAGGGGGCTTCGGGACTGTCCCGGCGTAGGTCAAGGCGAGTCGCTCGTTTTCCAGCTTGACCGCCTTCAGGCACCCGAAGACCTTGGGACGGGGGATGATCCCCTCGGCATCCACGAAAAGGGTGTCCCCCGAGACGGAAAGCGGAATACCTTCGGGCAGCTTGAGCACCCGCTCGATCTCGACGGGAAAGAAGCGAAGCAATCCGCTCAAAAGGAAATTCGCAGAAGACAGTTTCCTGGTTCTGAGGGCGATGCGGCCCTCGGGAGAGAGGGAAATCTCGCTTTCGAGGGAGATGGGGAGATTGACGTGACGGAAATTGATCCGGGCCTCCGCCTTCATGGTCTGCCCTTCGAAGGCGATGGAAATCTTCTCGATCATGGTGCCGGGCAAAAGGTAACGGTTCAGGAGATTCGAAAGACTCTCGGCGTCGAGGAAGATTTTTCCGCCTTCGACCCGGAGGTCGTAATCGCCTTTCGCTTCGGGAGCGAAAGCGCGCGCGGGGTCCCGCATGATCAAATTACCGAAGAGGTCTTCGATCTGCAGGCGAATGTCGGGTTCCAGATAAAGGTGGACTTCTTTGGCCCAGAAGCGGATGCAACCGGGAACCGGCTCTTCCCCGAAATCGGGGTGGCCGGCTATGAGGGTCTTTCCGAAGGCCTTGGCGAAGGCAGAAAAGACTATCGCCTGCTTTTGGACGCCCAGGGGGCCTTTCAAGTACTGCGCGATCTTCACGAGGGGGATTATACCACGAACGTCAGGCCGAAACCGTCAGGCTCTTGGTGGCGATCTCCCGGAGGAGCAGGATGCACAAGTCGGAAAGGAATTCGACCAACCAGGCCAATTTGGCCCGGCTCAAAACCACCGTTTCGACGGGATTCACGCTTTGGGACAAAAGTTGGAGGCATTCTTCCGCCTGCACCAACAGTTCGTTCAGGGAATCCTTCTTGTAGAGGGGCTGGGTGACCCGACGGATGGTCGTTCCGACGGGAGTCCCGTCGGACAGCTCCTTGCGGGCCGCCAGGCAGCTGTTCAGGGCGGCGATCAGGCGTTGGCGATCCTCTGGAACGAGGGTCCTCCCCTGGTTCAGGACGCGGGTCAAGACCGTCGCCGCTTCGGACCAGGCGAGCCCGAACTGGTAGATGACGAAATCCTGCGGTGGATTCATGGCCTCTCCTCCTGCGCAATGTTTACATCATCGCAAGGCTGACAGTTCAACATGTTGATGAATATAGCACAAAAAAAACGAGCAAGCTAGGGATGGGCGGCAAAAGGAAAGGCCCCTCCGAAGAGAGGCCTTTTTCGATTTTCATTCCGAAATTACTGGACGGCGGAAAGGGCGTCGACCCGACCGAACCCGAAGTACTGGTCCCGACCGGAGTTCCCGATGTCGCGGGAGGACTTCTCGAGCTGGGAGCGGACCTGCTCGGCCTTCCAATCGGGGTGGCGAGCCCAGACCAGGGCGGCGATCCCGGAGACCATCGGGGTGGCCATCGAGGTTCCCTGGAGGGAGGCGTAGTTCTGGGCGTAGCCGTAATCGTTGAGGGGAACCTTGTAGGTCGGGGTGGTGCTCATGATGTCCACGCCGGGTGCGGCCACCGAGAGCTCCGAACCGTAGCAGGAGAAGCCGGCCTTCTGGTCGCGGTGATCGGTGGCGGAAACGGCCATGAAGTACTTGATGCGAGCGGGAGTTCCGACGGCGTTGTTGGAGTTACCGGCGGCGGCGACCAGGAGGGCTCCCCGGCGAGCGGCGTACCAGCCCGCCACGGTGTTGATGGGGTCGAAAGAGGCTCCTCCGCCTAGGGAGAGGTTGATGACCACGTGGCAATTGTTCTTGGCGCCGTAGTCGGCGGCGTACTTGATGCCCTTGGCGATGGAGAAGATGCTGCCGCCACCGTCCTTGCCGAGGACCTTGATGGCGAGAATCCTGGCGTCGGGGGCCACGCCGGAAACCCCTACTCCGTTGTTGGACTTGGCGGCGATGATGCCGGCGACGTGGGTACCGTGTCCGAAGACGTCACGGGCATCCTTGTTTTCAGCGTAATCGGGACCCTGGATGACCTGTCCGGCGAGGTCGGGGTGAGCGAAGTCGACGCCGGTATCCAGAACGGCCACCACCACCTTGGAACCTGTGGAGGAGCGCCAGGCTTCGTTGACATGGATGTAGGGAAGATACCATTGCTTGGCGGAAAGGGGGTCGTTGGCGGATTTGACGCCGAAATCGCCCCGCACGTTGATGCGGTAGTTTTGTTGGGCGAATTCCACTTCCTTGTTCTGGGAATAGAGGGCGATCGCCTGTTCGGACTTCATCCCCTGGGGGACCCGGATCAGGTTGGTGTCGTCCTGGGAGTCGAGGCTCATGGTGTCGATGCGGGTGCTGTTGGGAAGGGAAAAGCGCTGGATGGCGCCTTTTTCGGCCTGGAGGCCGAAGCCTTCGTTCTTGTATTTGACGATGATCTCGTCGGCGACGTATTCGAGGGTCTTCTTATCCCCGGCGACGGGCAGGCTGTTGAGGGGACTGGGACCGCCGCAGCCGCTCAAAAGGATGGCGAGGAGGGCGAGCGTCGAAAGCTTCTTTTCCATCGCCGACTCCTTTCATCACGTCCCATCCCCATGTCTATCGTCCGGACGGGGCGTTTCTGACCTCAAATTGCGGTTAACCTTTGGTCAAGGTCGAGCACGCGGGCCATCTCGCGGAACAACTTGATGCGATCGACCGGCTTCGGCACGTAGCCGTCCATCCCGGCTGAAAAGCACCGAGCCACGTCCCCCTTGAGGACGTGAGCGGTGAGGGCGACGATCGGGGTGTGGGATTTCTCTTTCTTGCGAATCTGGGCCGTCACCTCCAGGCCGTCCATGACCGGCATGGAGACGTCCATGAGGATCAGGTCGACGGGAACCCTTTCCCAAAGCGAGAGGGCCTGCTGCCCGTCCTCGGCGAGAAAGACGGAATGTCCCCGCTTTTCGAGGATGCGCATCACGACCTTTTGATTGATGGGATTGTCTTCCGCCAGGAGGATGCGCAGGGGCGGCAAGGGATGAGTCTCGAATTCCGGGGGGGGGAGCTTCTTGCTTTTTTCGGAGACCTTGAAGGAAAGGGTGAAGTGAAAGGTACTGCCGTGATTCTGCTCGCTTTCCACCCAGAGCTTCCCGCCCATCAAGGCGACGATCTGGGAAGAGATCGACAAACCGAGGCCCGTACCCCCGAAGCGGCGGGTCGAAGAAGAATCGACCTGCACGAAGGGGTCGAAGATGGAATCCTGTTTTTCCCGGGGAATCCCGACCCCGTTGTCGTTGACCGAGAAACGGAGGGACAGGGCATCCCCGGGGGCTTTTTGGCTTGAATCGACCGCGACCGATAGCCGAATCTCCCCCCCCGCCGAGAACTTGATGGCATTGTCGAGCAGGTTGGAAAGCACCTGCCGAAGCCTTCCGCTGTCACCCAGCAAGGAACGGTGGGCTTCCGGCGGCAGGAAGAGGAAGAGGGAGAGCTTTTTTTGCTCCGCCCGGGGAGCGAAGGCCACCAGGAGGTCGTTGAGGAAGTCGGCGAGGACGAAGGAATCCTGGGCCAAGTCCAGGTTCCCCGCTTCGAGCTTGGCGAAGTCGAGGATGTCGGAGAGGACGTGCAGGAGAGCGTCCGCCGATTGCTTGATGGTCTGGCAGTAATCCCGCTGATCCGCCCCCAAACGGGTATCGAGCAGGAGATCGGTCATCCCGATGACGCCGTTGAGCGGGGTCCTGATTTCATGGCTCATGTTCGCCAAAAAGCGGCTCTTGGCGAGCTTGGCGGCCTTTGCCGCTTCCTTCGATTTCGTCAACTCCGCGAAGACCGTCTTGAGCAACTCCGTCATCCCGGGTTCGCCGGATTTTACCAACAATTCGGCTTCTCGAGCCTCACTCATCGTTCGGAGCCTCCTTTTCTCGACACCCGACAAGGATGAAAAACCCGCGTGTCGAGCGAATAATTCATATTTCCGACACAAAGCGTCTATCCAAAGAGTATACCCGATTTCAGCGTAAAGCAACCGAACTATTTGGGGGAATCTTCACTCAAGGAACAGGTCGGAAATCGAACCTCAAACCGAACCCCTCCTCGAAAAGAGGCGGATTTCCCGCCAAGCCGGGAATCGAGACGGGAAGAAGTCCCTCGGGCTCCTTCAACCCGAAGATCACCCGCATCCCGGCGAAAACGTTCGCTCTTCCGTACACCGCCAGGTAGGACCTGGCCTCGGGCAGGAGGAGCACGTCGTAGGGGTTCCGAAGGGCCAGCACGGCCAACGGCCTGGATGATTTCGCCGCCGAGGCGATCGCCTCGGACTCGACCGACATCTTCTTTTCGAGCTTCCCCGAAGAATAGGTCCCGAGCACCACGCAGTCGGCGGAAGCGAGGGCGAGAATCGTTTCCGCGTTTAGAACGGTCATTCCCTCCAGGCTTCTTCCTGAAACCACGATCCCCTGCTCCTCGACGAAGGGCTGCAGGGAGGCCTTCATTTCTTCGAGGATGGCGGGATTGGGCGCCAGAACCAGCACCTTCAGCCCCGGATAAAGGCTCCAGGGCAATTTGTCGCTGCGCAAAACCGTCACGCAACGGTCGGAAGCCTCCCGAGCGAGCGCCTGATGAGCGGCCCGTTCCTCGGAAAAACCGGTTTTATTTTTTTTCTCGAAAAGCCCCCGCCTGAATTTCAGGGACACGATTCTTTTTGCCGACTGCTCGATGCGCTCGACGGGAATCTCGCCGCCGTCGACGGCTCGTCGGATCGCCTTGAAGGCCTTGTCGACGTCTTCCGGCATCAGCACGACGTCGGCCCCCGCCTTGACAGCCATGAGCACGGCTTCTTCCTTTCCGAAGTGGTCGGATATCGCCTTCATGCTGAAGGCGTCGGTGACGATCACCCCCCTGAAGCCCATTTCCTCCCTCATCAAACCGGTCAAGACCTTCCGGGAAAGGGTGGCGGGCAGGTGGATGAGAGAACCGTCCTTTTTGGACTTCACGGTCGAATCGTCGATGGCCGGAAAGGTGACGTGGGCCGACATTATTAGGTCGATCCCCTCCCGCATGGCCCGCTGGAAGGGCTTCAATTCGACATTTTTCAGTCGCTCGCGGGGATGGGCTACGCACGGGAGTTCGAGGTGGGAGTCGACGTCGGTGTCCCCGTGTCCCGGGAAATGCTTGGCCGTCGAAGCGACCCCGGCGTCCTGCAGTCCCTTGAAAAAGGCCGTGCCGAGATCTTCGACGATTTTCGGATTCGCCCCGAAGGAACGCACCCCGATCACCGGGTTGTCGGGATTGACGTTGACGTCCAGCACCGGAGCGAAATCGAGGTTGAACCCCAGGGAAAGCAATTCTGCCCCGACCGCCCTCGCCGTACGGTAGGAGAGGTCCTGTGAACGGGCCGCGCCCAGAGCCATGGCTCCCGGCATGGTGGTCATGAAGGGAACCCGGTTGACCAGCCCCCCCTCCTGATCCACCGCGATGAAGAGGGGGAGCTTCGAGGCCCCCTGCAGTTGCTCGTTCAGGGCGATCGTTTGTTCCGGGCTCTCGATGTTCTCGGCGAAGAGGATGACTCCCCCCAGGTGGTCGTTTTGAATGATCCTTGCGATTTCCTCGTTCAGCTTCTTCACTTTGACGCCCTTCCATAAACGGAAGGAAGGCATGAGCAACTGCCCGATCTTCTCGTCCAGGGTCATCGAGGCGAGCAATTTCTCCGCCTGTAGATCGGAATCGCCTCTCGGAGAAGCGAGGGGATTGGAACAACCGACCAAACCGAAGAAAAGGAAAAAAAGCGGGATCGCGGAAAGAGTGTTTTTTGCTTCCATCGAGAACCTTCCCCTTTCGAATACCCTATTGTACTCCCGGAACATTGACAGAAGGCCGGGATAAGGCGAAGATCGCAGGGAATTTCTTT
>DOBT01000098.1 GCA_003503675.1 Cyanobacteria bacterium UBA8530 | reverse complement strand
TCGATGAAAGATTCGCTTCCGCCGACTTCACATCGGGGATGAGGTCAGACAGGGCCTTTTCGGGCGACGATGCGTCTAAGCGCTGTTTTTCTCCGCTCGTGAGGGCGGTGACGTTCATTTTTTTCGCAAAAACCACTTCGACCTGACGTATATTCAGGTCGCTGGGGGCCAGGGCGATGAGATCGGACACCTTTGCGAGCATTCCCCCCTCGGAGCCGTCTGGTGCCTTGGCCGTCTCCGTCCCGCCCGTTTTGACGGCCTGGGGGACCAGGGACACCAACAAGCCCGCGCTCACCTCTGCCGAAAGCTGGGGACTTCCTGAATCAGCGAGGTTCTCCGAGGCTCCCGTCTTTTCCGAGATTTCGGTCGTCTCGGAGGCTTCAACCCGTTCTTCCTCCCGACTCATCGGTTTCGCGGGATTTTCTTGCTCTTTTTTGATCTTTTCGGTGCTTCGCGAAGCCGTGACCTTTTCCTGCTGCCCCCTCATGATGGACGCGAAGGAATCGCCGGACGGCTGACTTGAGGCTTCCCGGCTCGAAGTGGCGGCCGGGCGTTGAAGCGAGAGAACTGCAATCTGTTCCACTTCGTCCCATCCTTTCTCATACCATGTTCTTTTCGGATGGAAGGCAGCAGTTCTTTAATTTTGCTAGACCACCTGCAAAAGCGGCATGATCACGGGCCGTCGACGGGTGCGTTCGTAAAGGAACTTGGCGAGGTCCTCCTGAATGACCTTGCGAAGGGCTGCCGCCTCGATGGGAAGGTTATCCGGCTTCTCCCTCTCGCGCATGATGGTCTCGACGACCGCCTCCTTGATGTCGTCGGTCAAGATCTGCATCTCGGAAGAATACACGAAGCCCTGGCTCATGAGGTCCGGCCCTCCCAGGAGGTGTCCCTGGTTGTCCACGGTGACCGCCACGGAGAGCACCCCCTCCATCGCGAGCTGCTTACGGTCCTTGAGGACGTTGTGGCCGATGTCGCGCAAGAGCGCGCCGTCGATCATGACCGGGGCGGCCGGAACTTTACCGGCGATGCGCATGCTGGTGGCGGTCAACTCGATGACGTCACCGTTCTCGGCGATCAGGATGTGGTCGGAGGCGACCCCGACGCTTTCGGCCAGCTTGGCATGATGGACGAGATGGCGGTATTCGCCATGGACGGGAACGAAGAAGGAGGGACGGGTGAGGGTGAGCATGATTTTCAGCTCTTCCTGGCTGGCANNCTGGCTGGCATGCCCGGAGACGTGCTGGGAAGCCCGGCCCTGGATGTGTTCCTCCTCGTAGATGACCTCGGCCCCTCTCGAAAAGAGCTTGTTGATCGTCTTCTGTACGAACTTCTCGTTGCCGGGGATGGGGACGGCCGAGATGATGATGGTGTCGCCCGAGACCACGTTGATGTGCTTGTGGTCCTGGCTGGCCATGCGGGCGAGACCGGACATGGGCTCTCCCTGGCTGCCCGTGGTCACGATCACCGTCTGCTCATGGGGCAAATCGGCCAGGGCGTCGACCCGCACCACGGTATCGGGAGGGAAATCCATGTAACCGAGCTTATGGGCCTGCTCGGACACTTTCTGCATGGAGCGCCCGATGATGGCGACCTTCCTTCCGTACTTGGCGGCGACGTTGAGGACCTGCTGGACGCGGTGGATGTTGGAGGCGAAGGTGGAGACGATGATCCTCTTCTGGGCCTTGACGAAGACCGATTCCAGGGCCTCTCCCACCAGGCGCTCGGAGGGGGTGAAGCCGGTGTTCTCGGCATTGGTGCTGTCGGACAGCAGGAGCAGCACTCCCTTCTCACCGTACTCGGCGAACTTGAAGTAGTCGAAGGTCTCCCCGTCGATGGGGGTTTGATCGAGCTTGAAGTCGCCGGTGTAGATGATCACCCCGACCGGGGTATGGACGGCCATTCCCACCCCGTCGGCGATGGAGTGGCAGACGCGCATGAACTCGATGCTGATGCTCCCGAGTTCGAGACGCTCCCGGGGATGGACGCAATTGAGCTGAACCTTGCCCTTGAGCCCGCCGTATTCGGAGAGCTTGGTTTCCACCAGGCCGAGGGTGAGGGGGGTCCCGTAGACGGGCACGTTGAGCTGCTTCAGGAGGAAGGGCAGTGCCCCGATGTGGTCCTCATGGCCGTGCGAGAGCACGATGCCGCGCACCAGGTGGGCGTTGGCGATGACGTAGGAGAAGTCGGGAAGGACGATGTCGATGCCGTACATCTCCTCCGAGGGAAAGGCGAAACCGCAATCGAGGATCACCATGTCCTCTTCGGTCCTCACCACCCACATGTTCTTGCCGATTTCGCCCAATCCCCCCAGGGGAATGACCTGGACCTTCTTTTCCAAAAGTTAACCCTCCAAATGGGGCAGCTCGAGGTTTTCGAGAATCCCCCTCAATGCGGTTTTCTCGACCGAGTTCAAGGCGACCAGGGGCAGCCTCACCCCGCCGACCGGAAAACCCAGCATCTCGAGGGCAGCCTTGGTCGGTGCGGGACTGGGGGCAGCGAAGAGCCCCTTGAAGAGGTCGAAGTAGCGGAAATGGATGGCCCGTGCGGCCTGGAAATCGTTCTGTTCGGCGAGCGAGATCATGCGGTGCAGGTCGCGCCCGGCCACGTGGGAGGCCACGGAAATCACCCCAACTCCGCCCAGGCTCATGATGGGCAGGATCAGGGAGTCGTCGCCGGAATAGAGGGCGAAACCGGGGCGTCCCGCCTTCAGGTATTGACTGGCCAGTTCGAGGCTGCCCGAGGCGTCCTTGAGAGCCACGATGTTTTGGCAAACCATCAGGCGGGCGACGGTCTCGGGGGCCAGGTTGACCCCGGTGCGCCCGGGGTGGTTGTAGAGGATCACGGGCAGGGAGGTGGCGCGGGCGATCGCCTCGAAGTGCCGAAACAACCCTTCCTGGGATGGCTTGTTGTAATAGGGGTTGACCGCGAGGATCCCGTCGACCCCTATCTCTTCCGCATCCTTGGTCATCTGAACGGAAGCCGCGGTGTCGTTGGACCCCGTCCCGGCGATGACGATCTTCGTAGTGGCTTCTCGTACCGCCTTGAAAAGCAAAAGTTTCTCGTCGTGGCTCAGGGTAGGGGACTCGCCCGTGGTCCCGACCACCACCACCCCGTCCGAACCTTCCTGGATCAACTTCTTGGCCAGGACCTGGGCCCTCGGGAGGTCGAGGTTATTTTTTTCGTCGAAGGGGGTGACCATGGCGGTCAGGAGGCTCCCCAGGGACTTGAATTTCTCGCTCACTGTTGCTCCTTTATTTTCAGCCAGCCCTTTTCGAGGAGGACTTCGGCGATCTGGACGGCGTTGAGGGCCGCGCCCTTGCGCAGGTTGTCGCCCACCACCCAGAGGGCGAGGCCATGGGGATGGGAGACGTCGGCCCGGATGCGCCCCACCAGGACTTCGTCCTTGCCCGCCACGTCCGAAGGCTGGGGAAAAGTCAGGGTAGCCGGATCGTCCATCAGTTTCACTCCATGAGCCCGGGCGAGAATCTTTTTCACTTCCTCGACGCCGACCTCTCGATCGAATTCGATCTGGACCGCCTCGGAGTGGCCGACGGGAACGGGCACCCGCACCGCCGTCGCCGAGAGACGAAGGCTTTGGTCTCCCAGAATCTTCTTGGTTTCGTTGGTCATCTTCATTTCTTCCTTGGTGTAGCCGTTTTCCAGGAAGAGGTCGATCTGGGGGATGAGGTTGAAGGCGATGGGTTTCGACAGGTGATACGGAGGAGTTTTTTCGCCCCTCAGGTAGGCGGCGGATTGCTCCATCAACTCATCGACCGCATCCTTCCCGGCACCCGAAACGGATTGATAGGTGGCCACGGTGACCCTTTCGATGCGTCCCAGTTCGCGCAGGGGATGAAGGACGAGCACCAACTGGGCGGTCGAGCAATTGGGGTTGGCGATGATCCCCCGGTGACTTTTCAGGGCTTCCGGATTGACCTCGCTGACCACCAAGGGAACGTCGGGATCCATCCGGAAGGCGCTGGTGTTGTCGATGACGACCGCCCCGGCCTTGACGGCATGGGGGGCCAGTTCCTGGCTGATCTTGGCTCCGGCCGAAGCCAGCACGATGTCGACGCCTTCGAAGCTCTCGGGGGTCGCCTTCTCGACGAGGAAGTCCCGGCCGCGGCAAGAAATCTTCTTTCCCACCGAGCGCTCCGAGGCCAGCAGTTTCAGGTTATCGAAGGGAAAGGAGCGTTCGAGCAGGATGTCGAGCATTTCTCGCCCGACCATGCCGGTGGCCCCCAAAACAGCGACGGAAACCATGTTCTTGAAACCTCCTAGATGAGATTCTCCAGGCCGTAAACGAAGCCGTCGAGCTCCATGACCTTTCGGATGGCGAGGATCACGCCGGGCATGAAGGACTCGCGGGAAAGGGAATCGTGTCTGATGGTCAGGGTTTCCCCCTTGCCCCCGAAGATCACTTCCTGATGGGCCACCAACCCCGGCAAGCGGATGCTGTGCAGGCGAATGCCGTCCAAAGAACCGCCGCGGGCCCCCGGAATCTTCTCGGTTTCTGGGGCATTGCCCAAGCCGAAGCGTTTCCTTTCGGCGAGCATCAGTTCGGCGGTCTTGATGGCCGTTCCCGATGGGGCGTCGGCCTTCTGGTCATGGTGCAACTCGATGATCTCGGCGCTTCCGAAGTGGCGCGCGGCCAGCTGGGCGAACCTCATCATGAGGATGGCGCCCACGGCGAAGTTCGGCGCGAGGATCCCCCCGAGCTTTTTCTCCCGGCACCTTTTTTCGAGCTCTTCGATCTGAGCGCTCGTCAGGCCGGTCGTCCCGATCACCGGGCGTACGCCGGCCTCGATGGCCAGGAGGGCGTTGGCGTAAACCTGATCGGGATGGGTGAAATCGACCAGGACGTCGCAAGAAGCGAGGATTCCCTCGATCTCTCTTTCGACGAGGATCCCCAGCGAATCCATTCCACTTATTTTTCCCGCATCCTGGCCGGCGAAGGCGGGGTTGGCGGCGCCGGTCAAGGAAAGGTCTTTTTCATTTTGCAGGGCCCGAACGACTTCGCTGCCCATCCGGCCGCCGGCTCCGGCGATCGCCACTCGAATCTTCATTTTTCCTTCTTCAAAAATCACTTACCGGAAGACCCCCAGCCCGTCGCTCTCGGCGTCTCCTCGACTTTCTCGACCTCGACGAAGCTCGGAAGCTCGAAGCGCTCGACGCAGATCTGGGCCACTCGATCCCCGATCTCGACGCGGTAGTCCTCCTCGCCGTGGTTGTAGAGGAGAACCCCGATCTCGTGCCGGAAACTCTGATCGATCAGGCCGGCCCCCACCTCGATGCCGTGCTTGAGGGACAAGCCGGAGCGGGAGCGGATGGAGGCGCGAAAGCCGTCCGGCAACTCGAGGATGATGCCCGTCGAAACGAGTTTTCTTCCCCCGGCCGGAACGAGGACGGCCTCGGCCGAAAAGAGATCGGCCGCCACGTCCCCCGGCTGGCTGACTTTAGGGGGGATGGCATGGGGAAACTTCTTTTGAAAGCGAACTTCGATTTTAGCCAAGCGCTCAGGTCCCGATTTTTTCCGGGTCGAAGTCGAACTTGCGGAGGGGCCCCACGACGGTGGCCGTGAGGAAGCGATTCTGGAAGATCTCGTTGGCCACCCGGACCAGGTCGCTCAACTGCACCTTGTCTATCCCCGAAATGACCTCCTCGATGGGGACGATTCTTCCGTAATAGAGCTCGTTGCGGGCGAGCCGGCTCATGCGGTGGCGGGGCACCTCGAGGGAAAGCAGGATGCCTCCCTTGAGTTGTTCCCGGGCTCGGTCCAACTCCTCTTCGCGAATCAGGCCGGACTTGACCTTCTCGAACTCTTCGACGATCAAGCGAATGACCTCGGGAAGGCTGCTCGGACTGGTTCCGGCATAGACCCCGAAGATTCCGCCGGGCCGGTAGAGGGATTGATAGGTGGAGATGGAATAGGCCAGGCCTCTCTTCTCGCGGATCTCCTGGAAGAGGTTGGAGCTCATGCCGCCGCCCAGGATGCTGTCGAGGAAGGCCAGGGCAAAGCGATCGGTATCGGTGATCGAGACCCCCTTGGTCCCGAGGCAGAGATGGACCTGTTCGATATCCTTGTACTTGACCAGGGAAGAGGATTGAGGTTGCGGTTCGCTTTCCAGGTGGGTCAGCCCGGGGCTTCGCCATTCCCCGAAAAGGCTTTCGAGCTGGTCAAGGATCCTGTCCGGCTCCACCTTCCCCACCACGGCGACCACGAGGCGATCGGGGGTATAGTTAGCCGAAAGAAAGCTTTTCAATCGATCTTGATCGATCTCCTTGACGGATTTCTTGGTGCCGACGATGGCCCGGCCCAGGGGATGGTCTTTCCAGAAGATCTGGGAGAAAAGGTCGTAGACCAGTTCGTCCGGGGTGTCCTCGTACATCTTGATTTCCTCGAGGATGACCTTCCGTTCCCTTTGGACTTCCCCCTGATCCAGGAGGGAATGCAACAGCATGTCGCCCAGGACGTCGATCGCCATGGGAAGATGATGAGCGAGAACACGTGCGTAATAGCACGTGTTCTCTTTATCGGTGAAAGCGTTGATCGTTCCGCCCGTATCCTCGAAAGAGCGCGCGATCTCGAGGGCCGTTCTTCGAGGGGTGCCCTTGAAGAGCATGTGCTCGATGAAGTGGGAGATCCCGTTGTCCTCGGTCGTCTCGTTCTTGGCACCCGAATCTATCCAAAAACCGATGGCGGCCGAGTGGACGTAAGGGATGTCCTCGATCAGGACGCGAACTCCATTGGAAAGGACGAAACGCTGCTCCACTAACCCTGCAATCTCTCGATTTCCTCGGGAGTGACGCCCTTCTTGGTGAGGTTGACGCGTCCCTGGTTGTCGATCTCGGTCACCTTGACGGGGATCATGTCGCCGACCTGGACGACGTCCTCGACCTTGGCCACCCGCTCCTTGTCGAGCTGGGAGATGTGGACCAGCCCTTCCTTGCCGGGCAGGACTTCGACGAAGGCGCCGAAGTTCATGAGGCGGGTGACCTTGCCCATGTAGACTTCGCCGGCCTGGACTTCCTTGGTGAGGCTGTTGACCCAGGCCACGGCCTTCCGGGCGGCTTCGGCGTCCGAGGTGGTGATGAAGACGCTGCCGTCGTCCTCGATGTCGATCTTGACGCCGGTTTCTTCGACGATCCGCTTGATCATCTTGCCGCCGGGGCCGATCAAGGTTCCGATCTTCTCGGGGTTGATCTTGAGGGTGATGATGCGGGGGGCGTAGGGGGACAGGTCGCTTCTGGGGGTTCCGATGGCTTCCATCATCTTGCCGAGGATGAAGAGCCTTCCCTGGCGAGCCTGCTCCAGGGCCTTGCCCATGACTTCGAGGGGAATGCCGTGGATCTTGATGTCCATCTGGAGGGCGGTAATCCCTTCGGCGGTCCCGGTGACCTTGAAGTCCATGTCGCCGAGGTGATCCTCGATGCCCTGGATGTCGGAGAGGACGGCGAAGCGATCGCCTTCCTTGATGAGCCCCATCGCCACGCCGCCGACCGGGGCCTTGATGGGAACTCCGGCGTCCATCAGGGCGAGGGTGGAACCGCAGGTGGAGGCCATGGAAGAGGAACCGTTGGATTCGAGGACTTCCGAGACCACGCGCAGGGCGTACGGGAAGGCCTCGGCGGAAGGCAACACGGGAACGATGGCCCGCTCGGCCAGGGCGCCATGCCCGATCTCGCGGCGGCCGGGACCCCGGGAGGGTTTCACTTCGCCCGTGGAGAAGCCGGGGAAATTGTAGTGGTGCATATAACGCTTGGAGGTGATCGGGTCCAGGCCGTCGATCTTCTGGGCGTCGCCGGTGGAGCCTAGGGTGACGACGGAAAGGGCCTGGGTCTGACCGCGGGTGAAGAGGCCGGAACCGTGGGTGCGGGGCAGGATGCCCACTTCGGCGGTGACGGTGCGGATCTCGTCGAGGGCGCGACCGTCCACCCGGATGCCTTGCTCGGTGATGAGCTTGCGCAGGGCCTTCTTCTCGACCCAGTAGAGGATGTCGGCGCTGGCCTTGGGATGGGCGGCGAGGTAGACGGCGGTCTCGGAATCGGCTTCGCTCTTCGATAGCTCTTCGAGAAGGTTCTTGCCCAACTTATCGACGGAGGTCATACGCTCGGCCTTGTCGGGATTGCGCATGGCTTCCTGCATCGAGGAAACCTTTCCGGCGAGATAGCTTTCGAGGGAAGCGGGGAAGGCGTCGACCTTGACCTCGATCTTGGGGAGGCCGACTTCGGCGACGAAGGATTCCTGCCAGGCAACCAGTTCCTGAACGGCCTTGTGACCGACGAAGATCGCTTCGAGGACGTCCTTTTCGGGAACGATGTTGATGCCGGCCTCGACCATCATGACGGCGTCCTTGGTGCCGGTGACGACGAGGTCGATGTCCGATTCTTCCGATTCAGCGAAGGTGGGGTTGATGATCCAGTTGCCGTCCTTGCGACCGACGCGCACCCCGCCGATGGGTCCCTGGAAGGGGATTTCGGAAAGGGAGAGGGCCGCAGAGGCGCCGATCATGGCCAGCATATCGGGCTGGACGCATTGATCGCTGGAAAGGACGTAGGAAACCACCTGGACGTCGGTGCGGAAGCCCGCGGGGAAGAGCGGACGGATCGAGCGGTCGATCAGGCGGCCGGAAAGGATGGCGTTCTCGGACGCGCGGCCTTCACGGCGCATGAACGAGCCCGGCACCCGGCCGACGGCGTACATCTTCTCTTCGTAGTCGACGAGAAGGGGGAAGAAATCGATTCCTTCGCGAGGGGTCTTGGCGAGGGTTGCCGTCACGAGGACGACGGTGTCACCGCACTTGACCGTGACGGCGGCGTTGGCTTGCTTGGCAAGACGGCCGGTCTCGATCACGATCTCGTGTTCGCCGAGGGTATGCCGGAAGGTATGGACCTGATTCGTCATTGTTTTTACTTTTCTTACTTTCTTTGCACTTGATTTTTTGTCTCACAATTAGCAAAAAAGCGGGATACCCCCGCTTAAGAGCTTATTTACGGAGCCCGAGCCGTTCGATGATTGACCGGTAGCGCTTGAGATCCTTGCGCATCAGGTAGTTGAGGAGACGGCGGCGCTGTCCGACCATCTTGAGGAGGCCGCGGCGCGAGCTGTAGTCTTTTTTGTTGCGGGTGAGGTGACCGCTCAACTCTTCGATGCGGGTGCTCAGAAGGGCGACCTGGACTTCGGGCGAGCCGTTGTCGCTCTCATTCAGCTTGTAGACTCCGATGATTTCCTGTTTTTTTTCCATCAACAAGGGCAAGGGACTATCCTCCATAAATAATTGCCGGCGATTCTCCGGCATTATAACATGCCCGCAACCTGAAGACAATTATCCCTTCGATCCCCCCGAAAAAAGCCTGGCCCTCATTTGTGGTAGATTGGAGGGCGATGAACGAGACGCTCTTGATGTTTGCCGAAAAGGTCCGTCTGGAAAAGGCCGACTGCATCGATTTCCTGCGCTCCTTGCCCGATTCTTTCGCCGACGTCGCGGTGAGCGATCCGGCCTATTCCGGCATGAACCGACACCTTCAACTGGGGAAGGGACGCATCGTCGGCCGCTACAAGGAACTGGGCGAGGGGAAGTGGTTCGAAGAGTTCGCCGATACCCCGGAGAACTACGGCAGCTTCCTGGGAGAGCTCTACCGGGTGCTGAAACCGGACTCCCACCTCTACCTGATGTTCGACAGCTTTTCCCTCTTGACGCTGGCACCGATCGTAAGGGAGTTCTTTTCGGTCAAGAACCTGATCGTCTGGGACAAGGTCAACATCGGGATGGGACACTATTTCCGACGTCGGCACGAGCACGTCCTCTTCGCGGTGAAGGGCAAGAAGAAACTGAATCGAAAAGACCTTCCCGACGTCTGGCGCATCCCCCGCCTCCACAAGTCGGCCTATCCCACCCAGAAACCGGTGGCCCTCTTCGAGGCGATGCTGGAGGGAAGCTGCCTTGAGGGGGACCTGGTGCTCGATCCCTTTTTGGGGAGCGGGAGTTCCGCCATCGCCGCCCTCAAAAAGAACTGCCGCTTCGTCGGCTGTGACGCCTCGGCCAAGGCCATCGCGCTCGCCGAACAAAGAGCCAAGGATTTTCTGGCGAGCGGGAAGGATCCGCTCGAAAAATAAAAAGAGGCCCTATTATTGAACCCTTTGGTTCATTTGATCCGCCTCACGGTAGGCATCGACGATGCCGTAGATCATCGCGGTGAGACCGAGGGCGGAAAAAACCGAAAAAAGAGTGGTCGTCGTCTGCGGGTCCAAGGGATTTCCGTTGCCCGACGCAACAAAGAGAGCGGTGACGGGGATAAAGGCGAATAGGCAGGTTGCCCCGCTCAAGAGGCACCCCTTGGCCATATCTCCATTGTAAAAATGTCCGAGCCCGGGGAGTAAGACGGACAACCCTGCGGACATCGCCGGGTCCTTGAGGGCGACGGGAAGACGGTTCCCCGCGGTAGTGATCGAAAGATCGTCTGAAACCCGCAGGATCTTGCTTTTTTGCAGGGCCAACTCTCCGATCGAGGTCTTTAGGATGATGACCTCTGCGTTTTGCTTGAGGATATCGCCCTTGAAGGAGGAACCGTCGGATAAGTAGATGGTTGTAGCCGAAGAGGGAGCTGCGGCGGCGAGAAGGATGCTGAGTACCATGGGTGCAATAGGCTTCATGTCCACTCCTAAAAAAATCTACGAGGCATGGAATGAGAACTTTTTCAGACGTTTGCTGCGTGAGGGAGTTCAATTGTCAGGAAGCTCTAATCTACCCGTCACCTTTTTGAGCACCGAGTTGATCTTGGCATTCAAAAGGTCGATGGCGACCTGGTTCATCCCGCCTTCGGGAATGACGACATCGGCAAACTTCTTGCTCGTTTCCACGAACTCCATGTGCATGGGGCGCACGGTGGCGAGGTACTGATCGATGATGGACTCGGGGGAACGCCCCCGTTCGGCCATGTCGCGCTTGAGACGCCGGATGAAACGGATGTCCTGATCGGTGTCGACGAAGACCTTGATGCCCAGGAGTTTGCGGATGCCGGGATTGGCGAAGATCAGGATCCCCTCGACCAGGACGACGCGGGAGGGCTGGATGGGATCCGTCCGCTCCTCGCGGCAGTGGTTCTTGAAGTCGTAAACGGGGCACTCCACGGATTCCCAGCGCTGCAGCATCTTGATGTGCTCGATGAAGAGGAGGTTGTCGAGGGAATCGGGATGGTCGTAGTTGACCTTGGCCCTTTCCTCGAGGGAGAGCTCGCGATGGTCGTGGTAGTAGTGATCGTGACAAAGGTGCGAGACCTGATTGATCCCGGCTTCTTCGAGCAACTTCTTGGCGACCGTGGTTTTCCCGGAACCGGAGCCGCCGGCCACCCCGATGATCAGAGGTTTATTCATCGTCCTGTTCCCACTTCCCGGTGAGGGCGATCTGCGCCAGGCGGTCCTTGAGGGCGAGCAACTCGCGTTCGACGGCTTCCTTGTCCTCGACACGGTCGATGAAGAGCTTGCCGTCGAGGTGATCGAGCTCGTGCTGGATCACCCGGGCCAAGAATCCTTCGGCGTCGATCACGATGGAGCGTCCCTTTTCGTCGCGAGCTCGCACCGAGATCTTCTCGAAGCGAGGGACCGGCAGGAAGATGCCGGGGAGGCTCAAGCAACCCTCGCTGTCCTCGGCGCTGCCGCGGCCGCGAATCAGGATGGGGTTAACCAGGGCGAAAGGCTCGATTCCGGTATGGGAGAGGTCGATGATGACGACCCTCTTGCCGACGCCGACCTGGGGCGCCGCGAGGCCCACCCCGTTCGCGGCCTTGTTGGTCTCGAACATCTCCTCGATCAGTTTCTTGATCTCGGCTGAAACTTTAATGACCGGCTGCGCCGGCTGGCGCAAGACCTCGGATCCGAAATATGACAACGGCATCATGGTGAGAAGACCTTCCTGAAAAAAAGCGCCTATCCCTTGAATTATACCATGCGGATAGGTCGCCTGACGGCATGGACAGTACAAGCAAGACCATGTTAAGATTTCTGCGTAGTGGTGTCGTGGGAGATTTGAAATGGCAAAGTGTCGTTACCATTTCCGGACCGAAGCGGTGGAACGTTGTCCCCTTTGCGGGGTCGCCCTCTGCGAAGAGTGCGCCCGCCCCAGGAAATGTCCCAATTGCGGCAAGTCGAAGGTCGTCGAGAAAAGACAAAGGGTGCCCCTTTGCACCAACCACCCCGATCTGGCCTCCCAGGGGGAGTGTCCCGGCTGCGGCAAGCCCTTCTGCCCCGCCTGCTTCCATTCCTCCGGCTTTTGCCCGCCCTGCGCGCAGGAGCGGCTGACGGCAGTGAGGAGGCCGCCCGAGCGCCCTGCGAAAAAACGCAAATCCAGGCGCACCGGCTCTTCGCTCAAAAGAAGCCGCAACATCGGCTGGCTGGTCGTTTGCGCCCTGCTCTTCGTTTTCGGCAGCTGGGTCTGGGGCAACTTCTCCCGCCTTTTCCAGGTATGGGAGAAGCAAATGATGAAACAGGCGGCCCTGCACCAGCAAATGAAAAAGATGTCGAAGGGAAACGCCGGCGGCATCAATAACCCAGACGACGTCGAGGGCTATCTGGAGAAGTTCGAGAAGAACGCCAACAAGAAGGGCCAACAAGACCAGACCGAGAAACTGATGGCCCAACTCCAGGGGGAGAACGCCCCGGCGGAGGAATCGGGAGTCCAGGCGAGGCTTCCCGGCAAGGTCGAGGCCATCCTGCGCAAGAACGCCGCCAAGAGCACCAAGATCTGGAAATTCTCCGACCACCGAGTCGCGAGTCGAAGGATCGGCCATGTCGTCGGCAGCGCCGCCCAGTGGAAGGTCATGATCACTTCGCCTGCCGCGGGACAGACCGTTTCGGGAACGGTGACGGTCTGCGCTCAACTCGACGCGGCCAACAGTGTCAACCGGGCGGAGCTTCAGGTGGACGGAAAGATGGATGCCGTCTCGGACCGCCCCCCCTTCCGATTCGACTGGGCCACCGAAGGCTACAGCAACGGCCAGCACAGCATCAGGGTGATGGTCACCGATGCCGAGGGCGGAACCCACGCCTCTGCGGGGCGAACGCTACACGTGAAAAACTGAAGAGAGAAGCCAAATCACTACAGGGGCAAGCTCGAGGCCCCGTCCACCGCGCTGAAGATCATCATTTCGGCGCGATGCCCCGTTCTCCTTTGATAAGGATCGATCACCCTGGACCTGAAGAGGTCCAGGGAATTGGCCTTGACCAGGGAGATGGTGCAGCCCCCGAAGCCGGCTCCGGTCATCCGAGAGCCCAAAACCCCCGGCACGCCCTGGGCCAGCTGGACGAAGAGGTCGATCTCGGGACAGCTGGCCTCGAAGTCGTCGCGCATGCTCTCGTGGGAATGGTTGAGCAAGAGGCCGAAGGTCCCGAAGTCCCCCTTCTCCAGGGCGTCGACCGCTTCCTTGACGCGCTCGTTCTCCGAAATCACGTGCCAGCTGCGCTTGCATATGGTTTCGGGCAGGCTCTCGGCCAAAGAAGTGAACTCGGCCGATGAGACGTCGCGCAGGCTCTTGATTTCCTTGCGGCCCAACTTGGTCCTCAAAAGCGCGACTCCCTGCTCGCACTCCAGGCGCCGGGCGTTGTAAGCGGATTCTATCAAGCCCCGCTTGACCCCGGAATCGACCAGAACCAGCTTCAGACCGTAGCGATCGAGCACCAGGGGGATGTTTTTGTGGGAAAGGTCCCGGCAGTCGAGGAAGATGGCCGAGTCCTTCTTGCCGAAAAGGGAGACGAACTGGTCCATGATGCCGCACTGGACGCCGACGAACTCGTTTTCCGCCCTGCGGGCCAATTGAGCCAGGACGAGGCGATCGATCGAAAGGTCGTTCAACTCGGACAGGAGAAGCGAGAAGGCCACCTCGAGGGCCGCCGAACTCGATAGCCCTCCGCCCTGAGGGATGTTGCCCTCGAAAACCGCGTTGAAGCCCTTCAAGGAATGGCCGCTCCCCATGAATACCGCCACGGTGCCCCGCACGTAGTTGCTCCAGTTCGAGCGGGAATGGCGCACCAAATCGAGGCTGAAAAGGCTCGAAGTCCCGTACTGCATGGCGTAGAGGGAAACCGCCTTGTCCTCCCGCGGAGACGCGGCGACCAGGATGTCCCGGTCGATGGCCATGGGAAGGACGAAGCCCTGGTTGTAATCGGTGTGCTCGCCGATCAGATTGACCCGTCCGGGGGCCCGGACGACGTGGGTCGGCTCATGGCCGAAGCGGTTCTTGAAGGTCTCGCAAACGCGCTCGATACGGCTGTCCATAAAAATTACTCCCCGTAGCCTTCGCGGTGGGCGAGATGCCAAAGCCAGGCGCTCTCAACGATGGATTCGATACCCGGGTGTTTGGGATCCCAGCCGAGCGTTTTCTTTATGGCCTCGGAGCTGGCGACCAGGACCGCCGGGTCCCCCTCCCGCCTGGAGGCCATCTTGACCGGAATGGGGTGACCGGTGATCGAACGGGCGGCCTCGATCACCTGTTTCACCGAGAAGCCCAGCCCGTTGCCGAGGTTGAAGGTGAAGGATTTCTCGTCCAGCGCTTCGAGGGCCTGGACATGGGCCTGGGCCAGGTCGATCACGTGGATGTAGTCGCGCACGCAGGTCCCGTCCGCGGTGGGGTAGTCTTCGCCGAAGACCTCGATGAAGTCGCGCTTTCCGAGCGCCACCTGCAAAACGAGCGGAATGAGGTGGCTTTCGGGGGCATGGTCTTCCCCGCAGCGCTCGGAAGCCCCTGCGGCGTTGAAATAGCGAAGCACGGCGAAGCGGAAGCCGAAAATCTTTTCGTACCACCCCAGGATGCCTTCGATCATTTTCTTGCTTTCGCCGTAGGGGTTGGTCGGGACCTGGCGATCGATCTCCCTGATCGGAAGGTTCTCGGGCTCCCCGTAGACCGCGGCGGTGGAGGAGAAGACGATCTTTCCGATTCCCTTTTTCCTCATGGCTTCGAGCAGGGAAAGGGTGTTGCCGAGGTTGTTCTTGAAATATTTCCCGGGATCCCTCATGGATTCGCCCACCAGGGAATCGGCGGCGAAGTGGAGGACGGCCTCGCAGCCTTCGAGAGCCTCCTCCAAGCGCTCGGAGTCACCGAGATCGCCCCGGAAGAAGCTCGCCTCCGGATGGACGGCCTTTTCATGGCCCTTGCTCAAGTTGTCGAAGACGACCACGGAGTGGCCGGCCTTCAAGAGTTCTTCGACCGCGACGGAGCCGATGTAGCCCGCGCCGCCCGCAACCAAAACCTTCATCTATTTCAAGCCTCCGTGACAAACGTAGAGGTCCTTCTCGAGCGAATGGTAGCCCAGACCGGAAAGCAGCTTCACCTCGTCCTCGTTGCCGGCCTCACAGGGATAGAGCGGGAGCACCCCCCTCATGTGCAGCTTCTTGGTCAGGGTTCCCAGGCAAGCTTGCGAATAGCCCTTCCCCCGGTGCTCCGACTCGGTGAAGGCGGTGACCCCCGCGAAGCTCTCGGCCATCCAGCGGATGCGCGCGGAAGCGTGGATATCCGCCCCCTCGGCGATCCGATACCCGAAGAAGCCCCCCTCCTCAAAGCGGGTGCAGGCCGGAAGGGGCCGGTCCTTGAAGAGGTTGCGATCGCCCGCGAAGATGCGGTAACGGCTCTCGTCGACGGCGGCGACGACCTTGAGGACGGCCGTCCTTTGCTCCCACTTCGAGACGATGAAATACTTCTTTTTCGGCGCCAAAATCCTCCTCAGGAGCAGGGGAAGGCTTTCCACCTTGTTGATGGCGAAGAGCACCAGGGGCTCCGGATCCAGGTCGGTCTCGCATTCGGCGAGCATTCCGAGGACGGGGCCGTCGCTGAAGGTCTTGACCGTCCGGCGCATGGGGTCATGGTGGATGAAGTAGTAGCGAAAAATAGCATCGACCGGGTTGTTGCGATTGAAGAGGGACTCGGCGAGTACTTCGATTTTTCCGATCAACGGGCAGAACCTCCTTCAAGCGTGGTTTTCTTCTCGTAGCCTTGGGCGACGTAGCGATCGAGGGCCTGGAGTTGCCCGAGGATCATCGCCCGGGTGGGATGGCCCTCGGGATAGTAGCTGATGGCGCGGAGGTACTCCCGGCGTGAATCCAGGAACTTCCCCAGGGAACGGTAGATGAAGCCCAGGTAGTAGTGGGTCGAGACGTCGTCGAAGGTAGTGAGGGAAGCCTCGATGACTCGAGCGGCCGGATCCCAGCGCTGCTGCATGGCCAGGGCGTAGCCGAGCTGGACGCGGGCATCCCCCCGGGCGCCGTCACAGGAGAGGGCTCTGACGAGAAGGCTTTCCGCCGCGGGGAAGTCCTGGCGGGCGACCATCGCCATCCCCTGTTTGGTAAAAAGGTCGGCCTGGTACTGCAAAAGAACGGAAGCGGCGAGGGTGAGGCCCAGCAGGGCGATTCCCGCCCCCTCGATGCCCAGAAAGAGTTTTTTGGGGCTGTCGTGGGAAATTCTTTCGAAAATCCCCTTTTCCCCCCGGGAAGCCAAAGAGCCCGCCAAAACGACGAAGACCACCGAGGAAACCGCGATGTGGAAGGGGAAGCCCGAGAGTGCGCCAGCCAAAATGGCCGTCAAAGCCCCCATTTCTCCAATCCCGACGATTCCTTCGTTTCCCGGCAGGGCCTTGAGGCAGCGGATGCGATCGAAGTAGAACCAGCCCAAAGTGGAGAGGAGGAGGAGGAAGCCCGGATAGCCGGTTTCGGCCAGAACCTGCAAAAAGTCGTTGTGGGCCTGCACGTAGCGGTGGCGCAGGATGGACGGAATGTTGCCGGGGAACTGGCGGGTAAGGGTGGAGAAATAAAGCACCTTGAAACTTCCCAGCCCTTGGCCGAGCATCGGGCGCTCGTCCGCCATTCTTTTGGCCACCTGCCAGACGGCGAGACGCTGCAGCACGGTGTGGTTGTCTCCGGTCGCCCGGATGAGCATGCTCTGAGGCGTCAAGCCGACGGAGAAGGCGCCGCCCATGGCCAGGAGGGAGATGGCGAGAACCCCGATCAGGATGAACAGCCGGTTCTTCCTGACGAAAGCGCGGAAGCGGAAATAAAGAAGCGCGGCCATGAGCACCAGGGCGCCCCCCATCCCGATCCAGGCCCCCCGGGTCATGGTGGCGAAGAGGCAAACCAGGCCGATGCCGAAGAGCAGGGAGTAGGGGACTGCACGGAGGCTCTTCCATCTGGCCAGGAACAACCCGACCAGCAAGGAAAGGGGACCGACGAGATACCAGCCCAGAACGTCCTGGTTGCCGAGGATCCCGGCGGCGGAGCCGAGGCGGCTGGGGGCGTTGAGACCGTCGACGTAGTTCTGGAAGAACAGGGAGGGAGGCAGGATCCGGGCCAGTCCCTGGAGATCGAAGTGGAGAAACTGCAGGATCCCCAGGATGGCGTTGATCGAGAAGGGCACGAGGATGAGGAGGGGCAGCCGCTCCTTGAATCTTCCCTCACGGGCCCGGTCGGCGATCGCCAGGTAAAGAAGGGCGTAGGCGCAGAGGACCAGGAGGCTCTGCCCTCCCAGGGTGAGGCTGGGAGACTGGGTCAAGGAAAGGGCGCTCCAGCCGAGGAAGAGCAAAAGCGGTAGGGCGGCGGGGAGGCCCGGGACCCTGCGCCAGGAATCGGCGAGGGAGAGCCTGATGCCCCAGAGGGTGACCAGGAACAGGATGAGCACCAGGGAGAAGGTTGCCTGCACGGTGCGGTAGGCATCGATGTTCCCCACCGCGATGAGCAAAGGCGAGAAAAGCAAGAGCAGCCCGAGGCCCCCCTCGAAGAGGGTGTCGAGAACACGGAAAGGCTTTTTCTCCAGCGTGAGCAAGGCATGATCTCCGAAAAAAAAAGGGGGCCTACGGCCCCATTATACTCCAAGAAATTACAGCCCGCTGGCTATTTGGCGGCCTCCGCGCGCAAAGCCTTCTTCCGATCTTTCAGGAGACCCTTTTCTATGGCCGAAAACAGGCTTGCTTCGTCGATATACCACACTCCGTGGTTCCTCTCGCCGTTCAGTTGCCCGTCATGCATCAGGTTGCGGACCTCGCGCGAAGTGATTCCGTACGTTTCCTCGATGTCCATGACAGTCAGTTTTGGCATCCTGTTCTCCTTCCGTCCGATTCTGCAATCCGCTTGTAAACAAAACAACCAGAGTCTATTTATACCACGGCGACCGAGGCCTTAACGAGGGCGAGAGAAAATAGCGAAACAAAAGCTTCAACTCAGTTTCTCTTCCTGTACGGTGGGAGGGAGCGCTTCCTCCTTTTCGGGACCTTCCCCCTGGCGGGAAGCATAGAACTGGAGCAGGCCGATGAAGACCGCGGCCACCGGGATGGCGAGGAGAATCCCCAAGAAACCGGCCAACTTGCCGCCTATCAGGACGGCGATCACGATCATGACCGGATGCAGGCCGGTGGTGTGGCTCATCACCCTGGGAGCGATGACGTTGTCCTTGAGCTGCTGAATGATGATGGCGGCTATCAAGACCTTGAGGACGAGTTCACCGCCCTGCCAGGAGGCCAGGATGAGGGCGAGACCGATGCCGATGTAGGTCCCGAAGTAGGGGATGACCTCCAGGATTCCCCAGACGCTCCCCGCGACCACCCCGAAGTCCATCCGCAGCAGGCTGAAGACGATGGTGGAAAGCACGAGCACCACCGCGGCGTTGATGACCTGCCCGAGGAAGTACTGGTGAAGACTGGAATTCAGCATGAGCATGAGGTGGTCCAGGTGCTCGCGGGTCCGATTGGGGAAGAAGGAAAGGATGCCCTCCCAGATCTCCTTGCCGTCCTTCAGGAAGTAGAAGGCGCAAACGAGGACCATGGCGGTGGAGAAGAAGCCGAGAAAACTTCCCATCACCAGACCTGGCAGGTTGTCGCCCAGATGGGTGCTCCAGCGCTCGATGCGGGGAAAGATCCAGGAATAGATGCGATCGAGGCTGATGGCGACGTGGTGGTTGAAGAGCTTTCCCTGAAAATGGTAAAGCAAACCCTGGAGCTGGTCCAGCTTGTCGGGAAGACCGATGAAGAGCATGCGAAGCTGCTTGATGACCAGCGGGATCAGGAGGGAGGTGAAGAGGGAGATGACCACGACGAAACCGAGCGAGACCGTCACCACGGCCACCAGGCGGTTGATCCAGCGGGAGAGGGGATCGACCAGAAGCTGAAGCAGGTAGGCGATGATGATTCCCGAGACCACGATCGAGAGGACGTCGCGGAAGTAGATCGCCGCCTGCCAGCCGAAATAAGCGAGCACGAGGAGGAGGATGAGGGTCAGGGCCTTGCGCTGGAGCTGCTCCCAGTCGATCTTCATGTCTTCATCCCAGGAGGGGAAGAAGGGACGAGGCCTTGAGGCGGGCATCGATCCTCAACTTGATGTGTTCTCCCAGCAGGCGATGGGCGTCCCCCAGGACCTCCTTCTCCGGATGCAGGGAATCCAGTTCCGAAATCCCCGCTTCTTGAAGAAGGGATAAGGTTTCGCGGACGAGGGGGGAAAGCCTCAAGCCGTCCCGGCAACAAACAACCCCGCCTTCTCGAGGGGAAAAGAAACTTTCCCCCTCGATGGGGGTTCCGCACAGGACGCAAAAGTCGAAGGAAGGGCGGTAACCCAAGTCGTCGAGCAGCTTGAGCTGGTACCAGAGGGCGACCAATTGGGGATCGAGACGGCACATGGAGCGCAGGGCCTCGTCGAATCGATCGAAGGCCTCGGGATGGGGCTCCCCTTCCGCCAAGGCGGCCATGGTCAGCTCGGCCAGGCAAAGGGCCTGCATCAATCGCGAGAGGTCCTGGCGAAGGGCGGGAAAGGTCCTGACGGTCTCGCACTGGGAGACGATGTCGAGATTGCGGCAGGCTGCCAGCAGGAAGCGGCAGCGAACGAGAGGCTCGATCCTTCCGGCCAGGGAACTTCCGGATTTGCGGGCCCCCTTGGCAACCGCACGCCCTAGCCCTTTTTCCCGCGAGAAAAGGACCACGATGCGGTCGGACTCACCCAGGGGGTAAGAGCGCAGGGTAAAGGCGTCCAGGGAATGGGTGGGCATCTAGGAGAGGATCCGGGCGATCGCCTGGCGGGCTTCCTTGACATGGCGGCCGGCCAACTTGGCGGGATCCTGGCGGGAGGCGTCGAAGTCGAAGGGAACTTCCTTGATGCTGCCTCCGAGGTCGGAGACCAGGCGCAGGAGTTCGACCTGGAGGGCGGCGCCGTCGGTGGAAAGGGCCTCGAAGGATATTTTTTCGAGAACTTCCCTCGAATAGCAGCGAAAGTTCGAGAGGCAATCGGCGATCTCGATCCGCTTCAACTTGGCGAACCTCTTTTTGGCGAAGGAATTCAGCCGGGCGTTCCGGAGGCGGGGAAAGAGGCGCCAGTTGCGGATTCGGGAGGCCTTCTCGTAGCGCGAGGCGATGACCAGGTCCGTGGTTTCACCAGCCTCGATGAGGGCCGGGACCAGGGCGGGGGGATGCGAGAAATCGGCATCCATGGTCAACAGGTGGGTCGCGCCCTGCGCGATGGCCAGGCGGAAACCGGCCAGGTAGGCCTCCTTGAGGCCGAGGGCCAGGTGGCTGTGAACGACCTGAACGAACTCCGGATGCTGGGTCTGCATCATTCTGGCCAGGGGGCCCGTCCCGTCGGAGGACTTCTCGTCCACCACCACGACCTGCAAGCCCGGTGCGGCCTCCAGTAGTTCGGCGATCAAAGGCCCGATGTTCTTCGCCTCGTTGTAAGTCGGAATGACGGCATAGGCTTTGTGCATGGCGTTGTCCCCCTTGTTTAGAGTATAGCCCGAAAAGCGCCAAGAAAAAAGGGGGAAGCCTAAGCCTCCCCCTCGTTTAGAAGGACTAGCGGACGACCATGACCCGTTCGGTCAGGTTGAGGATTTCTTTGCCCTTTTCGGTGAGCTTGATTTCGGGGATCAACCGCTCGATGCCCTTGCCGAAGAACTTGTCCATCACGGTACCGTGGATGCGGTAGTAGAGGTCGTTCTTGTGGTGGACGAGGAGCATTCCGGGGAAGACGCCGCGGACCTTCCAGCCGAGTTCTTCGATGAGCTCGGGGGCATAGAGGTCGGTGGTGAAGACGGTGACGGTGCCGTACTCGACGCCGCTCTTGACCATCATGGTGTCGATGAAGAGGTAAAGGCTGCGGAGGGTTTCGATCGAGCGGAACTCGGGCTTGAGGGTGACGAGGTTCATCTCGATGGAGAGGTTGAGGCGATCGAGGGTGAGGAGAACCATTCCGACGATCTCTTTTTCGACGACGCTCTCGACGACGTAGATGAAGCGGTCCATCTTGCCCACGGTCAGCCCGATGCCGACATGGCTCTTGAGGCCTTCGATATCATAGATGAAATCGAACTTGGTGCCGACGAGTTCGGGAACCATCTTGCGATAGAGGCCGGAAACCACGTCGAAATCCTTTTCGATGATGGGGCGGACGATGAGTTCGGTTCCGACGGTCTTCAAAATCTCGCTCTCGAGAACCCATTCGATTTTCCGCTCGCTGAGCAGGCCCATCTCACGGATACCCTCTACGTTGACGAAGCTGGTGCCGAAATCGCGGTGGTTGGTAAGCATGACTTCCCCTTTCGAAAAACGAACGATCCGTTTGTTCAACTAAAGTTATTTAAAATTTAGTTGAAATTTAACCTTGTTGCCCTTACCTTAACTTACAAAGGGCGTTATGTCAAGCCCCGGTTTTTCCCCCCATTCTTTCAAGAGCGGGGCCGATCGCGCTATAATCCAAGAGTCCACTGTCTTTCGCGAGAGGGAGCCATGAATAAAGAAAAGCCTTCGTTCGGAAACGGGAATATTTTTCTCCGGCTTTTCGCGAAGCCGCTCCGAAATCAGGAAGTAGAGCAAGACCTCGCGGGACGCCTCGGCGAATCGGGAAAGCGACTGTTCACCGAAGCCGAACATGAAGTCGCGTTGGCCCGCGAAATCGCCCGGAACGCCGAAAAGATCGCCCTGGGCGCTTCCGATCGGGCCCGCAGCCTGGGGCAATTCGCCGCCGAAACCAACAAGCTGAGCGAAATCGCCGAAGCCGCGGCCCAAGGCGCCCTCCAGGCCATCGAGACCTCCAAGAAGGCCGTTCGTCTCGCCTCCGGAGGCAGCCAGAATCTGCGCCAGGCCATCGAAAAGATGGAGGCCGTGCGTCAAAGGGTCACGGCCTCCACCAAGACGGTCGATCGAATCGGCCGCCTGGGCCCCTCGATCGAACAGGTCTTGGTGATCATGGAAGGCATCGCGGATCAATCCAACCTCCTGGCCGTCAACGCCGCCATCGAAGCCGCCCGGGCCGGAGAGCAGGGAAGGGGCTTCGCCGTGGTGGCCGAGGAGGTCCGCAAGCTGGCCGAACAAAGCTCCTTGGCCAGCCTGAGGCTGGCGGAGCTCATGAGGGAAATCGAGCAAGCGACCGTCCGGGCGATCGAGGGAATGAAACAAGGGAGCCTCGAGGCGCGACTGGGGATGGTGGCGGTCGCCCAGGCGGGCGAAGGGCTCGACGCCCTGGCGAAGGCGGCCGAGATCGGAGACCGCTCCATTCAAGCCATCGCCTCGACGACGGGACTGATGGCCAGCGGAAGTTCGAGGGTAGCCCAAGGGATTGCTCGTTTGGCCGCTACCTGCACGGAATCCGCGGCGGCCACCGAAGCCCTCGCCTCTGAAAGCCTCGGACTTTCCCGCGGCGTCGAGGGGATCGCCGGGGCCTGCAAGGGCCTTCTCTCCCTCCCGATACGAGCCTCCGAGGATTGACTCGTCCCCCGGAAATGCTACCTTAGGGGGGTCGGAAAACCCTGTTTTTCGCGAAGGGGTCGAGGCAATGGCGGGTTACAAGCATTACCTTCCAACGGCCAGTGGCGCCGAGAGGCGNNCTTCGTCTTCTTCCTGATCGCCTCCCTGCGCAAAAAGCAGAGAATTCTGAAGAAGCTCTACGAAGCGCCCTCGGCCAAAAACGAATTGACGGCTAGCCGTTGAGATCGCTCGCTTTCTTGGGATCATTCCTGAGTCCGCCAATTCTGCATCCTTTTCTTGATCTGGGCTTCGTAGCCGTTGTCGGTGGGGAGATAGAACTTTTTCGCGTTCATCCCCTCCGGCCAGTAGCTCTGAGCCACGAAGCCGCCGAAATCGTGCGGATAGCGATACTCCTTGCCGTAGCCCATATCTTTCATCAGCTTGGTGGGGGCGTTGCGGAGGTGGATGGGGATCACGGGGAAGGGCGAACGGCGCACCGCTTCCTGGGCAGCGCCCAAGCCCTTGTAGGCGGCGTTGCTCTTGGGAGCGGCAGCCAGGTAAGTCGTCGCCTGCGCGAGCGGGATTCTGCCCTCGGGCATTCCCAGGCAACGGACCGCCTCGAAGGTCGCGTTGGCCACCATGAGCCCGTGCGGATCGGCGTTCCCGATATCTTCGCTCGCCAAAATCACCAGGCGGCGGGCGATGAAGAGGGGGTCCTCCCCCGCCTCGATCATGNNACGCCCGAGAGCGCAACGAGATGCGAAAGGGCTTCCTCGCCCAGGACCCCTTCTGAAAGCCCCAGGCCTCGGGTGGAATCGGTCAGCGCCCGCCGCACGATGCTTTTGGTTTCCTCTTCTTTCAGGGACTGCAGCACGAAGACCCGCATCCTGGAAAGCAGGGCGGGATTGACCTCGAAGGAGGGGTTCTCGNNCGGTGGATCTCGTCCACGAAGAGAATCGTTCGTTTCCCGAGCCTTCGATGGGATTGGGCCTCCTTCACGATCTCCCGCAACTCGGGCAAGCCCCCCGTGACGGCGCTGAAGGAAACGAACCTGGCCTCGAAGCGCTGAGCCACGATCCTCGCCAAGGTGGTCTTCCCCGTGCCGGGGGGGCCCCAGAAGAGCATCGAAGGGGGATGGCTCCCCTTCAGGATCTGAGAAAGCGGCTTGCCTTCCCCCAGGATGTGCTCCTGCCCCGAGAACTCGTCCAGGCTGCGTGGCCGCATCCGGTGGGCGAGGGGCGAGCTTTCCTTGGATTCCCCGAAAAAAGAAAGTTGATCGACATCCATGGGGAGATCTTACCGCATTTTCGCGATGACCGGGGCTTCTTCTTTTCTGCTATTATGGGGAGATGATTCGTGTCGAAAACCTTTCAAAGAGCTATCCCACCGGAACAGTCCTCAGGGGAGTCACCTGGCAAGTGAATCCGGGGGAAAGGGTCGGTCTCATCGGTGCCAACGGCGCCGGAAAATCGACCTTCCTGAAAATCCTCACCGGCGAGATCGATCCCGACGGGGGCAAGATAATCTTCCCCCCCCGCCGCTCCATCGGCTATCTGCCCCAGGAACTCGTGGGAAATTTTTCCGGGACCCTGGACGAGGAGATGTGGGCGGTCTTCGAAAAGATCAGGGGAATCGGGAAAGCCCTCGAGGAGATCGCGCATTCGATCGAGGAAACCAAAGATCCGGAAGCCCTGCACGAATTGGTAGAGAAACAAAGCCGCCTCCAGCTCGAGTTCGAAATGGCGGAAGGCTACACGGCGGAAACCCGCATCGGGCGAGTGCTCTTTGGCCTGGGGTTCAAGCCGGAGGATCGAAGGCGCCCCATGAGGGAATTCAGCGGCGGCTGGCAGATGCGGGCCGCGCTGGCCCGATTGCTGCTGGCCTCACCCGATCTCCTCCTGCTGGATGAACCGACCAACCACCTCGACGTTACGGCCATCGAGTGGCTGGAGGACTACCTGGCGGACTATCCGGGCGCCGTTCTCTTGATTTCGCATGACCGGATGTTCTTGGATTCCGTGGTCAACCGCATATCGGAGCTGGAAAACGGTCATTTCGGGGAATACTCCGGCACCTACTCGGATTTCGTCGAGGAAAAGGAAGCGCGTCGGGAGAGCGCCAGCGCCGCGCACGATCGGCAAAAAAAGGAAATCACCCGCCAGGAAGCCACCATCGAGCGCTTCCGCTTCAGCGCCACCCGCTCCCGGCAGGCGAAGAGCCGGGAAAAGCAGCTATCCAAGATCGAGAGGATCCAGCTGCCCCGCCCCATTCCGAAAATCTTTTTCCGCTTCCCGGTCGCCCCCCCCTCGGGCAACCTGGTGCTTTCAGGGGAACGCCTCGCCAAGCGCTATGAGAACCTCGAGGTCTTCTCCAAGCTGTCCTTCGAGCTGAGGAGGGGCGATCGCCTCGTCCTCGTCGGCCCCAACGGCTGCGGCAAGTCAACGCTTTTGCGCCTGATCCTCGGAGAAGAAGAACCCAGCGAGGGCCTCCGCTCTTTCGGACACAACGTCAAGGTCGGCTACTACTCCCAGCAGCAGGCGGACTCACTCGAAGGAAGCAACAGCGTCCTCGACGAGGCCTACCTGGAAGCCCCCGACTGGAAGCTCGGCGAAGTGCGAAATCTCCTGGCCCGCTTCCTTTTCAAGGACGAGGAGGTCTTCAAGAAGGTGTCCCAGCTCTCGGGAGGAGAAAAGAGCCGACTGGCCTTGGCCAAGCTTCTCCTGCACCCCGCCAACCTCCTGGTCCTGGACGAACCCACCAACCACCTCGACATCGCTTCCAAGGACATACTCGCCAGCGCCCTCGTCAGCTACCAGGGGACCGTCATTCTGGTTTCCCACGACCGTTACCTGCTCGACCAGATCGCCACCCGCGTCCTGGCCTTCGAAGACAAGCGGGCCCTTCTGTACGACGGGGACTACGCCTACTATCGCCTGAAAAAAGAAGAGCAGCTTCTGGCGAAGGCCTCCGAGAAGAAGGAAGCCGAGAAAAAAGAGAAAAAAGAATCGAAGGGAAAGAAGGTCCCCCTTCACAAGGCCCTCCTCGAAGTCGAGGAAATCGAAGCCAGGATCATGAACCTCGAAGAGGAGATCGCTTTACTGGAGGAAAGGATGGCGGATCCATCCCTCTATGTCGACCCGGAAAGCGCCCAGGAAACCACCCAACGCTACCAACAAGCCAAACTCGAACTCGAGGGAAGCAACGCCCTCTGGATGGAGCGCATCGCAGGGATATAGAAAAGAAGCTGTCTCAGAAGAGGAAAACAGAAAGGGGCCGTCTCGATGATTTGAGACGGCCCCTTCTCTCCGTTTATTATCGTTTGTTCTTGGCGTTGACCAGGA
>DOBT01000079.1 GCA_003503675.1 Cyanobacteria bacterium UBA8530 | reverse complement strand
GCGCCGAAGCAGGTGCTGAAGGTGGCCTGCGGCTCCTTGATCCCGCGCTCGGTCCCGGCGACCTTGGCGGTGTAGCCGGACAGGAAGTGGTACATCGCCTGTTCGGGGGTCAGTTTGGCGATGGGGGGCATGACGCCGAAGGCGTCGGCGGTGAGCATGATGATGTTGCGGGGGTGACCGCCCATTCCGGAGGGCTCGATGTTGGAGAGATGGGTCAGGGGATAGGCCGCCCGGGTGTTCTCGGTCAGGGTATCGTCGTTCAGGTCGAGGGCCCGGGAATCGACGTCGTAGCCGACGTTCTCGAGGACGGTCCCGAACTTCCGGGTGGTCGAGAAGATTTCGGGCTCGGCTTCGGGGTTGAGCTTGATCATCTTGGCGTAACAGCCGCCTTCGAAGTTGAAGACCCCGTGCTCGCTCCAGCCGTGCTCGTCGTCCCCGATCAATTTCCGCTCGGGATCGGCGGACAAAGTGGTCTTCCCGGTGCCGGAAAGCCCGAAGAAGACGGCGACGTCATTTTCCTTGCCGATGTTGGCCGAGCAATGCATGGAGAGCACGCCCTTCAGGGGCAGCAGGTAGTTGAGGACGAAGAAGATCGACTTCTTGATTTCGCCGGCGTAACGGCTACCGCCGATGAGAACGATGCGGCGCTCCAGGTTGGCGATGATGAAGGTCTCGGAGGCGGTGCCGTCCTGGGTGGGGATGGCCTGGAGGCCGGGCACCGAGATCACCGTGAAGGGCTTTTCATTTTTTTCGCTCAGGCCTTCGGAGCGGATGAAGAGGTTCTGGGCGAAAAGGTTCTGCCAGGCGAATTCCGTGACCACCCGGATGGGGACCTGGAACTCGGGATCGGCGCCGGCGAAGCAATCCTGGACAAAGACCTCTTTCCCCTTGAGGTAGGTCTTCACCCGGTTGAAAAGGGCGTCGAACTTCTTTTCCTCGAAAGGGATGTTCACCTTGCCCCACCAGATCTTATCGGAGGAAGTCGCTTCCTTGACGGTGAACTTGTCGTTGGGGGAACGGCCGGTGTGGGTACCGGTACGAACGATGAGGGGACCATGCTCCGCGAGAGCTCCCTCGTCGCGCTTGATCGCTTCTTCGACCAGGGCGGGCGCGGAAAGGTTCCAGTAAACCCGCTTGAGGCCATCGAGTCCGAGGGCAGCGAGGTCGAGATGGTGGGACATTTTTCCTCCTCGAAATGGGGGGCTCACCCTTGAGCATCCCTCTGAAAAAAGACATATTACAAGGATATCAAATCAGGGGGAAGGATAAATATGAAGAATCTTTAATTTTCTGTTAAACTTCTCTCGGAGGAAGGGAAATGGAAGAGAAGGAATTTTGGCTGGCCTTCCAACGCATCGCCGGATTGGGCGGAGTGAGGATGCGCAATTTGTGCGGGCGCTTCGGCAGTCTGGGCGAGGCCTGGCAGGCTCCGCTCTCTTCCCTGCGCTCGGTGGAGGGGATCGGCCCCGAACTGGCCGGACGCATCGAGAAGGCGCGCCGGGAGATCGATCCGCAAAGGCTTTCGATTGAGCTGGCCAAGGCCGGCTGCGAGGCGATTGCCTACCCGGATTCACGCTATCCCGCCCTTCTCAAGGAAATCCACGATCCTCCCCCGGTGCTTTTTTTCAAGGGCCGAATCGAAGCCCTCGCCCCGGCACGCGCGATCGCCATCGTGGGGACCCGTTCGGCCTCCCCCTACGGCTTGCGGGTGGCTCATGAACTCGCCAGAAAGCTCGCCCTCCAGGGAATCACGGTGATCTCGGGCCTGGCCCAGGGGATCGACGCCGCCGCCCATCTCGGGGCCCTCGAGGTCGAGGGAAGGACCCTGGCGGTACTGGGCTGCGGCCCCGACCTGGCGTTCCCCCAATCCAACCGCGGGCTCTACGAGAGAATCGCCAAGAGCCACGCCGTCCTCTCCGAATACCCCCCGGGAACTCCCCCCGCGGCCCGCCACTTCCCGGCCCGCAACCGCATCGTATCCGCCCTCGTCCCGGCGGTGGTGGTGGTGGAAGCGGGCGATAGGAGCGGAGCGCTCATCACCGCCGATTTCGCTCTCGAGCAGGGAAAAGAGGTCATGGCCGTTCCCGGCCCGATCGATCAACCGGGAAGCCTGGGAACCAATCGTTTGATCGCCCAGGGAGCCCGTCTGGTTTCTTCCTGGGAAGACGTTTGCTCGGAACTGGGCTGGATTCCGAGGGAAAAAGAAGGGGAAATCGAAATTCCCCCCCCCGATCTTCCCCCCGAGGAGGCAAAAGTATTATCCTCCCTCGGGGCATTACCATTGAATATCGACGAGATTGCACGGAGTGCCGGGATGGAAGCGAATGTAGTCACCGGCGCCCTGGTGATGCTAGAATTAAAATCCTTGGCGACGCGCCTGCCGGGTCAGCGCTACCAGCGCCGGGTTTCTCATTAGGAATAAGGTGATGGTCAGTGGCAAAGTCGCTCGTGATCGTCGAGTCGCCAGCGAAGGCGAAGACGATCGAAAAAATTTTAGGTAAGGACTTCCAGGTCAAGGCCTCCACGGGGCATGTCCGCGATCTTCCGAAGAAGGGGCTGGGGGTCGAGGTTCGAAAGAACTTCTCGCCCAAGTACGAAGTGCTGCCTGAAAAGACGAACGTCGTCGAGGAATTGAAAGAAGCCGCACGTTCGGCGGTTTCCGTCTTCCTCGCCCCCGACCCCGATCGCGAGGGAGAGGCGATTGCCTGGCACTTGGCTCAAATCCTGGAAGGGGAAGCCAAGAGCCTCCAGCGCATCGAGTTCAACGAGATCACCAAGGACGCCATCCTGAACGCCATCAAGTCGCCTCGAGAGATCGACCAGAACCGCGTGGACGCTCAGCAGGCCCGCCGAGTGCTGGATCGCCTGGTAGGCTACAAGATTTCCCCCCTTCTCTGGTACAAGGTCCGTCGGGGCCTCAGCGCCGGCCGGGTCCAATCCGTCGCCGTTCGCCTGATTTGCGACCGCGAGGAGGAAGTGCTGGCCTTCGTTCCCAAGGAATACTGGTCCATTTCCGCATCCCTCCAGAAGGCCACCGCCAAGACGGCCTTTTCCACCGAGGTGGCGCAGCTCAACGGCAAGAAAATCGACATCGGGAACCAGGCCGCGGCCGAAAAGGCCGTCGATTCCCTTCAGGACGCCGCCTTCTCCGTGAAGAAGGTGACCCCCAAGGAGCAGAAGCGCCAGCCCAGCCCTCCCTACATCACCAGCACCCTCCAGCAGGAAGGCAGCAGGCGCTACGGCTTCTCGGTGAAGCGCACCATGGCCCTCGCCCAGCAGCTCTACGAAGGAATCGAGCTGGGCACGGAAGGTCCCGTCGGCCTCATCACCTACATGAGAACCGACTCCGTCCGGGTGGCCCAGGAGGCCCAGGACGAGGCCAGGGGCTTCGTCACCGAGCGCTACGGCAAGGACTACATTCCCGCCCAGAAGAGGACTTACCCCACCAAGAAGGGAGCGCAGGACGCCCACGAAGCGATCCGCCCCTCTTCCGTCGTACGAACCCCCGAATCGATGAAGCCCTTCCTCACCCCCGACCAGAACAAGCTGTACCGGCTGATCTGGGAGAGGTTCCTCGCCAGCCAGATGGCCAACGCCGTGATCAAGGTCATCTCGGTCGAGATCGACGCCAAGCACGAGGACTTCAGCGCCTTGCTGCGCGCAGCCGACAGCAAGGTCGTCTTCCCCGGCTTCCAGGCGGTATACACCGAGGTGACCGACGAGGAAGAGGTCGAGAAGAAGTCCAAGCTGCCCGAACTGACCGCCGGAGAAGCCTTGAAACTCAAGGAAGTGCTCCCCAAGCAGCACTTCACCCAGGCCCCCCCGCGCTTTACCGAGGCCTCCCTGGTCAAGACCCTGGAAGAGAAGGGGATCGGCCGCCCGAGCACCTACGCCCCGACCATCAGCACCATCATCGACCGCGGCTACGTCGAGCGGGAAGCCAAGACCCTCAAACCCACCGAACTCGGCCTTCAGGTCAACGAACAGCTGGTGCAGCACTTCCCGACCATCGTGGACATCGGCTTCACCGCCGATCTGGAGAACAAGCTGGACGCCGTCGAGGCGGGCGAGCAGGAGTGGCAGAAGCTGATAGCCGCCTTCTACAAGCCCTTCCAGGAAACCCTCAAGATCGCGGCCAAGGAAATGAAGCCCGTCGCCATCCCGAGCGGCGAGAACTGCGAAACCTGCGGCCAACCCCTGCTGATCAAGACCGGGCGCTTCGGGGAATTCCTGGCCTGCTCCGGCTACCCGGAGTGCAAGACCACCAAGCCCCTCATCAAGAAGCTGGGCGTGACCTGTCGCGCTCCCGAATGCACCGGGGACATCATCATCAAGCGGAGCCGGACCGGCAAGACCTTCTACGCCTGCAGCCGCTATCCCGAATGCACCTTCACCAGCTGGGATCCGCCCACCGAACAGGTTTGCCCCAAGTGTTCGAGCTTCATGGTCCAAAAGCGGGCCACCAAGACCGGCAGGACCTTCCTGCTCTGCTCGAACGTCGAATGCAAGAACATCCTCAACGTGAAGGCCGCCAAAAAAGAGGAAGAAGCCGAGGGCGTCGAGAAGTGAGAGCGACAGTCGTCGGTGGCGGCCTGGCGGGAAGCGAGGCCGCCTGGCAACTCGCCAACCGGGGCGTCGAAGTCCTCCTCATAGAGATGAGGAACCATACTCCTTCTCCGGCACACAAAACCGATAAGCTGGGGGAACTGGTGTGCAGCAACTCCCTCGGAGGAGCCGGAATCAACAACGCTTCCGGCCTCTTGAAGGCAGAGTTGAAACGATTGAATTCCCTGATCATGCAGGCGGCCGAACTTTCCCGCGTCCCGGCGGGCGGCGCCCTGGCGGTGGATCGGGATCTCTTTTCCTCGTACATCACCGAGAAGATCGAGAACCACCCGCTCATCACGGTCGAGCGCAGGGAAATCGAAGAAATCCCGGACGCCCCGGTGGTCATCGCCTCGGGCCCCCTCACCGCCCCGGTGCTCGCGGAGGCGATCGCCAAGAGACTCGGGAAAGATTCCCTGCACTTCTTCGACGCCGCCGCCCCCGTGGTCTCCCACGAAAGCCTGGATTTGAACATCGTTTTTCCGCAGTCCCGTTACGACAAGGGGGACGGCGTCTACCTCAACTGCCCCATGGACAAGGAGCAATACCTTCTTTTCATCGAAGAGCTGCTCAAGGGCGAAGGCACCCACCTCCACCTCGAGGGCGAGAAGAACTTCTTCGAGGGCTGCTTGCCCATCGAGATCCTGGCGAGCCGCGGGGTGGAAACCCTGCGCTTCGGCCCCATGAAACCGGTGGGCTTGACCGATCCCCGCACCGGACGCCGCCCCTACGCCGTGGTCCAGCTCCGCCAGGACAACGCCGCCGGCACCCTCTTCAACCTGGTGGGCTTCCAGAATCAACTGAAATTCGGGGAACAGAAAAGAATTTTTTCGCTGATCCCCGGCCTGGAAAAGGCTGAATTCCTGCGCTTGGGGGTCATGCACCAAAACACCTACCTCAATTCACCCACCTTCCTCCACCCCACCCTGGAGTGGCAGGACGACATCTTTTTCGCGGGACAACTGATCGGGGTCGAAGGCTATACCGAGTCCATCGCCATGGGCTTGATAGCCGGCCTCAACCTAGCCCGCCGCCTGCAAGGCAAAGAACTTTTCCTATTTCCGCGTACAACCATGCTCGGCGCTCTATCTCACTACGTCTGCGAAGCCGAGGCGAAGCACTTCCAACCCATCAATTCCAACTGGGGCCTCTTGCCGCCCCTGGACGTCAACGAGAGAATCGGCAAGAAAGAAAAAGAAAGAAAGCGAGAACTGCTCGGAGAAAGAGCCTTGAGAGATTTGGACGCAGTAAAGGAGATTTGAGGTGAAATCTCTGAAAACAGTTACTCTGTCTTGTTTGCTCGCCGGATGCGCGGTCGTCACCCCTTCTCCCCGCCTCGAGGGCGACGATCTTTCGATACTCAGGGCCAAGGGAGTCGAGCAAAAAGGGGCCTCCCACAACGAGGAGGCCTGGGCGACCCGCATCCACGGTCCCCTCATCCGCTTCTTCGGCACGGAGAAGGACCCAATCAAGAGGGAAAAGCTGATGACCCTCGAGAACTGGGCCGATCTCTAAAAATCAGAGGCTCAGATCGATCTGTTGAACCGTTCCGGGCGTGCCGTCCTCCCTCAGGAAGACCCCGCTGTCGCGCACCTGTCCCATCCAGTCACCCCGGGCGTCCTTGAGGGAGAACGGGGTCGAGATATGGCCCAGGAAGACGGCGCCGACCCCGGCTTCCCCCAGGCCCAGCAATTTGTCCTCGCCCTGCTCGTTTTTGGTCCAGATCCTCAGCTTGGAAAAGATCGAATCGTTTTCGTCGATCCAGCCGTTTTCGTCCTCGTCGAGGGAAGCCAGCTCCGAGAAGCCGTTTCCGCTTTGGGGGCCGAACAGTTCTTTTCCGTCGTCGATCTCGCCGTTTCCGTTCTTGTCAAGCGCCAGGAAACCGGAGCCGGGCTTGAGAAAGGAAATCTGATCTTTTTCCCCGTCGGCGTCGAGGTCGAAGCGGAACTTGGTCCGGGTGAGTTCGGCGGCCGTTCCCGAAAAGTTGACGACCAGGGGGTCTTTGAGGTTGCCGACCTGGATGTCGTTTTCCTGGATGAACTCCCGGCTCATCTTGAGGCCCACCGAGAAGTCGATCTCGCGGCCGTCGCTGGTCTTGACGATTCCCGCGGCCGCGAAAGCGGTGGTCTCCTGCTCCCGATAGGATTCGTGGTACTCGTAGCGGAAGCCCCAATTTTCTTGGCTTTCCTTGTTTTCTTTTTTGGGACTTGCGGCCTTGAGGTCGCCGAGGCGAGCCAGGAAAGAAGTGAGGTCCTCTTCATCCGGAAGCTGCGTGGGGTCCAGGGTGAGGAAATCGAAGGGTTTGCCGGTGAGCTTCTCGATCAAGAGGGCGAGAAGCTTGGCCTTGAAGGTTTCGAGGGGATCGAGGTCGGAAATGGGCGAGATCTCCTTGGCAGGCGGGGTCTTCGGGCTTTCCGGTTGCCTTCTCACGACCAGGGATTCCCGGATTTGATGGGAAACCGCGTACTCGCGGGAGCTGGCCATGGCCAGCGCGGACTGCATGATCTTCATCGGGCTCCTCCTTGAGCTTGAAAAAATTGTCGGATCCATCCTTCTCTCTACTTCGGCAGCGAACGGGGGATCTTGAGGGGCAGGTGTCTGGTGAAATTTTTCTCTTTGTGGGAATAATAGAGAGGTTCTTCGCACCCCGTCGTCGAAAGGGTAAACGTAAGGAATTTGTTCGAGATACCGTTTGAAGGGATTTTCCATGGCGCTTGAGGGTCTTCACCTGCGCGTTCAGCAAGAGGAGTTCGAAATCTCTTCTCTTTCCCCGTTGGCGGCCAAGAGCCGTTTCAGCCGGGGGCGCGACCTCCCTATCGAGGAATGTCCGGTGCGGACGGTGTACCAGCGGGATCGCGACCGCATCCTGCATTCCAAGGCCTTCCGCCGCTTGAAGCAGAAGACCCAGGTGTTCATCTCCCCCGAGGGCGACCACTACCGCACCCGTCTCACCCATACCCTCGAGGTGGGGCAGATCTCGCGCACCATCGCCAGGGCCCTGCGTTTGAACGAGGACCTCACCGAGGCGATCGCCCTCGGCCATGACCTCGGCCACACCCCCTTCGGCCATTCCGGGGAGCACATCCTTTCCGAACTGGTCGGTTTCAAGCACAACCTCCAGAGCGTCCGGGTGGTGGAGGTTCTGGAGAACATGAACCTGACCTGGGAGGTGCGCGACGGCATCCGGACCCATACCGGCAGCGTCGAGCCCGCGACCCTGGAGGGTCAGGTCGTGAAGCTGTCCGATCGAATCGCCTATCTCAACCACGACATCGACGACGCCCTCAGGGGGGGGGTCCTCTCCCTCGAGGACCTGGAAGAAGTGCCCCTGGGAAGCCTGCGGCGCTCGGAGCGGATCTCGAAGATGGTGCTCGACACCATCGAGAACTCCTTCGGGAAGCCGGACATCGCCATGAGCCTTCCCATGCGCGAGAAGCTGTTGGGGCTGCGCACCTTCATGTTCGAGCGGGTCTACCTGGACTCCCTGGCCAAGAAGGAGGAGAAGAAGGCCCAGCGCCTTTTGAGCGAGCTCTACCACTACTTCGTCAACAACCCCGAGGAGTTGGCGGCGCATTACCATTGCGAATCCTGCGCCGACAACATCGCCCAGCACGCGGTGGACTTCATCGCCGGCATGACCGACCCCTACGCCCTCATGAAATACAAGCAGATCTTCTTTCCCCGGCCCTGGCGGGGGGAAGGAGTGCTATGAACGATTCCGAAATCCAGCAGGTTCGAGAAAAAGCCGATATCCTGGAGGTGATCGGGGAGTACGTGGTTTTGCGCCGCAGCGGCCGCAACCACCTCGGACTCTGCCCCTTCCACGGGGAGAAGACCCCTTCCTTCAACGTCAATCCGCAGCGGGGCATCTTCCGCTGTTTCGGCTGCGGGGCCGGCGGGGACGTCTTCGCCTTCCTGATGAAGATGAACGGCCAGAGCTTTCCGGAAGTGCTGAGGAGCTTGGCGGAGCGCTACGGGGTGCGCCTGGAAGCGCGGGTGGAGCGGGACTTCGACGAACGGAAGGTGCTCCGGGAGGCCAACGAACTGGCCCTGGAATTCTACAAGGAGAACCTGCACCATCCCGAGCGGGGACGCGCGGCCCGGGCCTACCTGAAAGCCAGGGACATCGGGGAGGAGGCCTGGGAGAAGTTCAACCTCGGCTTCGCCCCTTCCGGCTGGAGCGGCCTGCACGACTTTCTCGCTTCGCGCAAGATTTCCGGCGAGCTGCAGGAGGCGGCGGGATTGGCGATAAGCCGTCCTTCCGGTGGCCATTACGACCGCTTCCGCGAGCGCCTGATCTTCCCCATCCTGTCGGACATGGGACACCCCCTGGGTTTCGGGGGGCGGGTTTTGGGGAATGAGGAGCCCAAGTACATGAATTCGCCGGAGACCACCCTTTACCAGAAGGGAAAGATCCTCTACGGGCTCCACCAGGCGAAGAAGGTCATCAAGGCGAAGGGCCGCGCCCTTCTGACGGAAGGCTATTTGGACGTCATCTCTTGCCATATCCACGGCTTCGAGGAAGCGGTGGGGGTTTTGGGGACCGCTCTGACTCCCATCCAGGCCCGTTCCCTCCTGCGCTATGCCCAGAGGGTGGTGGTTTCCTACGATTCCGACCGAGCCGGGGTCATGGCGGCCGAACGCGGCAGCGCCACCCTGGAAGAGGTCTCCCGGGGGGTCGGCATCGAGGTTTCCATCCTGCGGATCCCCGACGGGAAGGACCCGGACGGCTTTTTGAGGAACCATGGGAAAGAGCGTTTCGGGATCTTGATCGACGAGGCGCAGTCTCTATCCCTCTTTCAGGTCGAAGCCGCCATCGGGACGGAAGAGCGAGAAAGCCCGGAAGCGAAGGCACGGGCCGTCGAGAGGGCGCTGGCGGTCATCCGTCGCATTCCCTCGCCCGTCGAACAGGACGAGCGGATCCGCCTCTTGGCGGAAAGGCTCGGAATTCGGGAAGAAAGCGTTCGACTGGAAATCAGGAGGAATTTCCGGCATAATAGTAAACCCTCTGGCTTTACCGGGCCGGTCAAGGATCGCGCGGAAAGGGCCGAGGAGGGACTTCTCCACCTCATGGTGGAACATCCGCCAACCCGGAAGCTGGTCGCGACGCGCTTAGCGGGCATTCCCTTCACCGAAGGGACACGCCAGGCCCTGCGCGAGCGAATCGAAGCAAACGAACCCGGGGAGGGGGAATCGACCAAGGGATATTGGGAGCGCCTCTTGGAGGAGACGATCGAACAAGAGACGCATACATTGGTTTCGGCCCTGCTGTTCAACGAAGAACCACAGGGATGGACAGATTTCGACCAGATGGGTCACGCTTTCATCGCCACCGTGGAACTCCGCCATTGGGAGGAGCGCAAAGCCGAATTGGGCCAGGCGCTAAAGAATGCGGTCGGCGAAGAGCGAACCGAACTGGGGCGACGCTTCCAACAAGCGGCCACGAGATCGCTGGAGCTGAACGGCATCATCCAGGGGTTGAGCGATTGCCTCCCTGAAGATGCCCTGTGCTGAAAGGACGGTTGACGGAAGCGTGTGCGGAAAAGCAAAGCAAGTAAAGAGCGCGGAAGTCTTCAAAAGGAATAATTGGAGATGATCAAGTTGAGCGATAAAACGGAAAGCTTCAAGCACAAGGGGCATTCCTCCGTGGACGAAATGGGGGCCTTCCCCGAAACCGAGGAGCGGGCCGACGAGATCGAGGAGCTGCTCGGAGCAACCATCGACATCGTCGTCGGAGACGTCGACATCCCCGAGGACTCGGACATCAAGCTTATCCCGGAAGAAGTGGAACTCGACCTCTCCGTCCCCAAAGGGGTTTCCACCGACGATCCCGTTCGGATGTACCTGCGCGAGATCGGCACCATCTCCCTCCTCTCCCCCATGCAGGAGATCGAACTCGCCCGCCGCATTTCGCAGGGCGACGCCAGAGCCAAGCAAAAGCTGGCCGAAGCCAACCTGAGACTGGTGGTTTCGATCGCCAAGAAATACGTGGGACGCGGCATGCTTTTCCTGGACCTGATCCAGGAAGGGAACCTCGGCCTCATCCGGGCGGTCGAAAAGTTCGATCACGAGAAGGGCTACAAGTTCTCGACCTACGCCAC
>DOBT01000225.1:18289-21586 GCA_003503675.1 Cyanobacteria bacterium UBA8530 | reverse complement strand
TCTCGGGCGGCATCAACATCCAGATAGGGGCCAACGCCGGCCAGGGGATGACCGTCTCCATCGGCACCATGAGCTCCGCCGCTCTGACGGTCTCCCTCCTCTCGGTGGATACCGCCGCCAACGCCAGCGCCACCCTGGGAGCGCTCGACACCGCCATCGCCACCGTCTCGACCGAACGGGGCAAGATCGGCGCCTACGTCAACCGCCTGGAGCACACCATCGCCAACCTGGGGGTCTCCTCGGAGAATCTGCAGTCCGCCGAATCCCGCATCCGCGACCTGGACATGGCCGAGGAGGTCTCCAACATGACCCGCAACCNNTCTCGCTCCTGAAATAAGAAGAGAATTTTCTCAAGCCCCCGGGATCCGGGGGCTTTCGTTTGTTCGCGCCAAAGAAGCCGAAACCCTCGAAGAGAATGTCTTCGCCGCACCCTAAAGAAAGCGCGATCGCCGCCGAAGAAGAAAAAGGGAGCAGAACAGCCTTTCGAGATTTCATTCAGGAGGATAAAAATGGGCTTAAGGATCAACACCAACGTCGGGGCCATCAACGCCCACCGCAACCTGGTCTCGAACGACGTTTCCCTCGGCAAATCCCTCGAGAAGCTTTCCTCGGGATTCCGGATCAACAAGGCTTCGGACGATGCCGCCGGCCTGGCCATCTCCGAGAAGATGCGCGGCCAGATCAACGGCATCAACCAGTCCATGCAGAACGCCCAGGACGCCATCAGCATGCTCAACACCGCCGAAGGAGCCCTCAACGAGACGGAAGCCATCCTCCAAAGGATGCGGACCCTGACCGTTCAGGGAGCCTCCGATACCCTGGCCGCTTCCGACCGGGCCAACATCACCCTCGAGTTGAACCAGCTGAGTTCCGAACTCGACCGCATCTCCACCAACACCGAGTTCAACAAGACCCAACTGCTCGCCGGCGGCTCCATCTCCACGACCGGCCTCAACATTCAGATAGGGGCCAACGCCGGCCAGGGGATGACCGTCACCATCAACAAGATGGACGCCGCCAGCCTTTCCATCACCTCCATCCAGGTGAACACCGCGGCGAACGCCTGTACCTCCCTGGCCTCGCTCGACGCCGCCATCGCCACCGTCTCGACCGAACGGGGCAAGATCGGCGCCTACGTCAACCGTTTGGAGCACANNCATGACCCGCAACCAGATCCTCACCCAGTCCGGCACCGCCATGCTGGCCCAGGCCAACCAGGCCCCCCAGAGCGTCCTCTCGCTCCTGAAATAAGAAGAGAAGCCCCTTCAGCCCTCGGAATCCGGGGGCTTTCGTTTATTCGGCCGATCTTTGCTAAACTGAATGAAAGAATTCAAAAAGATTCGCCCCGTGGAAAGGAGAAGGCATGGCACTTCGGATCGCGAAACAAACCGCCCCCGCTTCCCCCGATCGCTTGCTAAAAACGGCGGAAGCGCTCATCGATAGTGAAAACTACGAAAGAGCCGTCGAACTGCTTTCCCTTTCGGAGGAGAAGGAGCTGGCCGCCTTAAAACTGCTCGGCTATGCCCTCTTGAAACTCGGAAAAAACGAAGAGGCCCTCGAGGTCGCTTCTTCGATCATACGGCGCGCCCCCTACGCAGCACTGGGATACAACCTGCTCGGCCTCGTCCTCCACGGGATGAAGGAATTCGCCGCCGCCGAGCGCTTCTTCCGCAAGGTCCTCGAACTCGACCCCGTTCACCCCGAGGCACGCCGGAGCATCGTGGACTGCATCCGGGGCAAGAATCAATTCGGAGCGGACATCGCCCCCGCGCTCGCCTCTCTCCTGGAAATCCTGGACGAGGCGCCCCAGGGAAATTCCGAGGAGCTCTTGGCTTTCGGCATCCAAGCCTACGAACGAGGCCTGAGGGACGAGGCGAGTGATTGTTTCTTCCGCGCGCTCGAGCAGGATCCCGAAAACCCCCTGCTTTTCCGTTATCTGGGGATGGTCCTGATGGACCAGGGCAGTCTGGACAAGGCCATGGTGGCGATCGCCCAGGCCATCCGCCTCGCCCCCAGAACCGCCGACGGCTTCAACATGATGGGGGTACTGCTGACGCGCCTGGAGCACCTGGGTTTGGCCGAGAAGTTCTTCGAGCGTACCTTGCTCCTCAGTCCCGGCCATGCCAGCGCCCGGGCCAGCCTCCAGAAAATCAAGCGACCGAAGAAGGAAGCCGAAGTGGTCGAGGCCGAGCTTTCCGCCGTTTTCGCGCTGCTCAAGCTCTGGGTCCCTCGCATCAGCCTCTGCATGATCGCCAAGAACGAGGAAAAATTCCTCCAAGGCTGCCTGGAGAGCGTCAAGGACGCGGTGGACGAGATCATCCTGGTGGACACCGGCTCTTCGGACGAAACCATCGCCATCGCCGAGAAGTTCGGAGCCAAAACCTTCCACTTCCCCTGGAAGGACGATTTCGCCGCCGCCCGCAACGAGGCCCTCTCGCATGCCTCGGGGGACTGGATCCTGGTGCTCGATGCCGACGAACGGCTGGATCCCGAATCGAGCGAACACCTCCGCAAGATGGCCTGGAGGAGCGGCATCATCGGCTGCAGCCTGATCATCGACAACCGCCTCGGGGCGAGCGAGAACTCCTCGCACCTCCAGCGGGCCACCATCTTCCGCTTCTTCCTGAACCGACCCGACATGCGCTATGTGGGGGCCGTTCACGAGCAGATGTTCCCCGCAGCCAAGGCGACCGGCTTGCCTCAGGCCGAATCGGAAGCCAAGATCCTCCATCTGGGCTACATCGACGACACCTTCAAAGAGCGCGACAAGATCCGCCGCAACCTCGACATCCTTTTGGAACAGGCCAAAGAAGAGTCCGACAACCCCTACGTCTTCTTCAACCTGGGACAAACCTACAAGATGAACGGGGAGCTCCGCCCGGCCGAAGAGAACTACCGCAAGGGACTATCCATGCTTCGAGAGCAGAAAGCGGCCCTCGACACCCCCTATTTCCTCGCGCTCTACCTGAACCTGGCCCTGCTCTACCATGAGCACGGACAATACGAGCAGACGCTCGAAGTCTGTGCCGAAAGCATTCCGCTCTACCCCGAATACCCCGATCTGCGCTTTGCCAGGGGGCTTTCCCTGATGGAACTCGGACGCTACGAGGAAGCCCTGGAATCCTTCCGCTCCGCCCTCGCCTTCAAGGGCAAGGTCTACGCGGCGGGAAGCGATCCGGGCACCACCTCCTACAAGGCCTACAACGGCATGGCCGTGGTCTACACCCGCATGAAGAACTGGTCGGAGGCGAGGCGATTCTTCGAGCGGGCCGTCCAGGAATGGCCGGTACCCAATCC
>DOBT01000225.1:669-18191 GCA_003503675.1 Cyanobacteria bacterium UBA8530 | reverse complement strand
CAGCAGAACGCCGGCCTCGCGGAAATCCTGCTGGGTGACCTGCTTGCCTGTCGGCAACGCTGGACCGCCTTTCCAATTTCATCGGAAGCCGGCCGCTGCGCCCTCCTCTTCCTGGATCTCCTGGAAGGAAAAAAACTCGAGGAAAGCGGGAGCAAACCAGAGCTTTCCGCCCGATGGCTGTTTTACGTCCCGCTCGTCGTGCGCGTGGGGCAGAGAAAACACCTGGAACCCCTGGTGCTTTCCGCCGAATGGCTTTCCGGAAACCTTCCCGAAGTGGCGCTGTGCCTCGGCCAATCGCTTTTGCAAGCCGAGCTGCCGGATTTGGCCATGGCGGTCCTGCTCGCCCTGCAAGAGAAGCAAACAAAGGATCCCCGCGTTCTCTACTTTTTGGGAGAGGCTTGCCTGAAAAAGAACCTGAGGGGGGACGCCCGGATCATGTTCGAGCGAACGCTCGAGATGAAGCCGAGCTTCTACGAAGCCCGCAGGAAGCTGCTCACGCTTTGAAGAAACTACTCAGCCTCTGCCTGATCGTCAAAAACGAGGCGGTTTCCCTCGGGGAATGCCTGGCAAGCGTCGGGGGAATCGTCGACGAGATCGTCTTGGTGGACACCGGCTCGACCGACGACACCGTCCAGATCGCCGAGAAATTCGAAGCCAAGATCTTCGACTTTCCCTGGATGCGACGATTTCGCCGCGGCACGCAACGAGGCCATCTCGCAGGCCGAGGGCGAGTGGATCCTGGTGCTCGACGCCGACGAGATCCTCGAAGCGGAAAGCAAGGATTCTCTCCGCTCGATGCTGGCAACCCCTCTCGCCGACGCCTACTCCCTCGAAATCGTGAACCTGACCGGAAAAGGGGAAGGACGCCAACTCGCCCGCATCGTCAGGCTTTTCCGCAACCGCCCTTCTTTCCGCTATGAAGGGAGAATTCACGAGCAAGTCCTGCCTTCTCTCGAACGGGCGGGGATCGACCCCTTGCCCGCCGAGGCCAGGATCATCCACCGGGGCTACCTCGACCAGACGCTGCTTGCGCGCGGGAAGTACCAAAGAAACCTCGAGCTGTTGTTGAAAGAAAAAGAGGATTGTCCCGACGACCCCGAAATCCTGTTCAACCTCGGCCAGACCTACAAGTTGATGGGCCGGGACGAGGAAGCCGAGAGGCATTACCGCGGGGCGGGGCGCCGGTTGAAAGAAAATAAAAAAGCCGGGAATGGCGAAGCCCCGCTCCCCTTTGAGGGCTATTTTTACTTCTCTTTCACCGACCTGTTGCGAAAGCGGGGGAAAAGCGAGGAGGCCCTCGCCTTGGCAAAAGAAGGGTTGGCTAAATTTCCGCGCTATTCGGATCTGCTTTTTGCTTACGGGCAGGCGCTTTTGGACCAAAACCTCGTTTCCGAGGCGCTCGAGGCCTTCGAGAAGTGCTTGCGGCTCGAAGGCCACCGCCACGAAGGAGGAACCGATCCCGGCACGACCTCCTACAAGGCCTGGCTCGCTCTCGGGGTCTGCCACGAGCGATCGGGCAGGCTCGACCAAGCCCTCGATTGCCTGCAAAGGGCGATAATCGCCAGTCCCCCCGGCGAGGTGGCGGGAAGACTGAACCGCGGCATCCTACTTTCCAAGGCCGGTCGCATTTCCGAGGGGGATCAAGACTTCCTGGCGGTGCTGAAGATCGACGAGAACCGTTTCGAAGCCTGGCAAAACCTCGGTGCCAACGCCTTTCAACGGGGCGACCTCTCTTCGGCCCGGGAAGCCTTCGTGCGGGCCAATGCCCTTTCCCCCTCCTCCGACCTCGGTTTCCTGATCGAGAAAATCGCTTCTCTTCTTCCCTGAAAATAACTGGTTTTTCCAGGCCGAAAGCGCTAAAGTTTCCCAAGCGATCTGCCGAAAGGAATAGGCAGGAGCACCAGGCATTTTCCATGGAGGGAAAAAACATGAAAATCGAAGGCGTCATGGCCGCCGCCGCGAACGTCGCCCCGCTGGTCCTATCCAACGAGGGCAGTTCGAAGGCAGAGCGCGAAAAGAACGATCAAGCCACCAACCAGAACCGCAACGCCCAGGCCTCCCACAAGTCGCTGGACCAGAAGGAGGTCGGAAACAAGCTCTTGGCATCGGCGGTCGATCAAATCGGCAAGATGCTCGCTTCTTTCGACGACTCCCTCCGCATCTCCATCCACGACGAAACTAAGTCCGTCATGGTCCGCATCGTCAACGACAAGACCGGCGAAGTCGTTCGGGAGATCCCCTCCGAAAAGTTCCTCGACATGGTGGCAGCCTTCCAGAGGCAACTGGCGGGGTTGTTCGTTGACGAGAGAAAGTAGGGACATAACATGAGCAGTAGCGGCTTCAACGTCAGCGGCATCGCCTCCGGCCTCGACTGGAAGACGATGGTCGATCAGATGATGGCCCTCGAGCGCAACCCCGTGATCCGCTTGCAAACCCGCAAGAAGTCTCTCCAGGACAAGAACTCCGCCTATCAAGACATCAACACCAAGCTGCTCAATCTCGACAAGGCGATCGGCGACCTGATGTTGGACTCCAACCTCAAACCCAAGAAGGCCTCGGTGAACTCGCCGACGGTGGCAGGCGCCACCTCCCCCACCCTCTCGGTTTCCGCCGTCGCCACGTCGGACGCCCCCGTGGGGGATTACGCCTTTTCGGTGACGCAGCTCGCCACCGCGAGCACCGTGACGAGTCTCGGCAAGAACGCCGGAAGGCTCGGCACCGACATCACCCAGGCGCGCGCGGACGGCCTGGAAAAGCTCAGCGCCCTCAACTTCTCCCAGAGCGTCACGAGCGGCACGATGAATATTTCCATCAACGGCAACGAGACGATATCGATCAGCGTGGACACCCTCAACGACACCCTGAAAAACGTTTTCGACAGGATCTCGACCGCCACCGGGGGACGGGTGACCGGGAGCGTCGCCGACAACAAGATCGTCTTGACCACGCTTCCTTCCGTCACCTCCATCTCGGTCGGCACGGGGCTGGACACCAGCAACTTCGCCACTGCCGCCTTTCTCAACACGTCGAGCCTTTCCGGCGGGGCCGTCACCAGCACGCGAATCGTCAGCGCCGCCCAACTCGGACGAAGCATGGATCTGGGCGGCATCCAGGGACTGGCCCCGGGCACCGCGGGAAATCTGAAGATCAACGGCGTGGAGATCGCCTACGACTCCTCCGTGGACAGCCTCAACAACCTGATCGGCCGCATCAATTCCTCGGAAGCCAACGTGCTCGCTTCCTACGATGCCATCAACGACAAGCTCAAGCTCACCTCCAAGACCACGGGGGCCACGGAGATCGCCGTGAGCGACTCGGGCGCCCTGCTCGCCAGCACCGGTTTATTCGAAACCCAGACCAAGGGCCAAAACGCCCGGTTGAAGCTGGCAGACGGTACGGTGCTCGAAAGCACCACGAACACCTTCACCAACATCGCCGCCGGCTTGTCGGTCACCGCCCTCGCCGTCTCCCCCGACGACACCGCCATTCCCGGCGAGAAGCTCAAAACGACCGTCTCGGTGGATGCCGACGTGGAGGGGTTCAAGACCAAGGTCAAGGCCTTCGTCGACGAGTTCAACAAGGTCGCGGACGCCATCGACCAGTCGCGAGGCAAAGGCCAGAAGCTCGCCTTCGACGGCACCCTGGGCGATATTCGCAACCGCCTCTTTTCGACCGTCAGCGGCACCGTCAGCGGCCTCACGGGCGATCCCAACAGCCTCCTGGCCATCGGGATCGGGACGAGCAACTCCGACCGCAACCACCTCAGCATCGACGACACCAAATTGACGAACGCCTTCAACAAGGACCCCGATCGGGTGAGCCTGCTCTTCAAGAAGCAGACCACCACCTACAAGGTGGACGGTTCGATCGACAAAATCACCAGCGATGGGCTCGCCGCGAAGCTCAACGACTATATCGACGTGCTGCGCGGCTCTCAGGGGTTCTTCAAGATCATCGACACCTCGACGACCGATCAAACCAAGGCCCTGGACAACAACATCAAGCAGTTAGAATCCCGCCTCGCCCTCAGAAAAACCAACATGGTCAAGAAGTTCACGGCGATGGAGATGATGGTCTCGACCATGAAAAGCCAACAATCGGCGATGATTTCCCAGCTCAATTCTCTCGGTTAGCTTATTAAAGGAGGAGTCCGATGAATCAAGCGGTTTTCAATCCCTACGCCCAGTACCAAGAGGCGCAATATGAAACCGCGCCCAGAGAACGCCTCCTACTGATGCTGTTCGATGGCCTGATCCGCTTCAACAACGCCGCCATCATGGCCATGCAGGCCAAGGACAACCAGAAGGCCCACGATTGCTGCCTCAAGGTCGAGAACATCCTGGTCGAACTGATGGCGACCCTCAACTTCGACGCCAACAAGGAGGTCGCCCAGAACCTCTTCGACCTCTACGAGTTCCTCCAGAGGCAGACCGTTCAAGCCAACGTCAAGAAGGACCCCGCCATCCTCAACAAGATCCATCACTTCTACGTGGACCTCAAGGAAACCTGGAGCCAGGCCGCCCGTAACATCGCCATCGAAAAGAAGCGCGCCACGGCATGAGCCTGCTCGCTCGTTACGAAGAAGCTCTCGAACTGACGAAAGCCCAGACTCTGGCTATCCGTGCGGAGGAATGGGAAAACCTCGCGGAACTGCTCGCGAGCCGGCAGCTTTGCCTGGAGCAAGCGGCCGGGGCCATTTCTTCCGCCGCCGAGAGGGAGAAGAAAGAAGCCGCCGTCCTGCTGGGTAAAATCAGCCACCTGGACGAGGCGAACCAGAAGGAACTGGTCGTCAAGAAAAACATGGTCCGGGAAGAACTCGGCGAGATGAACCATGCCGACCAGGCCCTGGGCGGTTACCGCGATTCCTTCGACGGTCCCGACAGCCCCAAATTCTTCGACGGCGCCTACTGAAAACTGCCGGGAAACATCGAAAAGGGGCCGTCTCGTTGATCGGAGACGGCCCCTTTTCTTTTTTTAGGACAGGATGCCCGCGATGGTGGCCGTGAGGCAACTCGCCAGGGCTCCGCCCATCATGGCCTTGAGACCGAGCTGAGCCAGGTCGCCGCGGCGGGAAGGGGCCATGGCCCCGATGCCGCCGATGTTCATCGCGACGGAGGAGAAATTGGCGAAGCCGCAGAGGGCGTAGGTCGCGATGGTGATGGTGCGGGGCTGCAGGTGAATGGCGGAGGTGCCCGCGATGATCGAGGAAAGCTGGGAATAAGCGACGAACTCGTTCAGGACGATCTTCTGACCCAGCAACGCGCCCATCTGGGTGACGTCCTGGAAGGGAACGCCCATGAAGAAGGCCAGGGGAGAAAAGACCCAGCCGAGGATGGTTTCGATGGAAAGGCTCAGGACGAAGGTCTTGGCGCCGAGGAGGTGCGCGAAGTTGGTGATCCCGAAGCCGAGGAGATGGAAGCAGGAATTGAGCATGGCTATCAGGGCGATGAAGGCGATCAGCATGGCCCCGACGTTGAAGGCCAGGTGCATGCCGTCCGCGGCGCCCTTGGCGGCCGCCTCGATGACGTTCGATTCGGTGCGCTCGACCGTCAGAGAAACGGCGCCCTTGGTCTTCGACTCCTCGGTCTCCGGAACGAGCAATTTGGCCATGACCAAACCGGCCGGGGCGCCCATGATCGAAGCCGCCAAAAGGTGGCTGGCGGGAATGCCCATGCCGATGTAGGCGGCCATGACCGAGCCGGCGATGGTGGCCATGCCGCCGGTCATGATGGCCATCAGTTCGGAGCGGGTCATGTCGGCGATGTAGGGGCGAATCAGGAGGGGCGCTTCCGACTGGCCGACGAAGACGCAGCCGACCGCGCTGAGGGATTCGGCGCCCGAAGTCCCCATCGTCTTGACCATGATCTTGGCGATGAAGGAAATGACCACCTGCATGATGCCCAGATAGTAGAAGATGCCCATGAGGGCTCCGACGAAGACGATGGTGGGCAGGACCTGGAAGGCGAAGATGAAGCCCAGGTTCGAGTCATTGACGAGGTTGCCGAAGACGAAGCCGGCGCCGACCTTGGTGAAGTCGAGCAACTTGGTCACCAGGGCACCCAGGGCGGTGAAGAAAGCTTTGCCCGCCTGGGTTTTGAGGATGAAGAGGGCGAGGCCCAACTGCAGACCGAGTCCCCAGAGGATGATGCGCGGCCGAATGGCCTTCCGGTTGGAGGAGAAGAGCACCCCCAGGCCGAGGATCGCCAAGAGCCCGAAGATGCTGATGATGTTCTGCATGATCCTTCTTTCCTAAAAGCTAGCTTGGTTTTCGTTGAGGTCCGAAGTGATCGAGCCCATCAGAACCCCCAAACGGATCAGATCGGTCGAGATCTTGCGGTTGTTGGCGAGAATCACGTCGCTCAGGACCTCGGAAAGATTTTGCCTGTCTCTTTCACCCAGCTCCTGCATTTTGGGATGAGAGGTGAAGAGCCTGACGAGGTCGGCTTCGGACATCCCGATCTGGCGCATAAAAACTCCTTTTCTGCCTTCAGGTAGAGGGGGGTTCCGGGTTACGGGGGTGCTCGATGAAGACCTGATCGGCATCCAGCTGGATGCCGGCAAGGTTGATCTTCAGGGCGTCCATGATGTGGAGGGCGCCGCCGGTGTCCAACTGAAGGAGGCCCATGAGGATGTGCATGGTGCCGACCTGGGAATGGTGGCGCCTTCTGGCCTCGCTCCAGGCGTAGTTGAAAACGGTCTCGGCCAGGTGGGAAAGCACCAGCTTCTCGCTGACGGTCCCGGAGCCCCGACCGATCACGCGGTGGGCCACCGCCTCGACGTCCATGCGGGTGAGCCCGTTGGAGTTCAGGACGGTCGCGGCGGCGGAGCCTTCGCAGGAAAGCAGGCCGACGAGAATCTGCTCGGTGCCGACCAGGGTGTGGGCGAAGAAGGAGGTGGTTCTGAAGGCCTCTTCGTAAACCAAATGGCCCTTCTCGGTCAAGAGACGCGGGCTGAAGTACTTGGGAAGGACCTGGCCCCCCTCGGAAGGAGGCGTCGAGGTAGCCAACTCGAGGGTGCGCACCTGCATCAGCTGCTGATAAAGGCGATCCTGGGGAATGCCCAGGTGGCGCAAAACGGTCGCTGCCCGGCAGTCCTTGTTCTTGATGAGTACCAGCAGGATGTCCTGGGTATCGACGAGAAAGGGTTCGGTCTGACTGGCGACCAGCAGGGCCTCGTCGAACAACTTCGTGCACTCGGGGGAGAAGACCAGGTCGGAGTCCTGAACGGGGACGTAGCCCCTACCCCAGAGCTGCTCCACCGCGAAACGGGCCTGGCGCAGCTCGACCCCCGCCAGACGGAGGGCCCTTGCGGCGACCCCGTTCTCTTCCTCGATCAGGCCGAGGAGGATGTGGGCGGAATCGACCTCGTTGAATTCGAGGCGCTTGGCGGCTTCCTGGGCGAGGTTGAGGGAGGCGATCGCCTTTCCCGAAAACTGAGAAAACATTTATTTCAGCTCCAAACTGGCGCACGAAAAGAGCACCATGGAAAGCGGGGCCAGGGGATTGCAGAGATCGGGATGGAAAAGTGAAGCGCAGAATGACCGAGATACGTGATTTTCATCCCCATCTTCCCTTCGGTTGAAAGCCTGCGCCTTATTCTACACCACACCCGCCCCCCTTTTCCAGCCGGGGAATTCGGGATACCATTGAGGAATGAACGATCTTCTGCGCATCCATGAAATCTTTTCGTCCATCCAGGGGGAAGGGCTCTTTTTGGGAGCCCCTTCCACCTTCATCCGCCTGACCGGCTGCAACCTCCGTTGCTCGTGGTGCGACACCAAATTCGCCTTCGAGGAAGGCTCGGAAATGAGCCTCGAGGACATCCGCGTCGAGAACCGGCACGTCGTGATCACGGGGGGCGAGCCCCTCCTGCAAAACATCGAACCCCTCGTTTCTCGCCTGAAAAAGAACTTCGTCACCGTCGAAACCAACGCCACGATCTTCAGCGACCTCGGGGTGAACCTCTGGAGCCTCTCCCCCAAGCTCGGGAGTTCGGGGCACAGGGGGGATCCGGCGATCGCCGACGCCTTCCTTTTCCGACACCCCGGCCGCCTCCAAATGAAGTTCGTGGTGGCCGAAAAAGAAGACCTGGACGCGATCAAAGAATTTTTGTCCTCGCTGCGAAACCTCAAAGAGGTGCCGATCCTGCTTCAGCCCGAGGGGAGCGGATCAATAAGCGAGAAGCTCGGAAAATTGAGGGATTTGGCGGAAACCGTTTGCGGCGATCCCTTCTTCGCCAAAATCGACGTGCGGGTGCTGCCCCAACTTCACCAACTGCTCTGGCCCGACGAAAGGGGAAAATGATGATGATAAAGCGAGGTCTCGAATGAGTTCGAAGAAAGCCGTCGTCCTTCTGTCCGGTGGTCTGGACAGCACCACCTGCGCCTACCTCGCCAAACATGAGGGTTACAAGGTCTACGCCCTTTCCTTCGATTACGGGCAGCGGCTGGTGAGGGAAATCGAATCGGCCAAGAAAGTCGCTGCGGCGGTAGGGGTCGCCGAGCACCTGGTCATGAAGTTCGACCTCGGGATGTGGGGCGGCTCGGCCTTGACGAGCGACATCGACGTCCCCACCGGCCACGTCGCGGCTCCCACCATCGAAACGACCCGTATTCCGGTGACCTACGTGCCCGGGCGCAACATGATCTTCCTCTCGCTGGGGGTCTCCTATGCCGAGGCGATCGGGGCGGACAAGGTCTTCATCGGGGTCAACTCCATCGATTATTCGGGCTATCCCGACTGCCGCCCGGAGTTCGTCCAGGCCATGCAAAAGGCGATAGACCTGGGAACCAAGGCCGGCGTCGAGGGAAAAGGCATCCACGTCGAGGCGCCCCTCCTCATGTTGACCAAGGCCGGGATCATCGAATTGGGGACCAGGGTGGGGGTCGATTACTCCCTCACCTGGAGCTGCTATCAGGGCGGAGAAAAACCCTGCGGCGCCTGTGACAGTTGTCTGCTGCGCCGCAAGGGCTTCCAGGAATGCGGAAGAGTCGATCCGATCGACGTCTGAATAGGAGCGGGTCGAACCGCTTTTTTTCAGGCCTTCCGGCGATCCATCGGTTGGATTTCGTTGACCACGCGGAGGATGCCTTCGACCGAAGCGGCGAGCCGGCCGGCTTCATCCACCCCTTCGGGCTTCGCGGCCGTTCCGAAGAGGAAGGCGGTGCCGTCCTCCACCTGCACTCCGATGAAGCCGGTGGTGGCGTCGTCGCCGGGCTTTCCGATCAGCTCGCGAATCTTCGTTTCCAGGGCCTCGTTGCCGCCGGTGGTGCCGTCGAGGGCGATGAGGTCGTTGTGGACGCGACGCACCCCGCGGCCCCTGTAGGCAGCCCTTTCCGCCTTGAGCCGATCGCAGCCGGTGAGGACGTAGCCGGACAGAAAGACCGTCCCGCGCTCGGAGCGCACCGTCACCCTTTCCTGCATGGTCGGATCGCTCTCGACCAGGTGCTTGGCGACATCGTTGACGATGGATTGATCGTCGAGGTGGTAGGTGGTGTCTAGGGCCCCCACGTCGACGGCCTCGGTGTAGCGGACATCGCGGTGTATCCTCGCGATGCCGGGGATGCGGGAAACGAGATCCTCGGCTTCCAACAGCATTTCCAGGGTGGGAGCCACTCCCACCAGGGTGGCGATGCCGTTCTGGACCCGAACCCCGAGTTCCTTGGTGAAGCGGGGGTCGGCGGCGAGGGCCTCCTGGGCCATCCTCGTCAGCTCCGAATCCGACGCTGGACGGTTCGCGGCGACGGTGAGGGAGTTGTCGATCTTGCAGTCCTTGGCCAGGGCACGGGCGATCGCCCCGGCTCGCGCCTTGGCATGGAGGTTATCGACCTCGCCTTCCAGGAGGATGTCCCCCTCGATCATGGTGATGTTGATGCGGGCCGTCCCCACGTCGGGATCGCTCATGAAGGCTTCCCGAAGGGTATATTCAAGCTCCTGCCTGCTCATCTCTCATTCCTCCCGGGTCCAGACCACACGCACGAAGGGAATTCCCGGCAAGCGGTGATATTTCATCACTCCGTGAAAGGCCTTCTCCACTTCCCTTCCAATCCGCTTGGCCAGCCAGCCCGTAGTGGTCCAGACCATCAGTTTGTCCCCTTCCTGGCGGATCAGGCCCACTCGGGCCACGGGATTGACCTGGCGCGCCCGCTCCTCTTCATGGCGGATGCGCTGGAGGATTTCATCCAGGTGGGTCTGGACGAAGGGGCTTCTCAACTGGACGATGCCCTCGAACATCTCGCGATTGACCCGATCGCAGCCCTCGCAGATCGATTGCTGGATTTCGGGGTTCTGAGCGAGACACTGGTAGCGATCCTCGTCGTATTTGAGGTGCTTGTCCTCGTAGATGGCATGGCAAGAGGGACAGAGCATGATCCCGCCGGGAGGCGCCGATTGGTCGCGGTGAGGGGTGTCCGGAAATAACCAATCGATCCTCTTTCCCATCAACTTCCTCAGGGAACGCCTTCCCGTGGGGGCCAGGGGAGTCTTGGAGGAAAAGTTGCGACTCATACACACCTCCATAAAGATCTATGAAGACGCGCTCAGTATAGCACATCCGCCTGAACGCTAATTGGCTTCAGGTTCCAGCTTGTCGAATTTCACGGCCTGGAGGACGAGCCTCTCCCCGATCAAGCGGGCCACCTGGAGGCTGTCGAGGCTTTCCTCCTTGAGGAGGGCCTCGGCCAGGATGTGCAGTTTGGGCAGGAAGTTCTCGAGCACCCCCGCGGCGCGGCGGTAGGCTTCCCGGACGAGGGAGTCGACCTCGGCGTCGATGAGCGCCCCCGTCGCCTCGGAGAAGGCGATCTCCGGGGCCTCGCCGGGGGCCACCGAGGTGTCGAAGGAGAGGGGACCGAGCTTCTCGGACATCCCCCAACTGACGACCATGTGGCGGGCCAGCCGGGTCATCACCTTGAGGTCGTTCTCGGCCCCCGAGGTGGCTTCTCCGAAGACCAGCATCTCGGCCGCGCGTCCCCCCAACTGGACCGCGAGGTTGTCGAGCAGGAAGGAGCGTGAGTAGTTGTGGCGATCGTCCTGGGGCAGCAGCTGGGTCACCCCCAGGGAGGCCCCATGGGGAACGATGGTGACCTTGTGGATGGGATCGGCATGGGGCAGGAGATAAGCGACCAGGGCATGTCCCGCCTCGTGGAAGGCGACGACCCTTCGTTCATCGGCGTTGATCAAGGTGGCGCGGCGCACTCCGAGGAGGATCTTGTCCCGCGCCTCGTCGAAATCGACCATTGCCACGGCCTGGGCCGAGCGCCGAGCCGCCGAGATGGCGGCCTCGTTCATGAGGTTGGCGAGGTCGGCGCCGGTGNNGGACGTCGGGACGGTTGGTGGCCGCTATCACGATGACCTCCTGGTGGGGCTCGAAGCCGTCCATTTCGGCCAAAAGCTGGTTGAGGGTCTGTTCCCTCTCGTCGTTGACGTTTCCGACCCCGACCCCTCTTCGGCGGCCCACGGCGTCTATCTCGTCGACGAAGACGATGGCGGGCGCCTTCTCCTTGGCCTTCTCGAAAAGGTCCCGCACCCTCGAGGCCCCCACCCCCACGAACATCTCCACGAACTCGGTGGAGGAGATGGAGAAGAAGGGCACTTTGGCCTCACCCGCCACGGCCCTGGCCAGGAGGGTCTTGCCGGTGCCGGGGGGGCCGATCAGCAGGACGCCCTTGGGGATCTTGGCGCCCAGGCGGTGAAAGCGGGCGGGGTTCTTGAGGAATTCGACCACCTCCGCGAGCTCCTGCTTCGCCTCGTCCACCCCCGCCACGTCGGCGAAGGTGATGGGCGGGTTCTCGGAGGAATACAGCTTCGCCCGGCTCTTGCCGAAGGTGAAGGCGTTGCTCTGACTCCCGGTCGACTGCATCCCCATGCGCCCCAGGAAGTAAAGCAACAGCAGGATGGGCACCAGGATCAACATGGGCTCGAGCCACCAGGAATCCCCCGAGGGCTTGGCCGAAACGACGACGCGGCTATCGGTCAAAGTCGAAATCAGCTTGGGATCCGGGAGGGAGGGAAGTTGACTGAAGAATTCCCTGCCCTTCCCCTTGGCGGCCTGACGGTAAAGCCCCTCGATGCGCTGCCCCTTGAAGGTCACGCTCTCAATCCGCCCGCCGTCGACCTGCTGCAGGAAGGCGGAATAGGGGATTTCCTCGGCACGGCTGCCCGAAGGCGCGAAGAAGAGCACCATCACCCAGATCAGGGCGAAGAAAAGGATATACCAGCCGATCGCCGCTTTGTCTCGATCCATGGGGAGTCCTCCCAAGGATGAGATTCGCCTCCGAGCAAAAGAAACCTCGCCCGCGAGGGTGAAAAGATTTGTTCGAATCGCCCCTGGTGCAATTGTCCGAAAGGTTCAACGGCAAGCTGCTCTACTGCTTGGGATCGATCTGTTCCCCCAGGAGGTTGCAGCACAGGACCACCGAAACGATGGCCAGTCCCGGAGCGATCATCAGCCAGGGAGCCGTTCGGAAGAGGGCTTGGGACTCCATGACCATCCCCCCCCAGCTCGGAGCGGGAGGCCGGATCCCCAGTCCCAGAAAGGAGAGGGCGGCCTCGAGCAAGAACACGTCCGCCAGCTTCAGGGTCAAGAGGGACAGGACGGCCGGAGCGACGTTGGGAAGGAGATGGCGGCAGATCACCCAGGGATCCCCGCCGCCCATGGCCTGCGAGGCCAGGACGAAGTCGGTTTCGCGAAGCCCCATGGCCAGGGCGCGCACGATTCTCGCGAGGGAGGTCCAGCCCACGAAGCCCAGCACCAGGATGACCGTCAAAGGGGTCGGGGGAAGGACGGCGGCCAGGGCGATCGCCAGGAGCAGAACCGGGAAGGCCATGAAGATTTCCGTCAGGCGCATGAAGAAGGCGTCGACGAGGCCCCCGAAATAACCGGAGAGCAGACCGACCGTCACCCCGATGAAGCCGGCGATCGCCGTCGCGGAGAAGCCGACCAGGAGCGAGTTGCGACCCCCGAAGAGAAGGCGGCTGAAGACGTCGCGCCCCATCTCGTCGGTACCCAGCCAGTGGATGGGACCCGGCGAAAGGGGCATTCCGAGATCGTCCAGGCCCTCGCTCAACTGAAAGAGGGGATCGAAACGAGTGAGATAGGGGGCCAGGATGGCCATCGAGGCCACCAGGAAAAGAAAGCAGAGGGCGATCCGGAAAACCGGTTTACGGAACAAGAACTACCCTCCTACCAGGCGAAGCGCCACTTCGACGGCTTCCACCGCGTCGGCGGCGAAGGCGTCGGCACCGAGCCTGCCCGCCAACTCTGCGTTGAGCACGGCACCCCCGACCAGAACGGGCAGTTCGATCCCGCGCTCCCTCAAGAAAGCGATGGTGGTCTTGATCATGGGGGCGGTGGTGGTCATCAGGGCGGAAAGGCCTATGATCCGAGCCCCCGGGGCCGCCTCGGCGATTTTCTCGGGCGAGACGTCCTTGCCCAGGTCGAGGACCTCGAAGCCCGCGGTGCGCAAGAGAGAGGCCACGATGTTCTTGCCGATGTCGTGGACGTCCCCCATCACCGTCGCGAGCACCACCTTGCCTCTTTTGAAGCCGGCCTCGGGCAGAAAGACCAGTAGTTTGGCCAAAACGAACTGCATGGCATCGGAGGCGCCCAGCACCTGGGGCAGGAAAAGGGTGCCGGCGCGGAAGCGCTTCCCGATCTCCTCCATGGCGGGCAACAAGAGAGAGTCGATCACCTGCAGGGCCGAAAGAAAGTTCTCCTTCATTTCCTTTTCGGCCAGGCCCCAGAGGATTTCCCGCTCCCCCCCTATCAGGGCGGAAAGGATCGGGGGATCTTTTTCCTTCTTCACCTCGGAAAGGCGCAGCAAGAACTCGGGATGGCCGGAAAGGAGGGAGGAAGCGAAGAACTCGTCCATCAGCTCGCGATCGCTCGGGTTCAGGATGGGCGCCGAAAGCCCCCGGGAAAGCGCCGCGGCCAAGAAGGCCCGGTTGAGGGTCTTTCGCTTGGGCAAGCCGTAGGAAACGTTCGACAGGCCCATGACCGTCTTGTTGCCGAGTTCCTTGGAAATCATTTCCAGGGTGTCGAGAGAAACCTTCGGGTTACCGATATCGGCTCCGGCCGTCAGCACCAGCGGATCGAAAAGAACGTCCCGGGGATCCAGGCCGATGGAAACCGCTTTCGCCAGGATCTTGCGGGCGATCGAAACCCGATCTTCCGCGTTGTCCGGGATGCCATGCTCGTCGAGCAGCAAGCCCAAAACGGATGCTCCGTAGCGCTGAGCGAGGGGCAACACTTCGTTCAGCTTTTTTTCTTCGCCCGAGACGGAATTGATCAGGGCCTTGCCGGGATAGGCCTTCAAGCCTTCCTCGAGGGCCTCGGGATCGCTGGAGTCGAGGACGAGAGGGAGATCGACGACGTCGATCAGGGCCTCGACGGCCTTGCGCATGGAGGTCTTCTCGTCGAAATCCGCCAGTCCGACGTTGACGTCGAGCAGGTCGACCCCGGCCTCGACCTGCTCCCTGGCCAGGGAACGCAGCACCGAGTAATCCTCGTCGCGCAGGGAATCGGCGAAGAACTTTTTGCCGGTGGGATTGATTCTTTCTCCGATCGCCCGGGGGGCATCGAAAGACAGCAGGCGGCTGCGCGAAGAAAGGAAGCTTTTTGGACAGCTCTCGAAAGAAACTTTTTGGAGGTCCTTCAGGAGGGCGTGGGCGGCCCTGATGTACTCCGGGTGGGTTCCGCAACAGCCGCCGACGGGGTTGGCACCGGCTTTCGCCAGTTCGAACAGGGCCTTCGCGAAGTCCTCGGGGGTTTCCTCGTAGAAGGTCTTCTCGCCGTCGAAAAGGGGCATGCCGGCGTTGGGGGAAGCCCAGACGTGCTTGGCCCCGGCGAAGCGCATGGCCTCGACCCAGGGGAGCATGTAGCGGGGGCCGACCGAGCAGTTCATGCCCACAGAGAAGGCGCCGCAAGCGGTGAGAACCGCCGCCGCGACCTCGGGGGGAGTCCCGGAGAGGGTGCGGCCGTCGGGACCGAAGGTCAGGTTCACCGCGACCGGCAGTCCGGTGGTCAGCCCGGCTATCAGGGCCGCCTTGGCTTCCAGAAGGTCGGACATGGTCTCGACCACCAGGAAGTCGCAGCCGCCCTCGGCGAGGGCGATCGCCTGCAGCTTGAAGCTTTCGTAGGCCACTTCGAAGGACAGTTCCCCGTAGGGCTTCATCAAAAGTCCCGTGGGGCCCATCGAACCCGCTACCAGGCCATCGACGGCCTCCCGGCAGAGACGGGCCGCCGTGCGGTTGATTTCATTCAGGCGGTCATGGAGTCCGTAAACCTCCAGCTTGTGGGGGTTCCCCCCGAAAGTGTTGGTGGTGTGAACGGTCGCTCCGGCCTCCTGATAGGCCCGGTGTATCTTTTTCAAGACTTCCGGGTGCTCGAAGGCCACCGCTTCCGGACAACCCGTCATCCCCGCCGCCTGGAGCATGGTGCCCATCCCCCCGTCGACCAGGAGGACGCGACTTCCGTTGAGGGCCGACTGAAACCGATTATTCATTCTTTTTTGCTCCTAAAGCGGCATGGGAAGCGGCACTCCCCGACCGAACAGTGTTGACAACTTGGCGGAACGCTCTCCCCTGATTTCGAGAGGCCCGCCAGGGCGGTGACCGACTTGCGGGGCAGCATCCCCCCCGAGGGAAGCAGGGTGATCCCCAGGGAAGGCAAGTCGAGAACTTCGCGAAAAACCGCGTTCTCCTCGACGCTCCAGTCCCCGTAGCCGGGAGAAAAGCGGAAGCCCAGGGGACCGTGACGCTGCTGGATCGAAATACACAAGGCGTCGATGGCCCCTTCGACGGCCGCCGAGGCGACGGCATCGAGAAGGAAGGCGTTTTTTGTCTCNNAGCGTTCGCGATCTCCCCGTCGATCTCGGGGCCCAGGGTCACGGCCAGGACGAAGACTTTTTCGCAGCCTTCGAGGTGGGTCCAGGTCCTTCTCCCGATTTTCTCGATTTTCTCGAGCGAAATTATTTCATAGCCGCCCAGTGGTCGGAAAAGATGCGAGACCTTGTAGAAGGCCGAGCGCCAAATCCTTTCGTCNNGGCCAGCCGGGCGATGGGCACCCGGAAGGGGGAGCAGCTGACGTAGTTGAGGCCGACGTTGTGGCAGAACTCGATCGAGGCGGGGTCCCCGCCGTGCTCGCCGCAGACGCCGAGCTTGATCTGGGGATTGACCGAGCGGCCCTTTTCGACGGCCATCTTGACCAGCTGGCCGACGCCTTCACGGTCGAGGGTCTCGAAGGGGTTGTCCTTGAGAATCTTCTTCTCGAGGTACTGCAGCAGGAACTTGCCTTCGGCGTCGTCCCGGCTGTAGCCGAAGGTCATCTGGGTCAGGTCGTTGGTCCCGAAGGAGAAGAACTCGGCGTGGTGGGCGATCTGGTCGGCGGTGAGGGCGGCGCGGGGGATCTCGATCATGGTGCCGAACTTGTAGTCGACCTTGACGCCCATGCGCTCCATGGTCTCCTCGGCGACCTTGAGGAGCTGTTCCTTGACGGCGACGAGCTCGTTGACGTGACCGATCAAGGGGATCATGATCTCGGGCAGGACTTCGACGCCCTTCTTCTTGAGTTCACAGGCGGCCTCGATGATGGCCCGGACCTGCATCTCGTTGATCTCGGGAAAGGTGAGGCCGAGGCGGCAGCCGCGCAGGCCCATCATGGGGTTGGATTCATGCAGGTTGTTGACCCGCTTGAGGAGGTTTTCCTTCTCCTTGAGTTCGGCGGAGTTCGGCTTTTCGATCTGGAGGCGAACCACTTCGTTGGAGAGTTCGAGCTGGTTGGGCAGGAACTCGTGAAGGGGGGGATCCAGCAGGCGGACGGTGACGGGGAGACCCTTCATCGCTTCGAAGATGCCGAGGAAGTCGTCCTTCTGGAAGGGCAGCAGCTTGTCGAGGAACTTGCGGCGATCGGCTTCGGTCTCGGCCAGGATCATCTGTTGCATGACGGGCAGGCGCTCGGACTGCATGAACATGTGCTCGGTGCGGCAGAGGCCGATGCCNNTCGGGGGTGTCGGCGTTGGTGCGGATCCCCAGTTTGCGGAGTTCGTCGGCCCAGCCGAGGAGTTTCTTGAACTCATTGGTCAATTCGGGCTCGATCATGGGGACGGCGCCCTTGATGACCTCACCGGTGGAACCGTTGATGGTGATCATCTCGCCATCCTTGACGGTGGTGTTGCCGATTTGGAAGCTCTTCTTGACGAGGTCGACCTTGAGGGTCTCGCAACCGGCGACGCAGGGCTTACCCATTCCGCGGGNNGATCATGCCGTGGATGTCGTCGGGGCAGGTCTCGATGCGGACCAGGAGGACCTTCTTGCCTTCCTTGCCGAGGGTTTCGGCTTCGTCGGCTTCGAAGACCACCATGCCGGTGGCGGCGCCGGGGGAAGCGGGAAGGCCCTTGGTCAGGACTTCGAGCTTGGCGGCGGGGTCGATGCGGCGGTGAAGAAGCTGGTTGAGGGACTGGGGCTCGACGCGGGCGATCGCCTCGGCCTTGGTGATGAGCCCTTCCTCGACCATGTCGACGGCGATCT
>DOBT01000225.1:0-591 GCA_003503675.1 Cyanobacteria bacterium UBA8530 | reverse complement strand
CCCATGTTGCCGAAGACCATCGACTGGATGTTGACGGCGGTGCCGAGGTCGTGGGGGATCTTGTTGAGGTTGCGGTAGGTGTAGGCCCTGGGGTTGTTCCATGATTTGAAGACGGCCTCGATGGCGAGTCGCAGCTGATCCATGGGATCGGAGGGGAAATCGATAGAGGCTTCCTTCTTCAGGAGTTCCTTGTACTGCTTGACGAGGGACTTGAGGTCGTCGGCGGTCAGGTCGGTGTCGATCTTGTAGCCCTTCTTCTCCTTCATGCCTTCGAGAAGGTGCTCGAAGTTGGACATCTTGAAGGAAAGGACCACGTTCGAGAACATCGCGATGAAACGACGGTAGGCATCGTAGGCGAAGCGGGGGTTGTTGGTCAGGTTGGCCATTCCTTCGACGGTCTGCTCGTTGAGGCCGAGGTTGAGGATGGTGTCCATCNNGGAGGGGGTTCTTGGGGTCGCCGAAGGACTTGCCGGTGGACTTTTCGATTTCCTTCAGCTTGGATTTGATATCGTCCATCAAGCCCTCGGGGAAATTCTCACCCAGGGCGATGTACTCGTTGCAGGTGGCGGTGGTGATGGTGAAGCCGGGGGG
>DOBT01000180.1 GCA_003503675.1 Cyanobacteria bacterium UBA8530 | reverse complement strand
CGCGCAGGCGGGGATGAACCGATCGCTCCGGGGCTTCTTTCATTATTTTCCCAACACTCGCTTGCTTAACGATTGTCCGTTCGCATTTCCGGCCTTAGAATTAAAAATGAAGCCACCCTTTTATTTCAAGGAGTGCGTATGCGAAAATCGATCCTCCTTCTCGCCCTCAGCCTCGGCCTGACTTCCGGTTGCGATGCGAATGGCCTGAACTTTCTGAACCCCAACAAGGGAACGACGGAAACCTCGATCAATTCGAACGACTACTACCCCGCCTTCAACGGAGGAATCGCCGAGTTCGATCTCTTCTCCGCCGACAACAAGGTGGGGACGGCCGTTGCCGTCATCGAGAAGGCCGACGCCAAGGTCCGCCTCAAGGTGCTCACCCGCGTCGGCGACAGCGAAGAGGGAATGTCGCAGACGGGCGAGTGGAAGGGCGGAGAATTGGTCGTCTCGGAAGACAAGAACCCGCAGCCTTACACCTCCTTGAAAATACCCGCCAAGGTCGGGGACACCTGGCTGGCCGGTTCGAGCACCATGAAAGTCGCCTCGATCGGGGAGCTCGACGGCCCTAGCGGCCTCCTGAAGGACGTGATCCGGGTCGATCGCATCGATCAGGGTAAAGTCGACAGCTCGCTATGGTATGCCAAGGGAATGGGGATCGTCCGGGTGGAGACCCGCTTCGGGGGAACGGGCGATCTGATCACCTTCCGACTGACCAAGCACACACCGCAACCCGCGGCGATCCTCCTCACCGCCGAAGATTGCTTCCCCATGGGCAACAGCGCCCAATCCCTGCTGAGGATATACAACGGGAACACCGAGGTCGGGACGGCCACGGCGAGTCTGGTGCCCCTCACCGCGACCACCGCTCGACTGGACGTGCAGGATCCGACCAACAATCCCTCGAATTTCTCCGAGACCTACGAACGGACGAGCGACGCGCTGCTTTCCAGCAGCCCGAACGACCAGGGAGTTCTCCAAACCCGCACCAATCTGAAGTTCCCGCTCAAGGTCGGGATGGACTGGCAGGTCGGCGAAGAAACGACGGTGATCGCGAGCTTCGGCTCAGTGGTCGTCCCCTACGGAACCGTCAAGGACGCCGTCCGGGTCGTCCGAATCCGCCAGGGCAAGGTCCAGGATGCCTTCTGGTTCGCCAAGGGCCTCGGCATCGTCCAGGTCGAGAGCTGGCAAAACGAGGCCGCCGTCCACAAGCTCTACAAGCTCCTCAGCCGCACCCCTTAAAAGGGGAACGGGCCTNNACGCGGGAATGACGGTTGGTGTTTAAGCCATCGGAAAATTGATAAAAAAGACGGGCCTTCCCGAATGGGGGAGGCCCGTCTTTCATGAGGAAAAATTCGAAAGCCTCGTCTTTTACCTGCCGATTTGCTCGAGAGCCAGGGGTCTTGCGAGGGTATCCACCATCTTGCCGCTGTTGGCGTCGACCGCCAGGCGGATTTTTTTGGCCTCGGCGATCCAGACGGCCTGGGGGTAGTCCTCGAAGTAAGGGTAGAGGGTGATCGAGAAATCCTCATGAGCGGATAGCCCGCGGCGGAAGAACTCATTTTTCAGGGCTTCCATGGCCTTGGGGGAATCGATCTTCCAGGTGCGCGCTAGCAGGGTAGGCTGGCCGTTCAAGCGCGGGTAGGCGCCGAACTCGGTGGTCACGACGATTTCCGGCTCCCCGAACTTGGGAACGGTGACTTTGAGCCTGTCGGGTTTCTCGGGGTGGTAGAAGAAGTACTGCCAGCCGCCGTCTTCCATCTTGCCGGAATAGTCCTTCAGGCCTCCGGTGAGGGCGAAGACCCTGAAATTCTTGCCGCGCTGGCTTTCGAGGCTCTTGAGGGCTCGGCGCAGGGAGAAGGCGGCCGTGCCTTCCTCGCCCAGGGGTACGGATAGGTCCAGGCCTCCGTTCTCACCGGTCGCGAGGGAAGCGGTGGCCGACAGGGAAGCGACGTCGGAAAGGGTCAGCAGCAATTCTTCGCGCAGCTTGCGATTGCCTTTCTTCTGCAACCGCTTCGCTTCCTTGGCTTCCAGGAGGTTGGGATGTGAGAAGCCCAGGATTTCGCTGCCCCACTGGGTGAGCAGGAAGCCGCCGTAGGAAGCGAGCAGTCCGCCCCCGAGGGCGAGCAGGTAGGAGCCGAAAGAGCCGGGGGGATAAGGAGCCAACCGGGAGGGCGGGGCGAATTCTTGTTGGTCCCGCTTGCCGTAGAGGTTGTCGTAGAGAAGGAAAGCGCCGAGGGGGACGCCCAGCGTTCCCAGGCCGAATTGGTAGGTCTTGCGCAGCCAGAATTGCTTGCGCAGGTCGACCATGGCCTCGGTGTCGCCGGATAGCCGGGCGAGTTCCTCGTCCCCGATGGGGGATTCTCCGATCTTCAAATCGTAGCGTCCCTTGTCCTCCACCAGGTCGACCGCCTTGAGGCGGTATGCCTCGATGCGGGCATCCTTGTCGTCGGGAACGTCCGCCAAAGCGGCGTTTCCGAGAGAGAGGGAAATGAGGAGAAGCCAAGTCGATTTACGCATCCTCCCATTTTAGGCGGCTATTGGTCGCATTGTCGAGCTTTTCTTGCTATGATGGAAAGGACTATTTTGGCGCATCGGGCTAGTTTCGAGGTTTCCTTGCGTATCATCATCTCCGGCTACTACGGCTACGGCAACACGGGAGACGAGGCCATCCTCGCTTCGCTCGGCCAGGCCCTCGGCGGGGTCGGACGGGACCTGGTGGTCCTCTCCGCCGCTCCCGAGCGCACCCGGCGCGAGCATGGGCTCCGTGCCATCGGCCGCTACGATCTTTTTCGATTGATCCGCGAACTGCTCGGGGCCTCCCTCTTCGTCAGCGGGGGGGGCGGTCTCCTTCAGGACGTCACCGGTCCCTTCAGCATCTCCTATTACCTCGGCCTCATGAAGCTCGCCCAGTTTCTGCGCGTGCCCACCATGCTGCTGGGACAGGGCCTGGGTCCGGTGAAGCGGCCCCTCAACCGCCGATTGATCGCGAGCACGGTCCAGAAGGCCGATCTCGCAGCGGTTCGGGACCCCGCCTCCGCCAAGTTCCTGGCCTCCCTCGGGGTTCCCGAGGAAAAGATCATGCTGACGGCCGATCCGGTTCTCGGAATGAAACCGGCTTCTTCCAAGAGGGTGAACGAGATCGCGGAGAGCCTGGGGCTGGAGGAAGGGCGACCGATCATCGCGGTGGCCATCCGGCCCTGGTACACCTGGTACGAACGCCAATTCAAGGCCTTCACCTCGGTCCTTTCCCAGCTGGCCTGTCGCTTCGACGCCCAATTGCTTTTGTTGCCCTTCCATTACCCGGGCGACCTGCGCATCACCCAGGAGTTGCTTTCTTGCCTCGAGTTGAGGCCTTCGGCGAAAATCCCGCGCGTCGCCATGCTCGACTACTTGATTTCTCCCGGCGAGATGGCGGGGCTGATAGGGACGGCGGATCTGGTCATCGGAATGCGCCTGCATTCCCTGATCATGGCGGCCTCGCGCGGCGTCCCCGCGGTGGGAATCGCCTATGATCCCAAGGTCCTGGCCTTCGCCGAGCAGTTCGATTTTCCTGTGATAGAATCAGTGCAGAGCCTGGAAGAAGCCGAAACCACGGCCGCCCTCATCGAAGACGCCTGGTTGCGCCGGGGCGAAATCCACCGAACCCTGGCGGCGGCGCTTCCGCATTGGCAGGAACAGGCGCTCCTGAACACCCGCTTTGCCCTGGGACTGGCCGAAGCGCAGGCATCAAGGAAAAAGAAATGATGGAAGAAAAAAGAATCGACGTCCTTGGTCTGCCGGTAGACCTCCTGGAAGCCGACAGCGCCCTCGCTATGGTAGAGGAATGCATCCTCGAGCGAGGCTTATTGCAGGTCGTCACCTTGAACGCCGAGATGGCCATCCTGTCACGGGTGGACAAGGAATTCGAGAAGATCCTGCTCCGGTCGCGACTGGTTCTCCCCGACGGATCCGGGGTGGTCTGGGCCGCTCGTCGGCAGGGCCGCAAAGTCAAAAAGCTCGCCGGGGTCGACTTCGCCAAGAGCATGGCTTCCAGGGCTGCCGAGCGAGGCTGGGGCGTTTTCCTCCTGGGCGCCAAAAAAGCCGTCGTCGAGGCCGCCGCTGCGCAGCTGATGAAGGACAACCCCGGGATTCGTATTTCGGGAGTTCAGGACGGCTACTTTCAAAGCGAGGAAGAAGCGGCGGAAAAAGTTCGCTCCGCCAAGCCCGATATCCTCCTGGTGGCACTGGGGGTGCCTCGCCAGGAGAAGTGGATCTCCGAATATCAGGAAAAGTTGGGAATTCCCGTTTGCATGGGGGTCGGGGGAACTTTCGACGTTTTGGCCGGAACCGTGAAACGGGCTCCCGGGCTGATGCGCAGCCTCCAACTCGAATGGCTATTTCGGCTCTACCAGGAGCCCTGGCGCTGGCGGCGCATGATCCGGACCTTGCCGCTCTTCGTCTGGTTGGTCTGGCAGGGTAGGAAGGAAGGGGCCTCTTGATCAAGTTAAAACAAGTTTCAAAAGTATATCCGACCGGAGTCAAGGCCATCGTCGGCCTCAACCTCGAAGTGGAGGCCGGGGAGTTCGTCTTCCTGGTGGGCCCTTCGGGCGCCGGCAAGTCGACCCTGATGAAGCTGCTCTACCGGGCGGAACAACCGACCACGGGCCAGGTCTTCGTCGGGGGGGTGGACGTCTCCCACATCCCGCAGGGACAGCTCGCCGGTTTGCGCCAGCGGATCGGGGTCGTCTTCCAGGACTACAAGCTTCTGCCCAACCGCTCGGTCGCCGAGAACGTCGCCTTCACGCTCAAGATCCTGGGCATGTCCAAGGGCGACATCCGCCAGAGGGTGAAAGCCGCCCTCGACCTGGTGGGTCTGCGCGACCACATGGACGCGCTTCCCCAGCACCTCTCGGGGGGCCAGCAGCAAAGAATCTGTCTGGCCAGGGCCATCGTCAACACCCCGCCCATGCTCATCTGCGACGAGCCGACGGGCAACCTCGATCCCGAAACCAGTTGGGAAATCATGCGGCTTCTGACCAAGATCAACATGCACGGCACCACCGTGATCGTGGCCACCCACAACAAGCTGGTGGTCGACAACATGCGCAGGAGGGTCATCACCATCGACAACGGGCGGATGATCCTCGATCAGGCGAGGGGGGTTTACTCAGTTGGAGTCAATTAAGCGCTACATCCGCATTTTGGAGTTCATCGCCGAGGAGGCGATCACGAGCGTGAGGCGTTCGGGCTGGATGAGCTGGATCGTGATCGGGACCATGTTTGCCTCCTTGACCATTTTGGGCGGTTTCTGGATGGTGACGGACGACCTGAACGTCCTGGCCCGGGCGATCGGCTCCCGGGTCGAGATCCTGGTCTTCGTCAAGGACGGCTCTTCGGTCGCCGCTCTCGACGACGAAATCAGGCAGCTTCAGGGAATCGAAGCCGTGACGCCCATCCCCAAGGAGCAGGCCTGGAAGAACCTTCAGAAGGACCTCAAGACCTCCATGAGCTTCGACAACCTGTTGGAGAACAACCCCTTGCCCAACGCCCTCAAGATCAAGGTCGTCGATCCGAAGGACACCCCGGATATCGCCGAGAAGATCGCCAAGATGAGCGGCGTCGAAGAAATCAACTACGGCAAGGAATTGCTGGCCAAGATCCAGCAGATCGCCGGCTTCACCAAGTTCCTCGGCATCGCCATCACCGTGCTTCTCTCCATAGCGACCATGGCCGTCATGTCCAACACCATCCGCCTCACGGTACAGAACCGCCGGCGCGAGATCGAGATCATGCAGCTGGTGGGAGCCTCGGACGGCTTCATCCGCTGGCCGTTCCTTTTGGAGGGCGCCTTCTTCGGCCTGGCCGGAGCCGCCTTCACGGGGTTGTTCCTTTTGTTCTGGCGCACCGTCGTACTGACCCGCCTGCAAGACCTCTTCCCCTTCATCCCCCTCGAGGATGGCACCTTCTCGACCATGAAGGTCATCGGCTACATCCTGGCTATCGGGGTTTGCATGGGGGCCGCGGGCAGCCTCTTCTCGGTCAAGCACTACCTCAAGCAGAACGGTTGATCCGGAGTTCCGATGAAGAACTTTAGGGGGAAACATGGGCAAGACACCACAGACCCCAAACAACCCTAGCAATCAAAGCAACCCGCAAAGCCAAAAAAATTCGAGAGCCCCCTCGGATCCCCTGGCACCGAGGTTCGTCAAACCGACCATTCCCTTGTCGAGCATCTCGCCCGACGACATGGTCGACATGAAAGTGGCGCCCGGCGACCCCTATGTCAAGGCGGCCTTCGATCGCCTCAGTCGGCCCACCGCCTCGGCGAAGGCGACCAAGATGCTGGCGGACGCAGGGTCGGCCGATGCCCTGGTCATCGAGAAGGCAGCCAAAAGGTCCCGCTCCCTCACCTTCACCGTCCAGGGCATCATGTGGCGGGCGGGCTTCGCCAAGGACATGTTCCAGACCCCCCTGGGGCAATACACCAAGCTCATGAAGCTTCCCAAGCAAGGCATCAACGACCCGGCCACCGTCGTCATTCGCCCGGTCGGCGCGGANNATCGGCGCCGAATTCGAGCCGGTCTTCCGGGAACTCATCCCCAAGAACCTGATCGAGGCCTGCGAGAAGATGTACGGGATGGTGCGCATCCTGGATCAAACGGCGCTGATCTATTTCCCCAGGGACGACGGAGCGGCGGCCGGAATCATGGCCACCTACCTGGACGGGCCCGCGAGCCGGGGCCACATCCTCTACCTCCAAACCAACATCAAGAACGCCTCTCCCTCCGTGCTCGACCAGATCCAGAAGACCTTCGACGCGGCCCTTCCCAAAGCCAGAGAGATCGCCAACCGTCCCAGCGAGGTCGATTTCTGGAAAGAGATGGAGAAGTCGATCTTTCAGGTAAAGGCGACCTTCCGGGGCTCGGCCATCAACCAGGGCTCCAAGAAGGTGAAGAGAACCGTGGCCAACGGCTTCAACGCCGCCGGCTCGGCGGTGGACGGGGGAATCGCCCAGGTCGAGAAGGTCGGAAAGATGCTCGACATCCTCTTCTCCTTGCCCGGAAGGGGGATCCTCTGGGTGATCCGGGGCATCAGCAAAGGGTTGATAGCCGCCATCACCGGCCTGGATCGGATCTTCCCCAAGTGAAGAAGGGGGCTTTCTCGGCAACGCAACTCGGTCGATTGAGTAACAAATAATGCGGGCCGGGCCTATCGTTTTCAGTTACTTTGGCAATCCGTCGCCTTACACAAACTAAGCTTAAATATCACTTAATTCCAATATAAGAAATATCCCTTCAGCTTTGGACATAACCATATTGTTAGGACGAGATATTTAGAAGGGAACTGACCGATGATAGATCATCTCAAGATGGCTGCCTATACTCTGGCTTTAATGGCAACCGTTTCTGGATGCGGAGTGCAACCGCAAGTAATGCTTAATTCTAATATCACCAACAGCATCTCTGCCAAGAGTGCCGACAACATCCTTCTCAATATCCCCTCCAGCGGGGGCACCCCTATCAAATACACTAGAGAAAACATCCTTTCCATGTTGTTTCTTTTGAGCAAGCAAAATGCAGCATTGAAATACAGCATAACCTGCAATACCCTCGAGAAAAAGATGGGGATGGTAACAACCCGGTCTTTGAATGTGCGAGCTTCCGGCCTCGATGACGCGGATTACGCCGATTTGAAGGGCATCGTCGAGAAGATCTCTTATACCAAAAAGTTCCCTATCGTAACCAATTCACCTGATGGAGGCGATGCCGGCTACGAATTGCTCAACATGTCCGCCGGCGCCACTCCCATCGCGGAATTCAGGTCCTCCATCCTATCGATGCTGTACGTCTTGAGCAAGCAGCAGCCCACCTTGAAATACAATGTCACTTGCAAGACCGTCGAAGAAAAACAGGGAGACCCCATCACTCGCTCCTTATCCGTGCATGTTTCCGGTATCGGCGATGACGCTGCCGCAGAACTGAAGAAAACTGTCAACGACATCGCCAGGATACAGCAAAATCCGGTAGTGACCAATGCAGTTGCTGGAATAGATCCTGCATTCCAGTTGCTCAACGCCTCTTACGGGGCTTCCGTTGTCAGAATCGACAGGTCCGCCATCCTATCGATGCTATACGTCTTGAGCAAGCAACAACCCACCTTGAAATACAATGTCACCTGCAAGACCGTCGAAGAAAAACAGGGAGACCCCATCACCCGCTCCTTATCGGTGCGTGTTTCCGGCCTCAGCGATGGCGCCGAAATAGGGGAATTGAAAGATCTCGTTAAAAAAGTCACCCAAGTCGAACTATATCCCCTGGTAAAAAATTAATAACACGGAAGTTCAAGCGTCACAGGAAAGCCTCCATGCTCGAGCGTGGAGGCTTTCCCGTGACGGAAACACCGGTGCCCCATCGGGGGTTCTTCCCCCGGCTCACTGTCCCAGGCGGTATTGAATGGTGATCTCGCCGGTCTGCTCTCCGTCGGAGGCACTTAGAGGGGTGAAGCGCCACTGCTTCAAGGCCGAAACGGCCCTCTGGTCGAAATCGCGGGTTCCCGAGTAGCCGATCACGGCGACCTTGAGCACCTCTCCCTCGGGGCCGACCCAGAGTCTCAGCCGAACGTCGCCTTCGACCCACTTCTTCTCGGCCCAGTCGGGGTAGGAGGGCAGGACCTTTCGGGTGATGCCGCGGGCTGCCAATTGACCGGACATGCCGGTCCCGTCGCCCGAAACGGCCCCGACTCCCGGGTCCGCACCCTTGGTGCTGCCCTGGCTATCCGGGTTTCCTTCCTTGGCTCCGCTCTGGGTGAGGCCGATCTGGGAGGCGCGTGCCGCCTCCTCCTGGTGGGCGCTCTTCAGCCGCTCCCTCAAAGCCGCCTGAATATCGACGGCTTCTTCCCTGGGGGCCACCGGGGCTTCCTTCGAAATTTTTTTCACGCGGGAGCGCGGAATATTCAGGTCGGCGGAGCGGCGGGGCGCTCGAGCCATCTGCGGGGCGGCCAGGACGGTTTTTTTGGGGCGGAACTTCTCGCCGCTGCCGCCGTCCCCGACCGGCCCCTCCACCATGGTGATCTCCATCGGAGGCAGCGGCGGGGGCTCTTTCAGAACCGGGGCGGCGAGAAAGAGCAACAGCAGCAGGGCATGGAGGGTGAAGGAGAGCAGGAAGGGGCGTTCGAAACGTTCGGACATCACTCAAAAAACCGCCTTCACGCCGATCGCCAAGAGGGAGAGAGGGGTGAAGTAGTTGTTCGCGGGCTGTTTGGAGAAAATGGGGAGGTCGCTGGCGGAGAGGTAGAGCAGCCAGGTGGAATCGAGGGGCCGAGCGACCTGGCAGTTGACTAGCCACTGCCAACCGGCTTGCTGACCGCTCCCGGTCTGGAAGGAGCCCAGTTGCTGCCAGCGCAAAGAAGTTCCGGCCTCGTACCGGAAGCCTTCCCAGCGCCCCTGACGGCTCGCCCCCACCTGCTGGGAGGCCTCCCCGACGGGATTCAGGGTCGCGATCCGGTAAAAAACATTGTTCGACTGCTCCAAGCCGACGAACTGCAAGACCCCCTGCCCTTCGAAGCGATCCTGGGAATCGGCGAGATTCTGAGGCAGCCAGTAGTTGCCCGAGAGTTGAGGAAGGATCGAACCGTTGCTCCTGGAATAGCGCAGGAGGCCGTTGAAATAAACCTCTTTGTCAAGCTTGTCAAGAAGGGTTCCACCCGCCAATTCCAGGACCACCGGCCTTCTTTCGGGCAACAGGTCCGGGTTCGCCCGGGCCCACTGTCGGCTCAAATAAAGCTCTTCGAAGGAAGGAGCAAATATTTGGCTGCCGAGTGAAAGGGCCAGATTGGAGGATTCGGTGGGGCGCCATTCCGCCCCGATCTTGGGGTTCAGGAAGAACTGGCTTTTTTGGCTTCCCGTTTCGAGTGCGGCGTCGAGGGACCAGTGGGGAGAAAGGTGCCAGGTATCGCCGGCATTCAATGAAACAAGGAAGTCGCTGCGAGTATTCGTTCCCTGGCGGCCGAGGCCGACGCGCAGGGAAGGCTGGTGATCCGGGGAGGAAAGTTGGGGCTTCCAGCCCCAGACCCCTCCGAATTCCCAGAGGTTCTCGGAAAGGACCTTGCCGGAGGAAACGAAGGCATCGGCGCGCATCTGGGGCTGAGTCCAGGCGCCCTTCATTTCACCGAGGGTCCGGTTGTCGCTTTTCTCGCTTTGGGAGAGAAAGCGTGCCGTCAAAGGTTTTCCGGCGAAATCGAGGGTTCCGTCGAGCGAGAAATCCGACCAGCCGGAGGTTATCTTCGCTTCGGACTTGAGCAAGCCGAACAGATCTCCGGAACGGCGGGCGAAATAACCGCCCAAATCCAAACCGTTGCCGGCTCCGAGCCAGAACTCCGCGCGATCGTCGCCGGGGAGGGAGAGTTTTTCCGGCTCGACCCGGATCGAAGGGGTCGCCTGCAGCGAGGTCTGGGGGACCATTTCGGCCGNNGTTGATTTCGGGGCGCAGTTCGGGGCGCAGGTTGATTTTCTCGCCGCCCGTCCCCCATACCGGGGTCGCGCCCTTGCCGGTGACCACCACGTTGGGCAGGTCGACGGGGAGCTTGTCCTCGGCGAAGGCCGGCATCGAAAAGAGCAGGATCGGAAGTAAAAACCATTTTCCTCTCACTTTTTGCTCCCCTTCTTGATGTTTTTCGCAATCCAATCGAGGCGTTTCTTGGCTTCCCGACGCTCGCTCTCCTCACCCTGGACGAGCACCTTCTTGTAGATCTTCTCGGCATCGCTGAAGCGCCGGAGGTTCTCGTAGGCCTCTCCCTGTTTCAGCCAGGCCAGCGGCAGCCAGGTCTTGATCTCTTCTTTATTGAAGCCATCGGGCTTGAGGCGGGCGAGCTCGGCTATGGCGTCCTCGAAGCGGCGGTCGGCGACCAGGGTGTAGCCCAGCCAGTAGGAGGCCTGGGCGGCGAGGCCGGAATGGGGAGGGCTGGCCGTTTCGGCGCGGCGGAAGGCGATGGCCGCCTCCCGGTAGTCATGGGCCTCGATCGCCAGCTCACCCAGGGCGAAGCAGGCGGCTCTCCCCACGGGGGTCTTCGCTTGCCCCTGGGCGACGGCCTTGTAGACCTCCCGGGCGACGGCGGGCTCCTTGCGATCGCGTGAGGCCCGGGCCAGGTCCATGCCGGCCTGGACGGATTCCTTGCCGGGGAAAAGCGTGGAAAGGCGCCCGAAGGAGATCAAAGCCTCCTTGAACCTTCCATCTTCCCTTTGAACCTTGTTCAGCTCGAAGAGAACGGTCCTTTGCAGGGAGTTTTTCTTCAGCGAGAGCTCCCGCAGCAGCGGGATCGATTTGGTGGCGTCGCCCAGCGAAAGGAAGGAATGGGCGAGCAGGAGATCCTGTTCGGGAGTGCGGTTTTTCATGGCGAGCAGGGTCTTCGAGGCCCCGGAAAAATCCTTCTTCTCGAAATACTTCTTCGAAACCTCGTCGAGGGTCTCCGGCGCCCAGAGGGAAGCGGTGGCATCCTCTTCCGCGAGGAGGCGGGCCGAGTCCAGGTCGCCCGATTGGAGATTGGCCCTGGCCATGAGCCCCTTCAGCTCTCCCTGGAGGTCCCTGGACAAGTCAGGCTCCTTCATGAGAGAGGAATAAACCTCGGAAGCCGCCTTGGCCTTGCCGGAATTCTGGTAGCAGGCCGCCAGCTTGAAGGTGTGTTCGAAGCGCTCTTCTTGCGAGAGGGCTGGGTCGTGGGAGAGGGTTTCGAAGATCGCGGCGGCCTCGTCGAAGCGCCCCTGTTTCATCTTGATCTGGCCGATCAGGGAGCGGGCCTCCTTGTTCTGGGGGGCGGAAGGGTTGGTCGAGACGAAAGATTCCAGCATCATCCCGGCGTCGTCGAGCTGGCCGAGGCGGTAGGCGCAGAGGGCCTTTTGGAAGCGGTTGCCGGGATCCGAGGGATCCGCCTTCTCGACGCGATCGAAGGCCTCCTTGGCCTCACTCCAGTTGCCCAGTTGCGCCATGAGGGAACCCCAGCGGTTGAGGGCGTCGCGCTTAAGCTTCGGGTCCGAGAGGCCCTCGGCGGCCAGCTTGAAACGATTGGCCGCTTCGGGAAGCATGGACTGGCGGTAGTAGCCCCAGGCGAGACCGTACTGGGCCTCGAAGCGATGGCTTCCGCGTGGATAGCGTTTGAGGTATTCGCTCCAGAGGGCCTGAGCGCTTTTCCCTAGGCGATAGGTGGCTTCCGCCCTCCAGAAGAGGGCGTCCTCGGCGTAGTTGGCCTGGCACCCGAGCAGGTATTCGATGGCCTTCTCGAACTTGCCATTCCTCAAATAGGCGATTCCCAGCCGGTACTTGATCTCCTCGCCGCGGTTCTTGAGGAAACCCAGGTTTTCCGAAGCAACCAGTTTGTCGTAGGCAGCGATGGCCTGGGGGTAGTCGGACAAGGCGAAGGCGCTCTCGCCCATGGCCCAGAGGGCGGGGGGAAGCCATTCGCTCTTGGGGAATTCCTTTTCGAGCTTTCGGGCCCAAAGGATGGTCTCCTCGTTTTTCCCCTTGTTGAACAACAGAGCGACCAGGCGATAGGTGCTTCTTTCCGTGGCTCCCTGGTCGGCGTCGATCGATTTTTCGTAAGCCGCACGGGCTTCTTCCGAGAGTCCCTGCAATTCGAGGATACGTCCCAGGGAGTAGAAGCTTTCGGAAAGCAGTTTTCCCTTGGGGAAGCGATTGATGGCGGTTCGAAAGCTCTTCTTCGCTTCCTCGAGTCGGCCTTGTTGTCCCAGGCTGAAGGAAAGGCCATAAAGGGCGGCTTCCTCGAAAGGGCCTTTCACCAGGCGGTAGTGGGCGATCGCGAGGTCGTTCTTGCCGTCGCCCATGAGGCCTTCGGCGGCGAGGAATTCGGCGCGGTCCAGTTCACGGGCGAAGCGGAATTGCTCCGAGGCCTTCAGGGGGCGTCCGAGTTGCAGGAAGGAGTTGGCGAGGCAGAGGCGGGCCTCCTGGCTCATGGGATGTTGGGGAAGCCGGGAGATGGCGGTCTGCCAGGTCGCCATGGCCTTGGGGTAGTTCCCCAGGCGGGTATGGCACCAGGCGAGGGAGTAAAGGAAGGCGGGCTTCCTTTTCGAGAGCTTCTCGTAGCATTCCGCCGCCTTCTCGTACTTTCCGAGAACGAAGTAGAGATCGGCCAGTCTCTCGACGCGTTCGTCGAGGGGTTCCATCGAGACGGCGAGGGCCATGGTCTCGGCGGCCTTTTCGGTTTTCCCCGAAGAAAGATAGGCTTCCGAGAGTTCGATGCGGGCGGGAAGAAACCACACGCTGCTGCGAGGGATCCCGTTCAAGGCCTTCTCGGGGTCCTGGCCCATCCGGCGGAGGCAGTACCCCCGAAGGTAATCCAGGTGTGTCTTCTCGGCATCCGGCCGAGCGGCATGGTTTATTTCATAGAGAGCGAGGGGATAGGCTGAGCGTTCGACCATGTCCTCGAGCCGCGGCCAAAAAGGGTCGGTGGCGGCGGAAAGGGGGGCGTTCAGGAAGGGAACCAGCGCCGAAGCGAACAGACAGTTTGCAATTTTCCTCATCATAGGGATGATTATAAGGCAGGCGAAGGGAAAAATACAGGTCGAAAGGCCCTGATCGTTGCTCTTCGGGCCAAAGAAAAAGGGAGCGCCCTTGCGAGCGCTCCCTTTTTCGATCCCGGGATGGAAGCTACTTGATTTCGATCTTGGCGCCTTCGGCTTCGAGCTTGGCCTTGATCTGTTCGGCTTCTTCCTTCTTGACCTTCTCTTTGACGGCCTTGGGAGGGTTGTCGACGAGGTCCTTGGCTTCCTTGAGGCCGAGACCGGTCAGCTCGCGGACGACCTTGAGGACCTGGATCTTCTTTTCGCCGGCGCTGGTGAGGACGACGTCGAACTCGGTCTTCTCTTCGGTGGGGGCGGCAGCGGCGGCGGCTACGGGAGCGGCCATGGGGGCGGCGGACGAGACGCCGAACTTTTCTTCCATCATCTTGACCAGTTCGGCCACTTCGAGGAGGGTCTTCGACTCGATGGCGCTCAGGATTTCATCGTTGGTAATGGTGGGCATTTCTTCTTTCTCCTTTAAAAAGACGGCTTATGAAGGGACGTCGTCGGTTACGGCTTCGCCGAAAGCGACTTGCTCGGAAGCGACCTCATCGGAAACGGTGCTTTCCGTGACGTTGTCTCCCGCTTCTTCCTTTTGCTTGCGGACGGCTTCGAGGGCATAGACCAGGTTGCGAGCGACTCCGGAGAGGGCAACGACCAGGCCGGTGGCGGGGGAAAGCATGGACCCCATCAAGCGGCTGAGGAGAACCTCGCGCGGCGGGGTTTCGGCGAGCAGTTGAACGCCCTGGGCATCCATCTGGCGACCCTGCATGACGCCTCCGCGCACCTGGATCTTGACCTTGCGCTTTTCCTTCTGGAAGTCGGAGATCACCTTGGCGGCGGCGACGGGATCGTCGTAGCCGATGGCGAGGGCGGTGGGGCCTTTGAGAAGGCTATCCAGGTCCTGCCATTCGGTTTCCTTGGCGACCAGACGGATGAGGGTGTTCTTGGCGACCGTGAAGTCACCCCCCACCTTCTGGAGGCGGCGGCGCAGGTCGGTTATCTCGGCGACGGTAAGACCCCGGTAATCGGTCACGATGGCGACCTGGGCCTTGCCGAATTGCTCCTTGAGCTGCGAGACGGACTCGTTTTTCTGTAGTTTCGTCGGCACTATTTTCACCTCCTTGTATTGTCAAGTTTCCTAGATCTTTAAGGGACCGCTGCGCGATTGCAGCGGCCCCTCGATTATCGAGCGACTTATCTGCAACCTCGGCAGGTGGGCCTGGCCCATTAGAAAAACCTGCTGTCTTCGGTCGGATCTTCTATTTTATTCGGCGCTGGAGGCGCCCAGATCGGGAAGCTTCATCGGATCGACCTTGAAGCCGGGGCCCATGGTCGAGGAAATGAATACGCTCCGGATGTAGGTACCCTTCGCAGCGGCGGGTTTCGCCTTGTTGATACCGTCGACGAGGGCGGCAAAGTTCTGCTTCAGGCTATCGACGCCGAAGGAGGCCTTGCCGATGGGAACGTGGACGATACCTTGCTTGTCGGCACGGAATTCGACCTTACCGGCCTTGAATTCCTTGACGGCGCGGGCGATGTCGAAGGTGACGGTGCCGGCCTTGGGGCTGGGCATGAGGCCGCGGGGACCGAGGATCTTACCCAGTTTACCCAGGGCGCCCATGATGTCCGGGGTGGCAATCAGGATGTCGAAATCCATGAAGCCTTCCTGGATGCGGGGGATGAGGTCTTCGGAACCGACGACGTCGGCGCCGGCTTCTTCCGCTTCCTTCACCTTTTCGCCCTTGGCGATGACCCCGACCCTGACCGTCTTACCGGTGCCGGCGGGGAGGATGACGGTGGTGCGGACCTGTTGATCGGCGTGCTTGACGTTGATCCCGAGGCGCAGGGAGGCCTCGATGGTCTCGTCGAACTTGGCGGTGGCGTTTTCTTTCGAGAGTTGCAAGGCTTCGATGGGGGGATAGGCCTTACGAAGGTCTACCTTGTCCAGGATGGCTTTCTCTCGCTTACTGATTTTGGGCATTTTTCCTCCGGTGGTCATTCGGGCGTGCGCCCTGCCACCAACAAACGATGTTGTTTACTCTGCGATGGTGATTCCCATGGAACGGGCGGTCCCCCGAACCATGCTCTCCGCGGCTTCGATGCTGGTCGCGTTGAGGTCGACCATCTTGGCGCTGGCGATTTCACTGACTTGGGCGGGGGTCACCGAACCGACCTTGGCCGAATTGGGGGTCGCGGAACCCTTCGCGATGTTGGCCGCCTTGATCAAAAGGACCGAGGTGGGGGGGGTCTTCAGCTTGAAGGAAAAGGAACGATCCTCGAATACCGTGATCTCGACCGGGATGATGGTTCCGACCTTGTCCGAAGTCTGGGAGTTGTAGTCCTTGCAGAACTGCATGATGTTGACGCCGTGTTGGCCGAGCGCGGGACCGATGGGGGGCGCGGGATTGGCCTTGCCGGCGGGGATCTGCAGCTTGATTAGGGCTGTAACTTTCTTTGCCACTCTGTTTCACCTCCTTTGAATTGAAATGAAGCTCTTCTCTTTATTATACCTTAGCAACCTGGGCAAATTCCAGCTCCACGGGCGTGGCGCGGCCGAAAATGGAGACGGAAACCTTGAGTTTTCCCTTTTCGGGGTTGATCTCGATGATCTCCCCGGAGAAATCGGCGAAGGGGCCGCCGATGACCTTGACGTGCTCGCCGACATGCAGGTCGATCTGAACCCGGGCCTTGGCGGCGGCTCTCTTGAAGATCTTGCGGACCTCGCGATCCAACAAGGGGGTCGGTCGCTCCTTGGACCCGACGAAGCTCGTCACGCCGGGGGTGTTGCGCACCACCAGCCAGGAGTCCTCGTCCATGTCCATCTCGACCAGGACGTAGCCGGGAAAGACCTTGCGGGGCTTCTCGACGCGCTTGCCGTCCTTGATCTCGACGACGGTCTCTTCGGGGACCTCGACGTGAAAGATACGCTCGGACATCCCCATGGACTCTACGCGGCGCACCAGATTGTCTTTGACCTTGTCCTCATACCCGGAGTAGGTATGAACGACGTACCACTTTCTACTCATCGATCTCCCACTGCTAGACCAACACCAAGTTGGCAAAATAGGTGAACACCCTGTCCAGGAACAAAACCAGGAAGGTGAGGATGGTGACCACCAACAACACGACCGCGGTCTCGGTGATGACCTGCCGGCGGTTAGGCCAGGAAACCTTCTTGAACTCGCTGTTGACGTCAGCCAGGAAGACGCGGGACTTGGCGTACCACCCTCCCAGCTTGAGCCATCCTGGCAAGGAGAATCCCGTCAAGGCCAGGGCCTGGTCTTTCTCCTCCTCGGCGGGGGGCTTATTAAACTCGTTCAAAGGTCTCCACTTCCTAACCTTAACGTTGCGCGGCGAAAAAAAAATGGCGCGGCCTGTAGGATTTGAACCCACGACATGCGGTTTTGGAGACCGCCGTTCTACCAGGCTGAACTAAGGCCGCGCGAGGTGCCGAAAGAAACCTACTTGGTTTCCCGGTGAGGTTTCTGGGTCCGGCAGAAACGGCAGTATTTCTTCAGTTCGAGCCGATCGGGATCGTTCTTCTTGTTTTTGTAGGTGACGTAGTTGCGGCGCTTGCACCCCGTGCAGGCCAGCGTTATGATGACGCGCATCTCGCTTTCCTTTCCCTTAGCCAGTCCTTGACAGCGACAAAAATAAAAGAGCCGCTTCAGCAAAGAAAAATACCACAACCGAGGGACCGCTGTCAAATCCGAACGCTTGCCAGACGGGCATTTTTGAGCCAAAATGTACTTTAAATTATACGAAGCACGAGGTTTCCTTGAAGAGCATTCGCCGCTGGCTGTTCAGCAGTCATTTCCTGGTGGGCCTGATGATCGTCCTCATCATGGGGGGATCCTTCCTCGCTCGCCGCTTCGCCGAACGCGCCACCATCCAGAACCGCTTCGTTTCCGTCAACCTCCAAATCGTCGAACTGGCCCGCGCCTACGTCGAAATCGAATTCGACCGGGCGATCGCCACTTTGAACGCCTTCAAGACCAATCCGGTGCTCTCCCCCGACCGCGAAGAGGAGGCCAACGACTTCCTGGCCAGCCAATTACCCTCCCGTCCCCTGGTCCTCAATTTCGGGGCCATCGACGAGAAGGGAATTCTATTCGCTTCCTCGAATCCCTTCAACAAGGGGCTTTCCCTGGCCGAACGCGACTACTTCAGGGAAGCCCTCAAAGGAAAGGTCTTCATTTCCGACGCCTATTTGGGCCTGGTGACGAAACAACCCACCGTCGCCATCGCCATTCCCTTCAACTACCGAAAGAACGGAAGAATCCACCGCGGGGTCCTCTACCAGAGCTTCAACTTCAAGGCCCTGCACCAACAGTTGAGCAAGAGCGGGCAGGGAGAGGTCCTGCTCACCGATCGGAACGGAACCCTGCTCCTCCACCCGGAATGGAGCAACGTCCAGCGCTTCGTGAACCTGGCGGAACTAACGCCGGTCAAGCTGGCGCTGTCGGGCAAGTCGGGTTTCGCGGGGAAATACACTTCCCCGCTGGTCAGGGGGGAGCGCATGGGGGCCTACGCCTTCATACCGCGCTCCGGTTGGGCGCTCGCCACCTCGATGCCTTCCCTGAACGTTATGTTGCCCCTGAAAGCCTGGCTTTTCGACACCCTTCTCCTTTCCCTGCTCGCCCTTCTGCTGGCCTTCCTCATCGCCATAAGGGCCTCACAGGCCCTCGCGAGCCCCATTCTCCAGCTCACCGGATTGGCAAACGAACTGGCCAAGGGAAGGCTGAACATCCGCATCCCGGTAAAGAGAAAGGACGAACTCGGGATCCTGGCGGAGAGCATCAACCGCATGGCCGGAGAACTCGAGAACCGGTTCAAGGAGATCCGCCTCCTCAAGGACGAGCTCGAGAAGAGGGTGGAAGAGCGCACCAAGGACCTTTCGGCCCAGGCGGCCGAACTGAGGCTTTCCAACCAGCAGCTCAACAACACCGTCGAAGAGCTGCAGCACCTGGACAAGATGCGGGGGGACTTCCTCAACATCGTTTCCCACGACCTGCGCATCCCCCTGACCTCGATCGTCGGCTATGCCGAGTTTCTGGAAGAAAGCGCGCTCAACGCCCAACAGAAGGACTTCGCCCGCAACGTCCTGGCGGCCTCCGACCGGATGACCAAGCTGCTCGACGAGCTGTTGGACTTCGCCCGGATGGAGGCCGGCAAGTTTCGCCTCAGCCGGCAAACCATCGACTACCCGGAGACCGTTCATCTGGCGGTGGAGGGAATGGCTCCCTTGGCGGAAAAGAAGAAACTCGAACTCGTCGAGGACCTCCCCCCCGGGCTCTTGGTCGATGCCGACCCGGACCGGGTGGTCCAGGCCATGAACAACCTGCTATCCAACGCCATCAAGTTCACCAAGGAGGGGGGACGGATCGAGGTCCGGGTGAGGCAGGAGGACGGCTTCGCGGTCACCGAGGTCGAGGACACCGGGAAGGGGATCGATCCGGAAGACCTCCCCCACATGTTCGAGAAGTTCTATCGCGTGCCGGGAGGCGGGGAAAAGGGCGCGGGGCTGGGCCTCGCCATCACCAAGAGCCTGGTGGAATCCCACGGGGGGCAAGTGGAGGTCGAGAGCGAACCGGGAAAGGGCAGTCTATTCAGGTTCACCCTGCCCTTGGCGAAGGAAGCCTAGGTTTGCTAAACTGAACGAAAGCCCTCGAGAACCGGAGAAGCCTAAAATGATGCTGTCCGTGGTGATTGCCACCTTCAACCGCGCCCCCATTCTTTCAAAAACGCTCGATTCCCTGGTCTCCCAGACCTTCGGGGACTACGAGGTCCTGGTGGTCGACGACGGCTCCCAAGATGAAACCCCGATGGTGCTCCAAAAGATGGAACAGTCTCACCCCGCCCTTTTCCGCTCCGTCAGGATAGAAAACTCGGGACGCTCGATCGCCCGCAACGTCGGGATAAGGGAAGCGCGCGGGGAGTACGTCCTTTTCCTGGACTCCGACGTGGTGGTCACCCCCACCTTTCTGGCCACCCACATGGAAGCGCACAGGAGGTTTTTGGAAAAGAACCCCGGGGGGAAGGCCTTCTGTCAGGGGCTGGCCCTCAACGTCCACGACTTCGAGAAGCTTTCCCGCAAGCCCACCGTGTTCGACTTCTCGGCGGCCTTCTTCGCCACCAACAACGTTTCCATCAAGCGCGAGGACCTGCTTTCCGTGGGCTCTTTCGATCCTTCCTTCGTGGAGTACGGCTGGGAGGACCTCGAACTGGGGCTGCGTCTGAAGGGAATCGGCTGCCGCATCATCCGCTCCAGGAAGGCCATCGGCTTCCACTGGCATCCGATNNTCCAGATCGAGGACCTCCCGAAGTTGCGCCGACAGGAGGAAGAGCGGGGCCGCACGGCGGTGATCTTCTTTCGAAAGTTCCCCACCCTCGAGGTGCGCCTGATGATCCAGTACACCCCTTTCCACCTCCTGCTCAACTTCCTGGTCACCTGGGGCGGGCTGTTGAACGAGCGTTCACTGAAAGTCCCCCTGGCCTGGATCGCGCGCCGCAACCCCTTCCTGGCCGCCCAGTATGCCCAGGTCCTTCTAAACCAGTACAACCTGAGCGAAATGTTCCGCCTTTTCCGCGCCACGCTTTAGAGAAAGATTAAATTCTCATTTCAGCGGGAGCATTCGCGAGAAAAACAGAGCATACCCGAGAAAANNGCCCTTTTCAGGTCTATGTTAAGAATTCGGTAAAGAACTTGTCTTTTCTCGAATTCGGTATATAATTAACCCCTATTGAGTTTTATCGCCCCTGGCTTTTTATAGAAGTCCGAGGCCCTTGCGAGACCGGAAGGAGGGACTTGTTGAGATGTTTGGACCTCACCTGATGCTTGACGGATACGGGTGCGATCGGGATAAG
>DOBT01000035.1:20578-34459 GCA_003503675.1 Cyanobacteria bacterium UBA8530 | reverse complement strand
TTTAAAGATGCGATCTTTCTTCGTTTTAGGGGTAGATCCTCGTGAGCATGCGGGCGAAGGGGATGGTCTCGCGGACGTGATCGAGGCCGCAGATCCAGGCGACGGTCCTTTCCAGGCCGATCCCGAAGCCGCTGTGGGGCACCGAGCCGTATTTCCTGAGATCGAGGAACCATTCGTAGGCTTCGCGCGGCATGCCGTGTTCTTCCATCAGTTTGGCGAGTTCGTCGTAGTCCTCGTTGCGCTGGCTGGCGCCGATGACTTCACCGTAGCCCTCGGGGGCGAGCAGGTCGGAGCAAAGGACGACTTCGGGCCTTTTCGGGTCGCGCTTCATATAGAAGGCCTTGACCTTGGTGGGGTAGTGGGTGACGAAGACCGGCCGATCGAACTTGTTGGCCAGGATGGTTTCGTCCCCGCCGCCGAGGTCGTTGCCCCACTCGAACTCGACTCCCTCGTTCACGAGGATCTGGACGGCCTCGTCGTAGGTGATCCTGGGGAAGGGGGCCTTGATGTTCTCGAGCTTGGAAAGGTCCCTTTCGAGCAGTTCCAGTTCGGGCTTGTGCTTGGCGAGGACGGTCTGGACGATGAAGGAAACCAGCTGCTCCTGTACGTCCATGTTGTCTTTGTAGTCGGCGAAGGCCATCTCGGCTTCCATCATCCAGAACTCCATGAGGTGGCNNCGGCGCGGAAGGTGGGGCCGAAGCAGTAGGCCTTCCCGAAGGCCATGGCGGCCGCTTCGAGGTAAAGTTGGCCGCTCTGGGCCAGGAAGGCTTTTTCCCCGAAGTAGTCGGTCTCGAAAAGGTTGGTGGTCCCTTCGCAGGCGGCCGGGGTCAGGATGGGGGTGTCGATCAGGGTGAACTCATGATCGTCCATGAAGTCCCGCATGGCCTTGACGATGGTGTGGCGGATCTTCATGATCGCCTGCTGGCGGCGGGAACGCAGCCAGAGATGGCGGTGGTTCATGAGGAAGTCCACTCCGTGCTCCTTGGGGGAGATGGGGTATTCAGGGGCGATCGAGATCGCCTCGACGTCGGTGACGCTCAGTTCGAAGCCGCCGGGGGAGCGGGAATCCTCGCGGACCTTCCCCGAAAGGATCAAGGAAGATTCCTGGGTCAGCTTGTCGGCCGCTTCCCAGGCTTCGGGGGAAAGCTCGTTTTTGACGGCCACGCACTGGACGATCCCGCTTCCGTCGCGCATGAGCAGGAAGCGGATCTTGCCGCTGGAACGCTTCGAGTAAAGCCAGCCCTTCAGCGTGACCTCTTGTCCGACGAATTCGCCGAGGTGGCGGATGGTGGTTTCTGTGCGGTTGACGGTCGTTTCCACTGGGAAAATCCTCCTCGATCTCGATTTCAGGTCGATATTAATAGTAAAATTATAGCAGCAACTCAGAGATAAAGCCGTCGCCTTTGCCATAACCGATTTAGGAGGAACCCTTTGACCGCAACCGCCTCTCCCTGCATCCAACTCGGCAGCCGTACCCATTACGATGGAACCCTGCGCCTCGGAGAGGTCGGGCAAGAGGTCACGCTTTTCGGCTGGGTCCATTCCCGCAGGGACCACGGCGGAGTCATCTTCATCGACCTGCGCGATCGCACCGGCCTGGTCCAGGTGGTCTTCAACCCCGAGCACTGCGCCGAGACCCATGCCCTGGCCGAGAAGCTGCGCTCCGAATTCGTGATCGGGGTGACCGGAAAGGTGCGCCCGCGCTCGGAAGGCATGGCCAACCCCAAGCTCGCGACCGGCGAGATCGAGGTCTATGCCGATCGCCTCACCATCTTCAATCCCGCCAAGCCCTCGCCCTTCCCCATCGGGGAAAACCTGACCGATGAGTTGCTGCGCCTGAAATATCGCTATCTGGATCTCCGCAACCCCTCCATGCAGGAGTCCCTCATGGTTCGCCACCGCGTCACCAAGCTGGTGCGCGACTACCTGGACGAGAACGGTTTCCTCGAGATCGAGACCCCCATCCTGGGCAAGAGCACCCCGGAGGGGGCGCGCGATTACTTGGTGCCGTCCAGGGTCCATCCCGGCGAGTTCTACGCCCTGCCGCAATCCCCCCAGCTGTTCAAGCAGCTTTTGATGGTCTCCGGTTTCGATCGCTATTTTCAGATCGCCCGCTGCTTCCGCGACGAGGACCTGAGGGCGGATCGCCAACCCGAATTCACCCAGATAGACCTGGAGACCTCCTTCCTCAGCCAGGAGAAGGTGATGGAGCTGGTCGAAAAAATGATGGCCATGCTGATCGAGTCGATTCGAGGCGTCAAGATTGATTCCCCGATCCCCCGATTGACCTATCAGGAGTCGATGGATCGCTACGGTTGCGATCGCCCCGACACCCGCTTCGGCCTCGAGTTGGTCGATTTGACCGAGATCGCCCAAAAGACCAATTTCAAGGTCTTCGCCGAGGCTGCCCAGGTCAAGGCCATCAACGTCCCCGGCGGCGGCGTTTATTCCCGCAAGCAGCTCGATGACCTGGGCGAGTTCGCCAAAAAATTTGGCGCCAAAGGACTGGCCTACATCAAAGTCGGTGAAAGCAGCGGCCCGGTCGTCAAGAACCTTTCCCAAGAAGAGGTCGGAATGTTGACCGACGCCTGTTTAGCGAAGCCTGGCGATCTCATGCTCTTCGCGGCCGACAAGCCTGCGGTGGTTGCCGAGGTTCTCGGGCGCCTCAGGCTCAAGATGGCTGAAGACCTCAAATTGATCCCTGCCGATCGCTTCGACCTGCTTTGGGTGACGGATTTCCCCATGTTCGAGTACGACGAGGGGGACGCCCGTTACTACGCCAAGCACCACGCCTTCACCATGCCGAAGCTCGAGGACTTGTCGCTCTTGGACCAGGACCCCGTCGCCGTTCGCGCCCAGGCCTACGACATCGTCCTCAACGGCACCGAGGTGGGCGGCGGCTCCATGCGGATCTACCAGCGCGAGATCCAGGAAAAGATCTTCGCCCTGATGGGCTTCACTCCGGAAGAGCGCCAGCAAAAATTCGGTTTTCTGCTCGACGCCTTCGAATACGGAACGCCTCCGCACGGCGGACTCGCCCTCGGCCTCGATCGCCTGGTGATGCTCTTGCTCTCGCGCGATTCCATCCGGGAGGTGATCGCCTTCCCCAAGACCCAGTCGGCCACCGACGTCATGGTCGCCGCCCCCAGCGAAGTCGAAGCCAAGCAGCTGCGCGAGCTGCACCTGAAAATCGGTTGAAATGAGTTTTCCGAAGGACCCTTCGTTTCGAAACGACCTACGCCAGCGCGGCTATCGCCTCACCCCCCAGAGGGAGAGGATCCTTCGCTATTTCGCGGAAATCCCGGTCGGGACCCACCTCAGCGCCGAGGAACTGTATCAACGGCTGCTGGAGGAGGAGAAGATTTCCCTGGCCACGGCCTACCGAACCCTCAAGTTGCTCGCTTCGATGGGGCTTTTGCGCGAGCTGGATTTCGCCGAGGGCCACAAGCATTACGAGCTGAACACCAACCAGGAGTCTCCCCACCAGCACATCATCTGCACCTCCTGCGGCTTGACCATCGAGTTCTTGGGGGGAAAGCTTTTCGAGACGGGGCAGCAGATCGCCCGGAAATACGAATTCGAGATCATCGACGTCCAATTCAAGATTTTCGGGCTCTGCCCCGCCTGTCAACCCCCCCCGAAAAAGCGTTGAGCCTCGCGCTCGGCGTTCGATTCGAGTTTTCCGGAGGCCTTTGCGAGAAAAAACGTCGATCTTTTTACGGCTCTTTAACGGGAAAGAGGAAAGTTTTGACGACAAATTAACGATAGGAGGAGTGAGAAGTAGCAATGCCAGGAATGCGAGGAGAACGAAATCGGAATGTCCCGCGTTTTTTTCACTGCTGACTGATAACCCATTACTCATCACTTGCCTGAGTAGGAGGGATCGACCATGGACGTGAATGGCAGCCTGCCGGTAAACAAGCCGGCAACCACTCCCCAAACCAACAAGCTCCCGGAGACTCCCAAGCCCCCCGAGGCCCCCGCGGAAGTCAAGAAATCGGGCGGAGGCATCTTCGGTTTCATCGGCGACGTTTTCGTAGGTGGCGGCGAAGCCATCCTAGACATGGGAAAGGGCCTGGTCAACACCGTCCTTCATCCCATTCAGACCATCAAGGGGCTGGGCTACGTCATCACCCACCCTTCGGCCCTGGTCCATGCCTTCGTCGATCCCTACATGGAGGCCGTGAAGTCCGGCCATCCCGGTAAGGCACTGGGACGCGGCATCGTGGAGATCGGCTCCATGTTCGTTTCCCCGAGCCAGGTGGTGGGCGCCGCCAAGGGTGCCACCCAGGGGGTCGTCAACTTCATCAAGGGTGGAAGCAAGGGTTCTTCCGTCGTGACCGCCGGAACCACCGCCGCCGCGGCGGCCGCAGCCGCTTCGGCCAAGAGCGCCGATTACGCGGGACGCCTCACCAACGGTGCCGCCAAGGTCCAGGCCAAGGCGGACCTGCTCGCCAAGGCCGGCAAAGCCGCCGAAGCGGCCAAGATGGCAGAATATGCCCAGACCCTCACCAGGGCCAGCGCGATCGCCGCAGCCGGTGAAGGGGCCAAGGCCCTGCAGGTGGTTCAGACCGCCTCCAAGGCCTCGGGGATGGTCAATACCTTCAAGGCCGCCAATGCCGCCTCGAAAGCGGCCGAAATCGCCAATGCCGCGGGCAAGGTCGGCGACGTCGCCGCCAAGGCCGGTTCCGTCGTGCCCGGTCTCACCAAGACCGCTGCCAAGGAACTTTCCAAGCTCGGCATCACCGATCAGGCCGCCATCGAGAAGGCCCTGAAAGCCGCCAAGCAAGCCTATACCTCCACCAAGAACCTGCCGGGAATGACCGCCACCCAGGCCAAGACCGCGGCTGCCGCCAAGGCGGCCCAAACCCTCGGTATCGACGCTTCCTCCGTCGCGGCCCAGAAGATGGCCAATGCCGTCTCCCTTTCCGGAGCCGCCGCCACCACGGTCGCCCAGGGCACCACCAAGGTCCTCGCCGACGGCACCAAGATCGCCTCGGGGATCAAGGCCGGAGAAAAGGCCGCCCTCGCCGCCTCGGCCACCGAAGGAGTTGCCAGCGTCGTGACCAGCGGCGCCAAGAAGATCGGCAAAATGACCGTCGGCGACATCGTCAAAGCCCCCAAAACCGTCGTCCAGGACGCCGGCAAATACATCGGGGACGCCGCCCAGAAACTCGGCACCATGACGGTCGGCGACATCATCGCCTCCCCCATCACGGTTGCCAAGAAGGCGGGAGAATTGGCGGGCAAGGGCCTAGATGCCGTCAAGGGCGTCCTGTCCAAGGGCGTCGAGACCATCGGGCAAATTCCCTCCAAGGTCGCGAACGTCGCGGGCCACCTCAGTTCGGTGACGGTCGCCGATATCCTCAAGCTGCCCGCCGCCGTGGTCCAGTTCGGCATCCAGCACCCCAGGGTCGTTCTTACCGCCGGTCTGGTCGCCAACCGCCTCCAGAACATCCCCGAAGAAGCCAAGACCATGAGCCCCGAAGACATCGACAAGCTCACCCCGGCGGAGGCCGCTCAGATCGCCCAGAAATACAGCCTCGATCCCGCTCTGAACAACGTCAAGAGCTTCCTGAGGGAGATCGCGACCTACCCCGGCAACACCATCGGCCCCGACTCCGGAACCCCCGAAGACGTCCAGCAGCTCCAGTCGGTCCTGAAGACCCTGGGCTACCCCGTCGAGCCGACCGGAACCTATGACGAGAACACCGCCAACTCCATCGTCGACTTCAAAACCCGCGAGAACATCAAGCAGCAATACAGCATGAACGACGGCAAACCCGCCATCAACGAGTACGTCGACCAGATCACCGCCAACATGATGATGTATCGCGTCAACGCCATGGCCGAAAACAAAGCCACCGAGCAAAACCGCCAAGCTCGTGATGCTTCCCAGGCAGACCGCCTCAAGGCCATGCAGGACGAAAGGGCCGCGGCCCGCGCCCAGGGTAAAGAAGATTCCGCCATCCCCACCGCCGAACGGAAGCCGGCGGAAACAGCGAAGCCGACGGAAACAGTGAAGCCGACGGAAACAGCGAAACCGACAGAGCCGTATTCCGTCAAGGCCGGCGACTCCCTTTCCAAGATCGCCAAGGAGCAGCTCGGTGACGCCAACCGCTGGAGGGAGATCTATGACCTCAACAAGGCGACCATCGGCGCCAATCCCAACAAGCTCTCCATCGGGATGAAGCTCAACGTTCCCGCCAAGCCTGCGGAAGCCGCCAAGCCTGCGGCCATCTCGGACGAAAACGTCAAAGTCATCGCCGAGAAATACGGTGTCGCCGCGGATCGTCCGAATGTCGAGGCCTTCGTCAAGGAACTGCAGGGATATCAGGAGACCGCCATCGGTCCCGACGTCGGTGACGAGGAAGGGGTCAAGCAGCTCCAGACCGTCCTGAAGGGACTGGGTTATGCCATCGAGCCGAGCGGGAAATTCGACGATGCCACCGCCGATGCCGTGATCGACTTCAAGAAGAAGAACAACATCAACCAGACCTACGCTCTCGCCAACGGTGAAAAAGCCATCAACGAATACGTCGGTGAAACGACCGCCGAGGCCATGGTGAAGAAGTTACAGGAAATGCCGAAGTAATCGAATCGGTTCGAAGGGGGGACGGAAAAAGAAAATCCGTCCCCTTTTTTAATAAACTCTTGATGAAAGTTCCTTGGCCGGCAGGCGAAGTATATGATGTTGATCCGGCGCTGACGGGAGGACCTCATGATTGATGGAAACTCGGGCATAAACCGCAACACGACCCGCCCCTTGACGGCGAGAACGACTCCGCTTTACGGGGATGACAAAAAAGAGGGGATCGGCAGCAAAATCTCGGGTTTCGCCGGGGACGTTTTCGTGGGCGGAGGCGAGGCTATCCTCGACATGGGCAAGGGACTGGTCAATACGATCTTTCATCCCCTCCAGACCATCAAGGGACTGGCCTTCGTGGTCACCCACCCTGCGGCCCTGCTGAACGCCTTCGTCGACCCTTACAAGACGGCCATCAAGGAAGGGCATCCCGGGAAGGCGCTGGGGCGTGGTATCGTGGAGATAGGCTCTCTTTTCGTGGGGCCGACCGAAGTAAGCAATGCGGCCAAAGGTGTCTTCAAATTCTTCAAAGGGGGCGGGAAGACGTCGACCGTCGTGAACGCCGGGGCCGCCGCTTCGGCCAAGGGCCTCGATTATTCCTCCCGCTGTATCAGGGGGATTCCCAAGGTCCAGGCCAAGCTGAATGCGTTGAACGCGGCCGGCAAAACTGCCGAAGCGGCCCAAATGTCCCAGCTTTTACAATCCATGACCAAGGCGGCCTCGATCGCTGCCGCCGGCGATGGGGCCAAGGCCATCCAACTCGTGCAGGCTGCCGCCAAGGCGCCCGGCATGAGAAGCACCCTCAAGTTGGCGAACAGCCTTGCTGGCACCGGCGCGGGTGCGGCGGCCGTCACCGCCGGAAGAACGGGAGTAGCGGCTCAAAATGCCACCTTGGCGACCAAGGGCATGCTCACCCTCAAGGCGGCAACCACTTTGGGGAGGATGTCCGTCTTGCCGGCCTTTTCCGATCTGCAAAATTTCAACCCCGAGATGGCTTCACAGCTCGCCGAAAGCTACCATCTCGATCCCGATTTCGAGAACGTGAAAGCCTTTCTCGAGGAGGTTTCGAAATACCGGGACGGCGTGATCGGCCCCGACACCGGGAAGCCCGAGCAGGTGATTCAGCTGCAAAGCATTCTGCGGGCCGTCGGTTATCTCCTGGAGGAAACCGGCAAGTTCGATGACGCCACCGCGCTGGCGGTCATCGATTTCAAGCGAAAGAATGGTATCCATCAAGCCTACCGGCTCGAGAACGGTCAAGCCGCCATCAACGAATACGTCGACGAAAAGACCGCCGAGGCCCTCTACAAAATGGTGAATCTGACACCGAGCCTGTCGGAATAGTGTTTTGGAAGCAGCATGACGGCCTTCAAAATACGGGAGCGGTCAGGGATGACGTTGTCGAAACCATGAAAACCAAGCTTTCTGGTATTTCGGCGTCGGACTCTTCAGGAGATTTTTGGGCGACAATGAATTAATTAATGATCTCTTGATGAAAGTTTCTTTCCGGATCGGCGATGAGTAATTTATATAGAATGGTTTTCAGGAGGGCATCATGATCGATAACAGCATCAGTCGCAACAATACCCGTCCCTTGACGACAAAATCGGTGACCACCCCGCTTTCCTCCCAGGAGGCTCCACCGGAAGCTTCGAAGAAGAAGAGCGTCGCCTCGAAAGTTTTGGGCTTCGTGGGGGATGTCTTCATCGGCGGTGGCGAGGCCATTCTCGACATGGGGAAGGGCCTGGTCAACACGGTCATGCATCCCATTCAAACCGTAAAGGGGCTGGCCTACGTGGTCACCCACCCTGCGGCCCTTTATCACGCCTTCGTCGATCCCTACACCACCGCCATCAAGGAAGGACATCCGGGAAAGGCGCTGGGAAGAGGCATCGTCGAGATCGGTTCGCTCTTCGTGGGCCCCAGCGAGGTCGTCGGAGCGGCCAAGGGCGTCGCTAAACTCTTCACCGGCGGCACCAAGGCCGCCGGCTCGGCCGCGGCGATTTCCGCCATCACCGGCACTTCGGCCGAAGTCGCCGCGAAGCTGGCCTCCCAGGCCTCTGCGGTCGAGTCCAAGGCCGGTTTGCTGGCCAAGGCGGGCGCAACCGCCGAGGCGGCCAAGATGGGGCAGTACGCACGTCTCCTGAATACGACCAGCTCCATCGCGAAGGCCGGCGACGTTACCCGTGCCATGCGCTGGGCCACCCTGGCCTCTACCGCCAAGACCATCAAAGTGGCCGGCACGGTCACCAATATGGCCGGCTTCCTTTCCCAAACCGACAAAATTTTGGTCGCCGCCTCGGCCGCCGGGAAGGCGGGAATCGTGACGGACAAGGTCGGAGTCGCAGCGAAAACCGGAATGTCCGCCGCCGCTTCTACCGTCGCTTCCTCCGTTTCCGACGTCCTGGCGCAGGCCGGCAAGACCATGCTGAAGCATCCCCTTCTCCTGGTTGCCCCGCCTGTCGCCGTTGCGGTGACGCTCGGAAAAATGGCTGCCCTGCCGGACGAAGTCGATGCCAAGAATCTCACTCCCGAGATGGCCGCTCAGATCGCCAAGAAGTACAACCTCGATCCCGGTTTGGAGAACGTCAAGAACTTCCTCGGCGAGGTCGCTCAGTACAAGGGCAGTACCGTCGGTCCCGATACCGGCACTCCCGAAGAGGTCAAGCAGTTGCAGAGTCTCCTGCGGGCGGCCGGCTATGACGTCAAGGACTCGGGCAGCTTCGACGACATCACCAGTGCGGCAGTCATCGATTTCAAGCAGAAGAACGGCTTCCATCAGACCTACCAGATGAAGAACGGCCAGGCCGCCGTCAACGAATACGTCGATCAAAAAACCGCCGAGGCCCTCTACCGGATCGCCCAGGGGAATCCCGTGGAGCCGCCGAAAGCCGTCGAGACTCCGAAAAGCGGGGGCGTTCCCCCGGTGGTCCCCGATCCCGAAAAACAGTTCGCCGAGCAATACGGCATCGAAGCGAGTCCGGCCAACGTGAAGGCCTTCCGGGACGAGATCGCCGGCTATCAACAGGGGACGGTCGGTCCCGACAGTGATGAAACTTCGATCAAGGGCCTTCAGGAGAAGCTCGCCAAGCTCGGCTACCAGGTGGAGGCCAACGGCGCTTTCGATGACGCCACCGCCGAGGCCGTGATCGATTTCAAGAAGAAGAGCGGCCTCCACCAGAACTATCAGCTCACCAACGGAGAGAGCGCCGTCAACGAGTACGTGGGGGAGACCACCGCCAAGGCGATCGAAGCGAAACTCGCCATTCCGGTCGAGACGGTTGAAAAACCCCGCAAGGCCGCCGATATTTTGGCCAAAGCGGTCGAAACCATGCCCAAGCCGACGGTGCCCGCCGCGGCTCCGAGCAATGCCGAGCTTCCCGTTGATCCGAGGGCAGCCAAGAGGGAAGCCGCCGACGGGGTGGCCGCGAAGCTGAAAAACCTTCGTCAATCCATGCAGGATTTGGATCCCAAGGTTTCCGACTACCAAAAGAAGGCGCTGGCGCTACAAGAAGAGGCGAAGGTTTGTCGCCGCCTCTACGGGGCCATCGAAACAGCCCGGGATCCCAAGCTTCTGCAGAATCTGACCGCCCTCGATCCGAAGAGCGCTGATTTCGAGAAGCAGTTCTTCCTTTTGCAAAGCAAGGGCGGCCCGCTGGATGAGGCCAAGGCCGAGGCCATCGGCGTCTTCTCGGCCAAAGTTTCCGAGATGCAGGCCCGGATCGAAGCACTGGATCCGACCTCCCCGACTTTCCGCAGGGAGTTGTCCTCCCTCGACAGTGGAATGAGAACCTACCAGCGGCTGATGGAAGCGGCCAAGGCCGCCTCGGCTGCCCAGGCGCTCGAGCAATTGAAGTCCCTCGATCCGACCAGTCCGACCTTCCACCGCAGCTTATCGACCATCCTCAACGGCTAGGCCTGAAACGAAGAGGACCGTCTCATTCAATGAGACGGTCCTCTTCGTTTATTTCGTTCAATGCCCGGCGAGCGTTTCAGTACAACCCCTAGGCGAGCTTGCTGGTGCCACTCAGTTCATTGATCGACTGAAGGAATGTGTCGAAGCCATTGAGCCCACCGTTCACCGCCCTTCGGACTGCCTGCCAGTCTCCGTTCGAAGCCATTTGCGGGATGCCTCGATTCTTGAAGTATTCGACGAGGGCGCGGGCCGAGACTTTCGGATCGGTCGATGGGAAATCCAATCAGCAGATCGCAGAAGAACTGGTCCTCGCCTTAACCAAGGAATAATGAAGGGAGAGCCGGTGACGCAACCGGTTCCCTCTATTTCGAGGCATTGCTGGAATTTAGAATGGCGACAGGGGCGGCTAAACGAAGCTTAATCGCCTGACGGCAAGATTATTATTTTCTCGCCGATAAGTACAATCGTAGCGCATCGAGGATGATGGAGGATGCATTGTGTCTTTGCAGCAAATTTCGTTTGTATGAAACANNTAAGAGTCTCGCTCAATCGGCGAGCCCCTCGTTGTATTCCCGATAATCTGAGGGTAGGCGATCCCGCCTACCCTCTTTAAATTGCCTTCAGCGCGAAGAGCCGCCGCTGCACCCCTTCCGCCCCAATCGTCCTTGTCCTCTTGAGGGTTGAGCNNGGGATGGCGCACGGCTTCCTTGAAGTTGCCCATTTTCGAGATCGAGGCTTAGCCTTCCAGGCGCTGAACGGCCGAGCGGTAGTGCTCCCGGGCGATGTGGCGCTGAAGCCTGAAGTCGGGGACATGGAGGGCTACTTGTTGCCAGAAGGCCGGGGAGTGGTTGGGCACCAGGAGGTGGGCCAACTCGTGCACCACCAGGTAGCGCAGGGCTTTTTCCGGCATCCCCGCTACCGCGAAGCGCGAAAAAGTCAGGTTTTTCGTTTTCACGTTGACCTGGGCCAGGCGGGAATAGCGGGCGTTCCCCAGCTTGACGCCGTTTATCGGGACGTCGAAGGTTTCTTGGTTGACCCTTTCCACCAGGCGGGAGAATTCGGCGGGATCGAGCGAAGGGGGTGGCGCCGAGGGGCTGGGGAGAACCTTTTGTTTCTCGGCCCAGGCCGCGAAGCGGCGGATGGCATCGAGTTTTCTTTCCGCCGGCCAGCGGAGGGGAATGCGGATGAGGAGCTTCTCGCCCCTGATCCTGGCGCGGGCCGTCTTGCAGCGATCATATTGGATATCGGTCAGCATGCGGGCCATTCTAACATATCCTTGGTTCATTCGGCCCAAAAGGGGCGGGTGGAACCGCCGAAGCCTTCTTCCTTCGACCGGATTAGAATCCCGGAACAGGGAGGAAGCGGTGATCGAATTCTTTTTTTGGGTCGGCGTCGCCTTGACCCTACACGGCTATCTCGGCTACGGAGCCTTCTTGTGGTTTCTCGCTCGGCGATGGGGGAAGCCTTCTTCCTGGCGCCCCCATACCCCGCGGCTCACTTTGATCGTGGCGGCCTACAACGAGGAAGCGGTGATCGCCGAGAAGCTCGAGAACTGCCTGGCGCTGAATTACCCCCCCGAATCCCTCGAAATCCTGGTGGTTGCCGACGGCAGCGACGACGCCACGGTGGAGATAGCCCGAAAATACCCGCGGGTGAAGGTCGCCTACAGTCCAAAGCGGGAAGGCAAGCTTGCGGCCGTGAACCGGGTGGTGCCCCTTTCCGAGGGGGAGATCCTGGTCTTCTCGGACGCCAACGCCTTCTATCATAAAGATAGCCTGCTGCGGCTGGCCGGACACTTCCATGACCCTCGGGTGGGTGCGGTGGCTGGGGAGAAAAGGGTGGTCGGTGAGGGGATCGGCTCGGAGGAAGGGTTTTACTGGCGTTACGAGTCGACCCTCAAGCGCTGGGATAGCCGCCTGTCCTCCGTCATGGGGGCGGCCGGCGAGATCTTCGCCCTGCGCCGCGAACTCTATTTCCCCCTTCCCACCGATACCGTCATCGAGGACTTCGTCCTCTCCATGGAGCTCGTGAGGAAGGGGTACCGCGTGGTGTACGAGCGGGATGCCATCGCCACCGAGCAGGCCTCGTCCTCGATCCGGGAGGAGTGGAAGCGCAAGACGCGTATTGCGGCCGGAGGGTGGCAAGCCGTTTTCAGGTTGTGGCCGCTCCTGATTCCCACCCGTCCCCTGATCTGGTTTCAGTACGTTTCCCACCGCGTCCTGAGATGGACGATCATTCCCTTGCTCCTACCCGGACTCCTTTTGGAAAGCCTGCTCTTGCCCGGAGCGATTTACCGGATCTTGTTCGGGGCGCAGGTCCTTTTCTACGGCCTCGCTTTTTTGGGTTATCGAAAGATGAGAAAAGGACCTTCCCCGAAGGTCCTTGCTTTGCCGTTCTATTTCGCCTTTTTCAACCTCGCCGCCTTGGTGGGAGGAACCCGCTTTCTTCTCGGCTGGAAACCGGCCATCTGGGAGAAGGCCCGAAGAGAGAAGCTCGGGTGATCGGATTTTTCTCCCTAAGGGAAAAAGCCCCCCGGTCTTGCTTGTTTTTCAAGACGAGCCAGAGGGGCGAGGATTGGGTATACTGGAGGGGTGTCAGTCCGCAAGTTTGAGGGCTCTCTTTTTTGCAGAAGTTTTCCGGGCTTTTGATTTCGGCTTTTTATCTCGCCTTCACCGCGACCCTCTTGTCGGGGTGCGACCTCATGCTGGTTTCTCAGACCATGCCGGGGTTGTTCTGGCCCATCGGGAAGCCCCTCACCGGGGTGGTCACCGATGCCGATACCGGCTTGCCGCTCGGCAAGGCCACGGTCATCTCGGGCTTCGGAACCACCATGACCGATGCGAACGGCCGCTATTCCCTGTACGGCGCCCTTTCCGCCGACAGCATCTCCGCCAGTCGAGCCGGCTACACCTCGGTCACCTACAAGGGGGGGAAGCATGACGCGTTCGCCCTTTATCCCCTCTTTCCCAACAAGGGGGATCTGCCCGCCCGCTACGCCAACGTCTCCGGCCTTTCCACCCTGCGCAACGCCGGGATCATGTTCTCCGACCGCACGGCGGCGGCCATCGGGGCCGATAGCCGCTTCTTGCTAGAGTTGAAGGGCGGCTTGCCGGGCAGCGTCTACTCCGGAGTGCTCGCATCGGGAAACATTTCCGGCGGTCCCATCACCGAGGCCCGCTCCAGCTTCTTCTTCGACTCCTTCGGCTTCAACTTCGTCGACGTCCTCTTCCAGGATTCCCCGGCCCTGGCGGAGGCGACCCCCATCCAACTCAATCCGGCCGCCCCCTCCGCGACCATGGAGAGCTTCACCCTCCAGTTCTCCAGCCTGGGGGAACTCTCGAACGTGCTCACCACCGTGGCCCTCGATTTCGGGATGCGC
>DOBT01000035.1:0-20545 GCA_003503675.1 Cyanobacteria bacterium UBA8530 | reverse complement strand
CGTGTCCGGTGCGGACGGCTATGTCGTCAAGGTCTTCGAGAACGGGGATCCCCGACCGAAGTGGATGGGCTACACCTCGGCAAATTCCATCAATTACCCCACTTTCCCGGAGGGGGACCTCAACGGTGGGGCCTTGCTGGCCGGGGAAGACGTGAAATACACCTGGAGCGTGGTCGCCGTTGCCGACGGGGTGGGAGGCACTATCCCCAACGCCCCACCGACCCGTCCCTTCCTCCAAAAGCACCGAGAGTCGGCAGCGAGCAACGGTTCTTCCGGAGCGATGGGGTTCCAGAAATGAAAATGAAAGTCTTCAGAAAAATCTTTCCCCTTTCTTCTTTCCTGCTCGCCGCCTGCTCCTTTTTGCCCGCCGGGGAAGAATTGATGGTGCTTTTTCCTTCTTCATTGCTTCTTCGCTCCTCGGAGATCCATGCCCAACTCGGCGCCAGGCTGATTCGTTCGGGGGCGGGGGTCGATCTGGTCAGGGCCCCCTTCGGAAGCATCGAGGGCTATCGAAAACTCGGGATCTTGGCGGAAGAGAACCGTCTCGTGAGCAACATGATGGTGGGGGCTTTTCGCTCCCTCTCGCCTTCTTTTCGCCTGCAGTTCACGCCCAACGATCCCACCCTTCAGATCGGAGGGGTGCTGGGGCCCTGGTGGTTGAGCAAGGTCAAGGCCAATCAGGCCTGGGACCTTTCCTCGGGAAGCGAGAAGGTCAAGGTCGCCGTGATCGACACGGGGGTCGACCTTTCTCACCCGGACCTCCAGAGCAACCTGGTGGGGGGGCGCAACTTCATCGACACGAGCCTGCCCCCGGACGACGACTTCGGGCACGGCACTCACGTGGCGGGAATCGTCGCGGCAGCCGCGAACAACGGCCTCGGCTCGGCCGGACTGGCCTTCCGCTGCAAGGTGATCCCCATCCGGGTGCTCGGGACCAGCGGCGGCACCACCTTCGACCTGGTCAAAGGCATCGACTACGCCGTCAACGCCGGGGCGCGGGTGATCAACATGAGCCTGGGCTCTTCCCAGCACAGCGCCATCGAGGAAGAAGCGGTCAAAAAAGCCATGAACGCCGGGATCGTCGTGGTGGCGGCCGCCGGGAACGATGCCCTGAAGGGTAATCCCTCGAACTATCCGGCCGCCATCCGGGGGGTCGTCGCGGTGGCGGCGACCAACCTGTCCGATCAAAGGGCCGATTTTTCCAACTACGGTTCCTACGTGACCCTCTCCGCTCCCGGAGTGGACATCCTTTCCACCCTTCCGCAAAGGATAGGCGGATACGGCTTCGCCTCGGGGACCTCCATGAGCGCCCCCGTCGTATCGGCCGCCGCCGCCCTGCTTTTTTCCCTGCACCCCGACTGGAAGGCCGAAAAAGTGATCGAGGCTCTGAAGAAGGGTTCCCGGGACCTGGGGCGCGATACCGGGAGTGACGTGGGCTACGACCCCTTTTTCGGAAGCGGACTGCTCGACGCCGCTAACGCGCTTTCCCAGTGACGGGCGCCGAACCCCTGGTCGAGGTGTGGCGGGGGAAATTCATAGAGAGCCGGCATTTCGGTTGGGCGATCGCCGTCCGTTCCGACGGTGAAAGGGTTTTCCAGATTGGAGAGCCGCCGGTGCTCTTCGCGCGCTCTTCCCTCAAACCCATCCAGGCGATCCCTCTGGTCGAGAGCGGCGCGATGAAGCGCTTCGATGTTTCCTCCGAAGAACTCGCTCTCTGCTGCGGAAGCCACGGGGGAGAAGAGGTTCACCAACAAGGCGTCAGAAAGCTGCTTTCGAAGATCGGGCTTTTGGAAAAACATTTGCTTTGCGGGGGAGATTCCCCCCTTGCCCACAACTGCTCCGGAAAGCATGCGGGAATGCTGGCTCTCGCTCGACATGAAGGCTGGTCCATCGAGGACTACTTCCTGCCCGGACACCCCGTCCAGGAAGCGATAAGGCATGCGGTGAGGCGCTTCACCGGGGTCGAGCTTCTGTCCGAAGGGGTGGACGGTTGCGGGGTTCCGGTCTGGCGGCTTCCGCTCGAGAACCTGGCGCGGGGTTTCGCCCGAATGGAGGGATTCGAGGCGGGCAGGGCCGTCGTCGAGGCGATGGGAAGCCATCCCTATCTGGTGGGGGGGCAGGGGAAGTTCGACACCACCCTCATGCAGGCGTCGATGGGGCGCCTGATCTCCAAGGGGGGGGGCGAAGGCGTCCATGCGGGGCTGATAAAGGGGCAAGGGATCGGCTGGGCGGTGAAGATCCTGGACGGCAACCGCCGCGCGGTTCCTTCCGTCGTTTTGTCCCTTCTCGAGCGCCTGGGCCAGAGAATCCCCCTCGACCGGCTGAAAAGAGAAACCCGTTTCAACCACCGCGGAGAGGCGATCGGAGAGATTCGGTCGCTGTTGTAAACATCTCTTGTTTCCCTTGTACTAGGGAAGGCGTGTCCGTCCGCTTATTCTGAGCAAGGATAGGAGGTGGCCCATGAAGCGGAGGATTTCGGGTTTCAGCCGCACGGCGCTGGCTCTGGTCTTCTTTTCCGGTTTCTTGAGTTTGTCGAGTCTGGCGGGGTGCCAGACCCCCGGTGTCCCCCCAAAGAATCCCAAGAATCCCCTGATCGCGCCGACGCCCACTCCGAAACCTACCGACGGAACGGTCCTCGATTTGGGGTTCGAGGGAAGCGGTCAGGAGCAGTTCGTCGACCCGGTTCCCCCGGCGGCCAAGGCTTCGGGGAAGTTCTTCACCGCCAACTGGAAGCTCGACGGGGGGGAGTTGCGGCAGACGCTGCCTCCGACCCAGCCTTCCTTGACTTTCCTGCAGTACGTGGGTAACGCTTTCGGAACTCCGAGCGGCCAGGCGCCCGGGCATTACCGGGTCGAAGCGGACGTTCGGGCCTATCAGGAGGCCACCGTTTCCCCGGACGAGATGGTGGGCAGCCCCACCGGGATGCTGGGCATCATTCCCTACTACCTCGACTCCACCCACTACCTCTTGATGGTGGCGACACCCAACGAACTCGCCCTCTGGAACGTCGATGGGCTGGCGCCCCAGGAGACCTGGGACGCCGAGAAGTATCAGCTTTGGCACCAGGCGATCTCGCCTTCGCTGAAGGTGGGGGATCCGCTTCGCCTCGGTGTCGAGGTGGACATAAAGGCCCAGAGGATCAAGGTCTTCTTCAACGGGGAGATGAAGGAGGTCCTGGATGCCAAGGGCATCCTGAAGGACCAGGACCACTACGTTTCTCTGGTTTCGAACGGGAACTTCGTCGGATACGACAACTTCAAGCTGAAGAAATTCGAGTGAAGGGGGCATTCGCCCCCTTTTTCATTTGGGAACGGTCGCCAGGGCCAGCCTTTTCACGCCGGCTCCCTTCAGGGTGTCGACCACGTCGATGACCTTCTCGTAGGAGAGGTTCTTGTCGGCTGCCAGGATGATGGCGGTCTCGGGGTTTCCTTTCAAGAGGCCTCTCACCCCCCGCTCCAGACCCGGGATGTCGACGGATTGGTTGGATAGCTGGATTTTGCCGTCGGTGGCTATCTGGACGATCACCGAGGGCGGGGTCTTTTCCGAGGTCCGGCTCGAGGGCAGCTCGGCCTTGAGGGAGTCGTTGATCTGGGGAAGGAAGGCCATGACCGCCAGGAAGAGCGAAAGGATCATGAAGATGTCGATCATGGGAATGAGTTCGAAGCGGAGGGCCTTCGCTCGCCTCTTACTTGCCAGCACGGGGGGCCTCCCGGTGGGTGCGGCTGCCTAGCCAGTCCAGGACGGCGTCGCCCAGGTCGTCGAGGGAGTTGATCAGGTAGTGGTTCCCGATGGCGGCCAAGAGGGCCACGAGTAGACCTCCGGCGGTCGCGAAGAGGGCCTCGCTGATGCCGCGGGAGAGTTCGGCGATCGGATTGGTCGGACGGGTGACGGCGACGATGGAGAAGATCTGGATCATGCCGGAGACCGTTCCCAGAAGACCGAGCAGCGGCGAGATGGCAGCGATGACCGCTAGCCAGCTGGTATGCCTTTCCTGGGTCTGGAAGATCCTGGCGCAGGCTTGTTCCTGCTCGGCTTTTTCCGCTTCCGGCCGGGAGCGCATCCAGCTGAGGAGGCTCGAGAAGAGATCCCCCTTTCCGGGTTCCAGGCCTGGGTTGAGCTGGTGTTGGGTCAGGCGGCGCCTCGAGCGTTTGATGACCCAGATCCCTTCCAGGATCAGGGCGAGAGTGACGATCGAGGTGAGCAGGATGGGGAAAATCATTACCCCGCCTGCATGGAAAAGCGCCAGCAATCTGTACATGTTGCTCCTTTCGAACCCGCCCGCGAGAGTGACGGCGGAAATTTCAATATTGTTCCGCTTCAGGTTAGCCAATGGCGGGAGGTGAAGTCAAGAGCGGGACTCTCGGGGAATGAGGGGAATGTTCCGAATTAATATGAAGCAGGCGAGATGCCGCCTTCCCTTCTTTCTTCCGTCATTGCCGCCCTGTGTCTCTACGGGGGGCGCTTTTCGTCTTTTTGAAGGGGCCTTCACAGCTCATTTATTATAAACATTTATCGCCCATCCCGGGAGATGTTTGCGAAACTTAGCAAAATAAACAAAGGGGCTTCTTTCAACGGCTCCCCTCAATTCGCCGGCCATGTGTTACAATTCGATACCTGGACATGTAAAAATATGCATCATTCAATCGTTTTCGGAGGAGGATGGCATGTTCGAGAAGCGCATTTCGACGGGCTTCCTGCAGGCATGCGGGGTTTTCTCTATTTTCTTTGGCTTCGGGCTTCGGGTCGATGGAAAATCCCTGATCGGTCCCTTGCCCATTCCGCCGTCACCCTCGGCGCTCCCGAACAGCCGGGATTCTTCGCTGCATAGTCCCTTGCCACTGATTGTGCCGTCTTCCCCGGCGCTTCCGGAAAGCCGGAATTTTTCGTCGGATAACCTCCCGCCCTTCTTTTCGCCGCTATCGCACACGGATTTCCGCCAAGCGGTACCTCCACCCATCACCGGCGTTTTGGACCTGAAAATAGAATGAGGAGATAGATGTTTGGATGACTTGTTTCCAACGCTCCCGTTCGAGGCGAAATCGAGCTTTCGCGCTCTCTGGGTTGATATGGTTGGGGGGATTAGCCCTTGCTGAGAGGGGGATTGCCGCCGTATTCAAAACGAATCAGGCCCGGGCGATTCGCTTCAGTGTGGAACAACGCCTCTTCCGAGTCGATGCGAATCCCAGAGGTTCGAAGGCCAAGCCTTGGCGGCTCCTTCTTCCCGCCGACCGTTTCGAGCGAAGCGTCATTTTCTCTTCTTCCTCGAATACTTCCATCCGATCGATCACCGTCATTCAAAAAAAGGAAAATAAAGTAAAGATCGTCGTTGAACTGAGAGATTCGAGCAGCGCCCTGAAATTCGAGCGCGCTTTCAGGAAAGGCAACAAAAAAGAACTCATATACTCGCCAAGGTCCAAAACAGCCTATGTCAGAGAGCTCAAGATCGAGAACGGCTGCCTAACGATCAGCTCCGACCGAGGAATAGCGGGGAAGATGAGTCGCCTCGGGAAAACTTCGCGCTGCGCGATCGATTTCGACGGTTTGAGTATCGAGGATTCACTTTGGAAAAAGCTGAAATCCAGGGAGAAAAAAAAGAAAGCCAACCCTCAAAAGGCCCTCAAAGCTTATAAGCTGACAAAGCGCTCTTTCATCCCTTCCTCTCCGCCCCTCTTTTTTCCGGAATTCGAGAAAACTTTCCCTCTCGATGGTTCCCTCTGGCGCTGGCGATCCGCCTCAAAGCTGCTTTTCTCATCGAACATCATGCAGTTCGCCAAGGGGCCCTCGGTCTTTGGGGGAAGCCTCGGTTATCAGGGGGATTTTCAAAGAGCCGTTCCCTTGGGGAACTGGCGGGGCTATGTGGAGCAGCAATCCTTGTTCTTCGGCGATCCCCGTTTCGATTACGGGGACCTCCTGGTATCGATGGACTGGGAGCATCAGCCTTTGCCCCGCTATTACCTCTTCGAAGGAGGCGCAATGCTTTTCAGCATGAGCAAATATTTGAATGCGCGTTTCTTCAACACCAGTGCCTTCGCCGGAGCGGGAACCTTCGGCGATTTTCCCGGAGGGGGGATTTGGCTGGCCAACTTGACTTTCGATCAGGTCTCGGCGGACGCTCTGCGCGACAGCTACTACGGACAATCTCTCCGACTGGGATACCACGGTGCTCTCGATCCTTTCGTCGATTTTCAACTGAACGGCACGCTCCAGCGCGTCGACCCCATGATCCGCTCCACCCCTTTTCTACGCGGTTTCTTCCAGGCTTCGATCGAAAAACAGATAAGACCGGAAATCTCGATCGGAGTGAACGCCCTCCTCGGGGCGAGGCAGAGGCCCAACGAGTTTTCCTCCTACTCCACTTTCTGCCCCTTTTTACAAACCCGCTTTTAAGCCCGAGACGACGAGGCGGGATGTCGTGGATCAAAAGGACGGGGGCCTTCCCCCAGGATGGGCAATCCTGGGGTTTTCAGGTTCAATAGCGCAAAGCAACGAAAAGCTTTGTAAATAATCCTTAACAGAGATTTGGCTTGCAATGTAACGAAATGTGTACTTTAATGGACGTAGGAGGCTCCGCTATGGATAAGCTTTTGCAAGCCATGATCGGGCTAACTTTTCTATCGATGGTAGGGTGCACCTATTACCCTCCCCTTCCCGATTGGGGCGACGGGGAACTCGTGATGCAGGCGGCCTTTGCTAACAACCGCACGACCCAGGTCATTCCGGAAGAAACCAGGCAAATCGAGGTGAGGGTGAAGGGCGAGGGGATTCCAGATGGGGCGGTTCTTTTCGCGACGCTTACTCCACAGAACACCCAGGTCAAGTTCAGCGCCGTTCCGGCAGGCAACAAGGAAGTCACGGTCAAGGCCTTCGACGCCAGTGGAACCCTCCTTGCCGCCGGCAGTTCTCGGGTGGCCATCGTGGCCGGGGCGACGGTAGCATCCCGAATTCGACTTTCTTTGCTCAATGATAGCGGCCAATTCGAACTAGTGCTCGAGTAACGCATCTACCAAAAAAGGGGGAAAGACATGATGAACGTAGCAAGAATCACGGCACTCTTCTGCACAGCCCTCCTGACGACCAGTTGCTGCCGCGTTTTGTCTCCCATCCAAGGAGTCCCCAAGAACCCTTCATCCCCCATCAAGTTCTCCCTGTTATCCGGTGACCTTGCCGTAGAGCCTGCCTACGTCCGGGTGGTTTTGGTGGACAAAACCAAGAAGCCGAATTACACCACCCAGGCTTTGCCGGCCAGTTGGGAAAGCGCCGTCGTCCGCCTGCATGCAACGGATGTCACCGCCAAATTGACTCAGGATCGGGTTGCCCTCATCAACAAAACCGGCGGATTCGCGGGAAACACGACCAACACGGCCGTCTTCAACACCCTGCGTCCCGGCGGCTACATCTTTCAAGTCAACCTCTTCACCCTGGCCGACGGAGGGGGAACCAGCGCCGCCGTCCACACCATCAATCTCAACTTGGCCGGCGGTTCTGCCACCGCCATCACCGTCACCATGAAGACCACCGACGGCACGGGGGGGAGCGGCGGCACCACCCTCAACGCGGCCATCAGCGACACCACCGGCTTCATCCGCTCGAACGGCGCCAATTACAACAGCGTCCTCGGCGGTCCCGCCGCAGCGGTCATCGTCGCGGGGGATACCCTGATCCTGGATCCCCAGTTGGCCGACTCGACGGCGAACGGAAACGCCGCCGTCACCAGCGGGACTTCGACGACGAGCGCCGTGGCCGCCCTCGATCCCGGCGTCCTGAGCCGCGTGCTCTTGACCTACGTAAAAGGCAGCGTCACCCCCACGGGCATGAACCTGGATGCCTCGGAAACCATCCTGACCGATTGGGTGCGCACCGGCAACGAGCCGATCCGAGGAACGGCCTGGACCACGCTCGCGGACGGAACCGACGGGGATACCTGGCCCGCTCGCGGTGCCGCTACCCGTACGGGAGCGGGAACCTTCGCCGGTACTTTCAACTGGAATACCGATGGCACGACCTTCAGCGATCCCCTGCCTTTTTCCGACGAATCCGGCTTGGCCGAGAACTACCGCCTAGTTTATCGCTACTACGACAACACCTATAGCCACAAGTTGATCAAGATCCGGACCCTTCCCCTGGCGGTCGTCGCTTCCGCTTCCATCACCCTTACCCTCCAGTAGCGTCTTCAAAAGGAACAGCACTCGAAAAAATTCTTCTTTACCACTACTTCAATGCAGCAAGGTCTTTCTCTTTTCACTTTTTGAACGTCGTCCGGTAGCGGTAGTAAAGAAACGAGAGGCTCTATGTCATCAAAAAAATGGGTTCTGTGTCTTATCGTCCTGGATCTGGTTGGTTGCTCGGCACCCCAGTCGTTTCAGCTGAATGAACGGGAAGATCAGCCCCTGGTGAAAAGCCACTACAACACGCTTGGCGCCCATTCGAAAAAGGACGGCTATCTCCATTTGGAACTAATGACCCCCTTGTCATTCACCTGGGATACCGTATTCATAAAGCTTTCCCATACTTCCGACTTGATTCAACCCCTTACCGGCACCCTGGTAAAAAGCCTCGATCTACAAAACGGCAGCGGAACTCAGAGAATTCGGCGACTCTTCGGCATCCCCTTTCCCCGGGGTTCCGGCTATGTATTGGACGTCTCTTTATTCAATAACGGGATAGAGGGGGATTTGGTAGGGCAAGCCCAACAGCCACTGAGCATCCTGTCCAGAAACAATACCTGCGTGGTTTCGGTCGAGCCTTGCGAGATGCTTTCGTTGACCAGCTTCTTTCCGGCTTTCGCTTTTCCCGGAGAGACCGTGACCCTTTATGGGAAGGGGTTCAGTTCGAGCTCCGACTTCAATGTCGTGACTTTGGGCCCGCAGAGGGCGGTGATATTGGCTTCATCGAGTTCGTCGATCGCGGTGACCGTCCCGCTTCTTCCGGCGGGTTGCTATCCCTGGAAGGTAAGAGTGGGCGGAAGCCTTTCCGGAAAGGACGGCTTCGAAGTCCGGTGAAGGGCCTATCGGCTTGCCAGGATGGCCTTTGTTTAGTAAGATTGGTTTAAATAACTTATTTAAATTGTATACAAGGGGGAGGACTTTGGAGAGCGACTTCTTTCCGAAAAGGTGGCTCATTGCCGTGGGCCTGGCTTTCGGGATGTTGCAGGGGCTGAGCGAGGAGATTCGGGATTTTTCCGATTCCCCCTTCAATCACTGCCTGGTCCTTTCTTCGGATATCCTCCCAATCGCCTTCTTGATGGCCGTAGGCGAGTTGTAAGCCGGCGAGTTGGCTTTGTTTTTCAATTGGCCAGGGACGATTTCATTCTTTCATCGGCTATCCGGCCGATCGATTTCTTGATGGCCTGGGCCACCCGCTCGTTCTCGAAGGGCTTGGAGATGTAATCGTCGGCGCCGGCCTGGATGGAGGCGTTGATGCTCTCCGGGGTGTGGTCCGAAGTGAGCATGATGACCCTGGCGGCGCTTTCAAAGCGCTTGATCACTTTCAGGGCCTCGATCCCGTCGACGAGCGGCAGGCCGATATCCATGATCACCAGGTCGGGACTGGTCATCGAGAAGAGGTCGATCGCTTCCTTGCCATTGGTGGCCTCTCCGACGAGTTGCCAGCCGTTCTCCTGGATGAGATTGCTCAGGGTGCGGCGAATGAAGAGTTGATCGTCGACCACCAGGATGCGGATCTTGGCGAAGGCGTTCTGGATGGAGGTGATCACCCGCTCCTTCTTGTAGGGCTTGATGATGTAGTCCAGGACCCCCAGCTCCCTGGCCGTCTGGATATCCGTGGGGTCGTTCACCGAAGTCAGCATGATGACGCGGGCCGAGGCATCATAGCGCTTTATCACCTTGAGGGCGTCCAGGCCGGAAACCACCGGCATGCGGGAGTCCATGAGGACCAGGTCCGGCTCGAGCATCGAATACATCTCGATCGCTTCTTTGCCATTGGCGGCTTCACCCGCCACCTCCCAGCCGTTCTGCCGGATGAGTTGGGCGAGGGTATGGCGCATGAAAAGCTGGTCGTCGACGATGAGGATTCTGGCGGCCATGGCTTCCTCCCTTGAAAAGGATTATACCCCAAAAACCCCGGATCGCCCTCTTTCGGTGCACGTACGGTCGAAGGTTGAGGTATAATCCTTTCAATTGGCGAAAAGGAGGAAGTCATGGCCGAACAACCGAAAACCCGCTTCGAAATCGTTTCCAAAGGGGTTGGAATGCTCTCGGGAAGTGCTTTTTGCCTGCTGCTGGGCGGGATCCTCTTCCTGGCGGGCGTTAGCCAGTACGCTCTCACCATCGCCCTGATGGGATGCGCCTTCCTGGTTGTCGGCCTCTTCCAGATCTTCGGGGGGCTCAACCTCCGCACCAAGAGCTTCAAATGCCCTACCTGCCAGACCCAGAACGAAGTCCTGGCGGGCGTTTCCGAGTTTCCTTGCAAGGATTGCGGCAAGCCCATCTTCCTGCGTCCCAAAAAAAAATGAGCACGAAACCCTTCTTTGGTGCGTCGCGCACGGATCGAAGTCCATCTTCTTGTTATGTTAAACCGATGAAGATCGCAAGCTTCATCGGGGTATAAAGGGATCGAGTAGGGTTCTCGTGAAGGGGGGATTCTCGGAGTGCTGGATCGCCTGTTCGGAAACACAATCGATGTCCTGGAAAAGGGCCTGGATGGAAATGGCGCTCGCCTGCGCGCCATCGGGACCAACATCGCCAATGCGGATACCCCAGGCTACAAGCGGCGCCAAGTTTTCTTCGAACGGGAGATGCAGCAAGCCCTCGGTCATGGGGACAGTCCCGCCCTTGCCGTGACCCAGCCGGGCCATCTCTCGGTCGGACCGCTGGGGATTTCGCAGTCGCGCCCGCTCGAAAGCATCGATTCCTCGAGCACCATGCGCAACGACGGCAACAACGTGGACATCGACTCCGAGTTGACCAACCTGGCCCAGACCCACATGACCTACAACGCCCTTTCGGAACTCGCCAAGCGGAAGCTTGAAGGTCTCAAATCCGTCATCCGGGACACCAGATAAAAGGAGGTAAGCCTTGGGTTTCTTCGACGCCCTGGACGCGAGCGCTTCGGCTCTCACCGCCCAGCGCCTGCGCATGGATACCATCTCCGGCAACCTCGCCAACTCCAATACCACCCGTACCGCCAAGGGAGAAGCCTTCAGGCGGGAGATGGTGGTCTTCGAGTCCTCCCCCGGTCGCCATGCCACCGGAGTCAGGGTGAGCAAAATCGTCGACGACCCTTCCCCCTTCCGAATGGCCTACGAGCCGGGGCACCCCGATGCGAACAAGGACGGCTACGTGGCCTACCCCAACGTCAATCCCGTCACCGAAATGGTAGACCTGATCAGCGCTTCGCGTTCCTACGAGGCCAATACCGCTGTGATCGGCGCTTTCAAGGGCATCGCCCAGAAGGCGACGGAGATCTGAAATGATTCCTATTCCTCTCTCCAGCGGCGGCATCGGCCCCCTCATCGGCTCTTCCCTCTCCACGACGGCTCCGGGAGGATCGGTCGAATTTGCCGACGCCATGCGCTCCGCAGCGGGAAAATTCTCCCTCGGAACCGAAGGGGCCGAAAAAAAAGACCTGATCGGCCCCGTCGGGAAGTACGTCAACGAGGTCAACCGCCTTCAGATGGATTCCCAGTCCCAGCAGGCTGCCCTGGCCAGCGGGCAGGACGTCGATCTCCACAACGTCATGATCGCCGCCGAGAAGGCCGCGGTTTCCCTCCAGTTGACCGTGGCTCTGCGCAACAAGTTGCTGGATGCTTATCAGGAAGTCATGAGGATGCAGGTCTGAAATGCCGGAATTCCTGAAACAGCTCCAGGAAGACTTCCTTCGGATTTGGCAAGGGCTCGGGCCCACCCAGCGCACCGTCATCGGGGTGATCGGCCTGGCCGCGGCCGTGCTGATCTCCGTTCTGGTCATGTGGGCGCAGACCCCCGACTGGGCCCCCCTCTTCACCAACCTCGACCCCCGCGACGCCGGGGAGATCGTTTCCAAGCTGAAGGAGCAGAAAGTTTCCTTCCAGGTCGGAGAGGGCGGCGGCGCCATTCTGGTCCCCTCCAAACACGTCCACGAGCTGAGACTGCAGCTTGCCGGCCAGGGGCTGCCTCAGGGCGGAACCGTCGGCTTCGAACTCTTCGACAAGAACAACTTCGGGATGACCGATTTCAACCAGAAGCTCAACTACCAGCGTGCCCTGCAGGGTGAGCTGACCCGCACCATCTCCGAGATGAGCGGCATCGAACAAGCCCGCGTTCACCTGGTGATCCCCCAGGAAAACCTCTTCGCCGACCCCGACAAGGAAAAAGTGCCCACCGCGGCCGTCGTTCTCAAGCTGCGTTCCGGGGTCTCCCTCGAACCGGGACAGGTCAAGGCCATTTCCCATCTGGTCGCCCGGAGCATCGAGGGCCTGAAGGACTCCGGCGTCAACATCTCCGACGTCAACGGGCGCAACTATTCCGATGAGTTCGGTCTTTCGAGCAGCGGCTCGGAGATGTCCATGCGCCAGCTCGACGTCAAGCGCTCCTACGAGAAAGAAATCAAGAAGAACCTGCAATCCCTTCTCGACCGGGTCCTCGGCCCCAACGGGGCCGCCGTCAACGTTTCCGCCGAGGTCAACCTGGACCAGATAGAAACCAACAGGGAATCTTATTCCCCGGTGGTCGGCGTCGAGGGGACCCAGTCCGGTATCGTCCGCTCCCAGAAGGAAACCTCCGAGACTTACGCGGGAAGCGGCAATACCGCTTCCGGGGTTCCCGGCGTCCAGTCGAACGTGACCGGCGTTCCTTCCTATCCGGCTGGCGCCAACGGCAGCAACGGCAACTACAATAAAACCGACACCACGAAGAATTACGAGATCAACAAGGAAGTCGAACGGAAGATCAAGCAACCGATCGAGGTCAAACGCCTCTCGATCGCGATCGCCGTGAACGGCAACCCCCCCGCCGAACAATTGACCGAACTGAAGAACATGCTTTCGGCCGCCGCGGGCATCGACGGCAACCGCGGCGACACCCTGGTGATTTCCGCCCTCAAGTGGAACGACAAGGCCGTCAAGGAGCAATCCGCCGCCCTGGATTCCCAGGCCTCCTCCGCCAACATGAACAACCTCCTCAAGACCGGCGGAATGATCCTCCTCGGGATCATCGCCCTTCTCATCCTGCGGCGCGCCCTGAGCGGCATCGGGGCGCCGAGATTCAACATGAGCTCCGGCATCACCCTCCAGGACGACTTCTCCTCGGTGGCCGAATTGGACGGCATCGGCCACAGCGACCGGAAGTCCCAGCTCACCAAGGAGATCACCAAGGTCGTTAAGAAGCAACCCGCCGACGCAGCCCGCCTGATCAAAACCTGGCTGATCGAGGACCAATAAAATGCGTGAAACGACGATCAATCTTCGTTTGATCGAGGACAACATCGATGCGTGAAATGATGATCGATCTTCGTTTGATCGAGGACAACACCGATGCGTGACATTCGCTCCCTGACCGGCAGGGACAAGGTCGCCGCCCTCATGGTCGCTTTGGGCCCCGAGGCCTCCACGGCCATCATCAAGTCCCTGGAAAGCAACGAGGACATCGAGGCGGTCACCCTGGCGATCGCCAATCTCGGAATGCTCAACACCGAGACTTCCGAGGCGGTGCTCGAGGAATTCTATTACATGCTGCAGGCCAACGAGTACATCAGCTCGGGTGGCATCGGCTATGCCCGCGAACTCCTGGCCAAGGCCCTCGGGCCCGACAAGGCCGAGAGCATCCTTCACCGCCTGGCCGACTCCCTGACCACCATGCCCTTCGAGTTCATCCGTCAGGCCGATCCGACCCAGCTGCTCAACTTCATCCAGAGCGAGCATCCCCAGACCATCGCCCTCATCCTGGCCTACATGCGCGCCCCCCAGGCCGCCCTCGTTCTGGGCGGCCTCGAACCGGAACTCCAGATCGACGTCGCCACCCGCATCGCCCAGATGGACCGCACCAACCCCGCCGTCCTGCGGGAGGTCGAAAAGGTGCTCGAGAAGAAGTTCTCGGCCGTCATGTCCCAGGACTTCACCAACACCGGCGGCATCCCGGCCCTGGTCGAAATGCTCAACAACGTCGACCGCTCCACCGAAAAAACCATCATCGAGTCCCTCGAAGAGCAGAACCCCGATCTGGCCGAGGAGATCAAGAAGCTCATGTTCGTTTTCGAGGACATCGTTCTTTTGGACGACCGCTCGATCCAGCGGGTCCTGCGCGACATCGAGACCAAGGATCTGGCCCTGGCCCTCAAGGGCGCCAACGACGACGTCCGCAACCGCATCTTCAAGAACCTCTCCGAGCGCATGGGATCGATGGTCCGCGACGAGCTGGCCTACCTGGGGCCGGTCAGGGTGCGGGACATCGAGGACGTCCAGCAGAAAATCGTTTCCGCCATCCGTGGCCTGGAAGAGCGCGGCGAGATCATCATCTCCCGCGGCGGCGCCGACGAAGTGGTCGATTAAATGTCCCGCATCATCAAGGGGTCCTGCAATTCCGACGAGAAATGCCTGGTCGGCCAGGAAATGTCCCTCTCGATTCCGAGGAACTCTTTTCCCGAAAGTTCCCAGGCACCCGAACTCGAGGCGGAGCTCGTTTTGATTCAGGCCAGGCGCGAAGCCGAAGAGATAAGGAACCGCGCCCAGGAAGAAGGCTACTACCAGGGAGTCGAACGAGCCCGGCAGGACGGCCAGTTGCAGTGGGACCAAACCCTTTCCGACCTGATCAACGAGGGCCAAGCCATGCTGGCGCAGCGGGAAAGCTTGATTGCCCAGGCGGAAGAGGAACTGGCTCGATTTTCCCTCATCATTGCGGCCAAGGTCCTGAAACAAGAGGCGAGCAGCAATCCCGGCTATCTCACTTCCTTGGCGAGGGCTGCCCTCGACAAGCTGGTGGGGCGCTCCCGCATCAAGTTGTTTCTCAATCCCCTCGATTTCTCCCGCTTCCAGAACGGGATGCTTTATTTGCAAGAGGAAAACCTCGCGGTGTTCTCCGACGACTCGATCGGAACGGGAGGCTGCCGCATCGAGACGGAGTGCGGGCGAGCCGACGCCACCTTCTTTCACCAGATGAGCGAGATCGCCTGCGCCCTCCTCGAAGATCCCGGGATATGCGAATTGGCCGTCGACGAACTGGGCCCGCTCGACCAAGAAGATTCAATTCATGGACCTTTCTAAGTACCAGCGCAGATTGAGGAACGTCGAGCCCATCCGGGCCGAGGGTAGAATCGTCCAGGTCATCGGACTGATCGCCGAATCGGACGGTCCGGTGGCGGAAATCGGAGAGCTCTGCCTCATTCTGAGCGACCCGAACGATCCGGGTGGCGGGGTTCCGGCAGAAGTCGTCGGCTTCCGTTCCGACCGGGTCCTGCTCATGCCCCTGGCCACCATGCAGGGGATCAAGGTGGGCAGCCGGGTCATTTCCAGCGGACGCCCCCTCATGGTCGGGGCGGGCCATGCCCTGCTGGGACGCATTCTCAACGGCCTGGGGCAGCCGATCGACGGGGGCCCCAACCCCGACGTGGCGGCCCACCTGCCTCTCGATAACGACCCGCCCAATCCCCTCACCCGCCGCCGCATCAACACGCCCATCACCATGGGGGTCCGGGCCATCGATTGCCTGTTGACCTGTGGGGAAGGCCAGCGGTTGGGGATCTTCGCCGGTTCCGGGGTCGGAAAGAGCACCACTCTCGGAATGATCGCCCGCAACACCTCGGCCGACGTCAACGTCATCGCCCTGATCGGGGAACGAGGCAGGGAAGTGCGGGACTTCATCGAACGGGACCTGGGGGAAGAGGGCTTGAAAAGATCGGTGCTGGTGGTGGCGACTTCCGATCAGCCGGCCCTGCAAAGGCTCAAGGGGGCCTTCGTGGCCACGGCGATCGCCGAGTATTTCCGCGATCAGGGATATAACGTCCTCTTCATGATGGACTCGGTCACCCGCTTCGCCATGGCCCAGAGGGAGATCGGCCTGGCGGTCGGAGAGCCCCCCGCCACCAAAGGGTATACTCCTTCGGTCTTCGCCCTCTTGCCCAAGCTTCTCGAGAGGACCGGGACCGCGGAGATAGGCTCGATCACGGCTCTATACACCGTCCTGGTCGAAGGGGACGACTTCAACGAGCCCATCTCTGATGCCGTCAGGGGCATTCTCGACGGCCATATCATCCTTTCCCGCGACCTGGCCGCCCTCAACCACTATCCGGCCATCGAGATCCTGGACAGCGTCAGCCGCCTCATGGTCGAGATCACCAGNNCGCAATGCCCGCGACCTCATCAACATCGGCGCTTACGCCCATGGCTCCAACCCCCAGATCGACCGGGCGATCGCTCTCAACGGGGCCGTCACCGCTTTTTTGCGCCAGGGCATCTACGAAAAGAGCGGCCTGGAAGACGGCGTATCCCAGTTGATCCGCATCTTCAATTCCTGAACTGAATGAAGAAGTTCTCTTTCCGCCTACAGACCCTCCTCGAGCTGCGTGAGCGGGTCAAGGAGAAGAAGGAAATGGAACTGGCCCAGCTCAACTTCCAGTTGCAGCGCCTGAACGAAGAAAAGAAACACCTTTTGCTCGAAAAGGAGGAAGTGTTGGATCGGCAAGGCCAGTCCCAGCAAGGCCGGATCGACGTCGAGGAGATTTTTTGGTTTCAGGGCTACGCCCTCCGGCTGGACGAGCAGGCTCTCCACCTCTCGCAGGAGGTCTGGAAAGCCGAGCAGGCCAAGGAAAAGAAAAGGCAGGAATTGATCCTGGCGACCCAGGAGTGCGAGGTCCTCCTCAAACTCAAGGAAAGAGATTACAAGAAGTTCCTGACCGAGATCGATCGGGCGGAAAACCAATTGATCGATGAATTGGCGACCATCCGTTTCTCCCGCCAGAAAAAGAAATGATGAAAAGATGACCCTCGCATGACCAGGCTGGGGCGAGCGCTCGGGGCTTTTAGGCTATATTTGCCTCGGCTTCGGAAAACCATCGAAGGGAGGATGAAAATGTCGAAGAAAAAAAGCCTGGTGGCGGCTTCCTTGTTAATGATGTCGATCGCCGGTTGCGGTACCACGCTCGGCACTTCGACCAGCCCCGCGGCCCAGGAGGTTTCCCAGAAAAGCGCTCTTTCCGTGCTCGAGGACAAGGGCTGTCCCGAGGATTTCTTCACCAAGCTGGACCTCGATGAAGACGATTTCGTGACCCGCGAAGAGTTCCTTTCCTCGCTCTCCAACCGGCCTTCCCCGCCCCCGTCCCTCGATAACGATCAACCCGCTCTTCCCGATGCCGCCGCGGAGGCCGATCATTTCTTTTCCGCCCTCGACGCCGACCAGGACGGGAAGGTGAGCCTCGAGGAGTTCAAATCGGCCAGGCCCCCCGCACCTCCTTGCGATTCCCGAGGTTGACGATCCCTTTCCCGCAAGCTAGGATCAGTGGGCCTCGAGAGCCCGCTGATCCTTTTTTGAAAGGTTGCGGATATGCCGCAGCATCCGTCCCCCCCTCCCGCCGATAGGCTCACCAGGATCCACCGGATTTGGTGGGCTTTTGCTTGCTCGATTTTCGGGGGGCTCTGGCTGACCGCGTTCGTTCTACACGGCTTTTTCGCCGTCACCCAGCAAGAGGCCCTCATCCACGACGAAACGCGGCGCCTTTTCGACGGCCTGCTCCAGCGGGAATGGAAAAATCAAAAGATCGATCGGGAGGACCGGAAATACCTCGTCGAGGTCTGGCTTCCGCAGCGCCTCCGCTCGTCGAGATTGAACGGCGCGCAAATCGTCGAAACCGAACAGGGAAAAAATTATTTTCGCGCCGCAGAGGGGGGGCATCCTCCCTTTTCCCCCATTTTCCGTCATTTTGGACCTGATCGCTTCGATTTCGAGGTTCTGGTTTTCTATCCCAGGGCGCCACGCCATCCGAGGCCCTTTCGCGGCTTCGAGCAAGACGGTCCGCCGCCCCCGCCTCCCCCGTCATTCAAACAGAACGATTTACTTGCTCTGGTTCGGGTCCCGCTTTTTCCGGTTCTTCGCCCCCTTTTCCGGTTGTACGGTCTTTTCCTTTTGGTTGGCTCGGTCTTTTTGGCGAGTTTCGCTTATTCCCTCCGCGTCACCAAGAAGGGGATCGCCCAGGAGCTCGCCGTGGCCCATGCCAAGGCCAACTTCACGGCCATGGTCTCCCACGAGCTCAAGACGCCGGTGGCCGTCCTCCGGATGTATTCCGAGATGCTGCGCGACGGCCTGGTGTCGGAAGGCAAGAGAAAAGAGTTCTATCGGACCATGGCCTTGGAGGCCGTGCGCCTGCAACGCTTGATCGAGAACCTTCTGGATCTCGGCAAGGTGCAATCCGGTTCCAGGTCCTTCCGGTTGAGGCCCGAAGCGCTTTTCGGGATCGTCGAGGAATCGATTGCGCTGGCCCGGTCCACTTTTTCTTCGGATGTCTCCATCTTGTTCGAGCCTCCCGCCGGACTGCCCGAGATTCTGGCCGATAGGGAGGTGGCGGTACAGGCGATCGCCAACGTGATCCACAATGCCCTCAAATACGGCCGGGATCTCCCCGTGGAGGTGCAGGCGCGCCTGGTGAGCCCGTTTCTGGCCATCGAGGTCCTGGACCGCGGCCCGGGCATCCCTCGGGACCTGCGTGAAAAGGTTTTCGAGCCCTATGTCCGGATCGGCTCGGAGGAAACGCGGACCAGCCAGGGGACCGGCCTCGGCCTCGCCCTGGTGAAAGCCTACATGGAAGGCCACGGCGGCTCGGTCGCGGTAGGGGAAAGGCCCGGCGGTGGCGGCGTCTTTACCCTGAATTTCCGCATCGCCCAGAAAGGAGAAAAGGAATGAGGGTGTTGATCGTCGAAGACGAGCCGGCCCTGGCCAGGGGGCTCGAAGAGCTTCTCGCCAGCCGCGACTTCCAGGTGGAAGTCGAAGAGCGCGGCGATCGCGCCCTGGCGCGCGCTCTGGTGGGCAACTTCGATCTCTTGCTTCTCGACGTGATGTTGCCGGGCTTGAGCGGCTTCGAGGTCTTGAAGAAGCTGCGCTCCGCCAAATGCTCCACCCCGGTCATCCTTCTGACCGCGCGTGGTTCCGAGGCGGACAAGGTTCTGGGATTCGAACTGGCCGTCGACGACTACGTCACCAAACCTTTCAGTCCCCTGGAACTCTTGGGAAGGATCAGCGCCGTCCTGCGGAGATCCAGGCCTGCCGAAGGGGAGCCGTTTGCGGCCGAATCGGAGCCGGAACGCCTCGCTTTCGGCGAGGTCGAGATCGATTTCAAGCGTTATTTCGCTCGAAAGAACCAGACCGCCATCGAGGCCCCCGCCAAGTGCTTCGAGATCCTGCGCGTCCTGGCCAAAACTCCCGGAGAAGTGGTGTCGCGCAACCATTTGATCGATGAGGTCTGGGGGGAGGACGAGTTCATCAACCAGCGTACCCTCGACAACCTCGTCCTCAAGATCCGCCACGTCATCGAGCCGGATCCGGCCGATCCCCGCTATCTCAAGACCGTGCACGGGGTAGGATATCGTCTCGATCTTCCCTGAAGACATCGGGAAGGGTAAATCCCTCTTTTTGATTGTTTCTCGGCCTTCCTTTCGTGCATGTATCGGCTCGGCGTGAGCTTTTTCAGGTATAATCCATGTAAAAGGAGGTCTTTGATGCCAGCAAGAATCCTCATCGTGGATGACCAGCTCTTCCTTCGACGCACCCTCGCCCAACTCATCCAGGAGGAGGGATGGCAGGTGGTGGGCGAAGCCTCCAATGGAAAAGAAGCGATCGAGATGTATGCGGCGCTCGAGCCGGATCTGGTCATCATGGACTACCAGATGCCGCTGGTCTCCGGTATGGACGCCCTCAAGGTGATCCGGGGGTTCCGCCCCGAGGCCAAGGTCATCATGCTCACTTCGCTGATCGAGCAGGAGCATATCGATGCCGCGAGGAAATTGGGGGCACTGGATTACATCGTCAAGCCCTACAAGAAGGATCACTTGATCGCCGCCATTCGGAATGCCCTCACCCAGATCCGCATCCTGGTGGTCGACGATCAGCCCGTCATCCGCCACATCCTGAAAGGCCTCGTCCGGGAGAACGGCTGGCTACTCGTCGGGGAAGCCGTCAACGGGGTGGAGGCGATCGACCTCTTCTCGGCGACGAACCCCGACCTGGTGATCATGGATAACTTTCTGCCGCTCATGAACGGCATCGAGGCCCTCAAGGTGATCAAACGAATGGATAGCACAGCCCGGGTCGTCATGCTCACTTCCGACCTTTCTCCGGAGAGCCGGGATGCCGCCATTCAGGCCGGGGCGGAGGACTACCTCGCCAAGCCCTTCGAAAAGGACTTTTTGGCTTCGGCCATCAAGAAAGCCATTTCCGAACTCTACGAAGCGAGAATAGCGGCGGCTTTGGCCGACTGACCGAATAAAGGAAGGCCCCTGGAGAATTTTCCAGGGGCCTTCCTTTATTTAACAGATGAGACGACCCGGTCGGGCCGTCTCTTTTTTATCAATATTGCTGGGTGATTTTGGAGGGGGCGAACTTCTGGACGCGGTTGTTGTTGGTGTCGGCGA
>DOBT01000090.1 GCA_003503675.1 Cyanobacteria bacterium UBA8530 | reverse complement strand
ACGATGGTGTTGGCGTTGGGGATGTCCAGCCCCGATTCGATGATGGTGGTGGTCACCAAGACGTCGATCTCCCGGTTGAGGAAGGCGAACATGATGTCCTCCAGGTCGCTTTCGTGCATCTGCCCGTGAGCGACCGCGATGCGGGCCTGGGGGACGAGTTTTCCGACTTCCTCGGCCATCGCGTGGATCGATTCGACTCGGTTGTGCAAGAAGAAGATCTGACCGTCCCTTTCCAGTTCATGGAGGATGGCCGTCTTGATCGCCTCGGCATCGTAGGGGCCCACCACCGTCTTGATGGGATGGCGGTTGAGCGGGGGGGTGGTGATGAGGCTCATGTCGCGCGCCCCGGAAAGGGCCAGGTAGAGGGTGCGGGGAATGGGAGTGGCGCTCATGGTGATGACGTCCACCGAATGCCGAAGCTGCTTGAGCCTTTCCTTGTGGGCCACCCCGAAGCGATGCTCCTCGTCGATCACCAGCAACCCCAGGTCCTTGAAGCTCACGTCCTTTTGCAGGAGGCGGTGGGTGCCGACCACGAACTCGATCTTCCCGGTCGCCAGCCCGCTGATGGCTTCCTTGGTTTCCTTCGGGGTGCGGAAACGGCTGAGCAGGGCGCACTCGATGGGATAAGGCTTGAAGCGATCCCGAAAAACCTGGAAGTGCTGCTGGGCCAGCAAGGTGGTGGGAGCGAGCAAGGCCACCTGTTTTCCCGCCATGATCGCCTTGAAGACCGCCCTCAGGGCGACCTCGGTCTTGCCGAATCCGACGTCTCCGCAGATCAGGCGATCGGTCGGCCTTTCCCGCTCCATGTCCTGCTTGGTCTCGGCGATCGCCCTCAGCTGGTCCACCGTCTCCTGGTAGGGGAAAGCGGCTTCCATCTCGGTTTGCCAGATGGTGTCGGGCGGGAAGGAATAGCCGGGCTGGCTGGCGCGCTCGGCATAGAGCTTGAGGAGGTCGGCCGCGACGATCTCGACGGACTTCTTGACCCTTCGCTTGAGGTTCTCCCACTCGACCCCGCCCATCTTGTGGACCTTGGGCCGGCTGTCCACCCCTCCGCGGTAGCGGTGAAGAAGCCCGATCTGATCGACCGGAACGTACAGTTTGTCGTCCCCATGGTAGGTGACCAAAAGATATTCACGCTCTTCTTCGCCGATGGCCAATTTTTTCAGCCCGCCGTAAACCCCGATCCCGTGCTTGAGATGGACGACGAAATCATTTTCTTTCAGCTCGGTGACCGAGGAAAAGGCGTTGCCGGCGAAAGAAGGCCGTCTGGCTTCGCGCTTGTTGAAGTTCTTCTTGGTCCAGCCGAAGAGCTCGGAATCGGTCAAGACGGTCAAGCCCAACTCCGGCCAGCGGAAGCCCGAAGAGAGGCTTTCCCTCACGATCCAGACGCCGCCCACCTTCCAGCCCGGCTCCGGCAGAACGCTGCCGTAACTGGCGTGGCAGTGGCGCTCGTCCAGGATGGCGTAGGCCCGGTGGGGCTGGGTGCTCGCGATGAGGACTTTTTCTCCGGCCTTCGACCAGGCGCTGGCGCTATCGGCCAGTTGATCGAACTGGTTTCCGAAAGAGGGAGCGGGCTGGGAGCCCAGGGGAAAACTGTCGAGGGTGCGTCCTGAAAAGGAAATCTGGCCGAAAGTATCGGCCGAGCGCCTGACGTCGGCGGGCTCGAGGTGGAGCATGCGGGGCAGTTCGATGGCCTCCCCCGCCTTGGTCCTCTTCTCGTAGAGGGAAAGCTGTTCCTTCTGCCAAGAAATCAATTGCTCCAGGATGAAGGCCTGATCTTCCCAGAGCAGGACGGTTTCCGAAGGCAGGTAGCTGAAAACGCTCTTCAACTCCTGGAAGAAGGGCAGGTAGTATTCACAACCCTCGAAGGATTGAAAGGTCTTGAAGCGCTCGACGGCGGCCTTGGTGAGGCTTTCGAGGTTGCCCGCGGCCTGGTGGAGGACCTGTTTTCTCAGGCGTTTGCCCTGGGCCGCGGAGGCCTTCTCGATCGAGCCGGCGATGTTTTGCCAGCCTTCTTCCGGAAAAATCAGCTCGCGGCTGGGCCAGACCTCGAGGGAGTCCAACTTTTCCAAAGAGCGCTGGCTTTGAATCTCGAAAAGCTTGATGCTCTCGATCTCGTCGTCGAACCAGTCGATGCGGACGGGGGAGTCTAGCTGGGGAGGAAAGACGTCGAGGACTCCCCCCCTCCGGGAGAACTCGCCCTTCTCGGTCACGGCGGCGGCGGGTTGGAAGCCGAGCTTCACCAGTTGCTGGATGAGCAATTGGGGGGGCAGGCGATCGCCCGGCGTTATCCGAAGGCGAGCCGCGGCCCAGCTTTCGGCGGAGGGGACCAGCAGCGAGAGGGCCTTGGCGGTGGTGACGAGGGGAAAATTCTTGTCCAGGATCTTGGAGAGGGCCTGTTGCCTCTGATTCCTCAGCTCTTCCTCGGGCGAGACCCCGGCGTAGGGCAGGATCTCGACGGGCGGCAAGTAGGTGGCCTCGATGCCGAAAACCCTCAAATCGGATTGCCAGCGCTTGGCGCTTTCGGCTGAGCGGGCGATCCAGACCCAGGGACGCCCGGTTCGCTGGAGGGCGGCGGCGAAGAAAAGCTGTCCCGAGCCCCCGTCCACGCAGAGGGTCCGGCCCTTCTCGATCTTCTCGAGGGCCTCCCGGAAGCGGGGGTTTTCAGTTAGGAAGAGGGTGAGAGGTGCAAGATCCATAGGGTGATCCAGTCTATCACAGACCGAATCATCGGGGTAGTCAGGAAGGGGACAGGCGGGAAATCTCCCGAAGCAGGACGGAAAGCTCGATCGGCTTCGAGATGTAGCCGTCCATTCCCGCAGCCAGGCATTCTTCCGCGTCTCCCTTCATCGCGTTGGCGGTGAGGGCGATGATGGGGGTGCGCGGAATGTTCTTCAATCGGCGCTGAGTCATCCTTTCCGCCTCGCGGATGGTCCTGGTGGCGACGAGTCCGTTCATCACCGGCATCATGACGTCCATGAGCACCAGATCGAAGTTGCCGACGGACCAGGCCGTCAGGGCTTCCTGGCCGTTATTGGCCAGGGATACGGAATGCCCCCTCTTTTCGAGCATCCGCACGGCCACCTTTTGGTTGACGGCATTGTCCTCCGCCAGCAAGATCCGCAAGGGCCGCGTTTGAGGGGGCTCGACCTGCTCTTGGATTTCCCGGACGGGAAGGCGCAGTTCTTCGAAGGGGAGGACGAAATGGAAGAGGCTGCCCTTGTCGGGTTCGCTCTCGAGCCACAGCTTTCCTCCCATCAACTGCACCAGCTGACTCGAAATGGCCAGTCCCAACCCGGTTCCCCCGAAGCGGCGGGTCATCGAATCGTCGGCCTGCACGAAGGCGTCGAAGATGGCCCATTGCTTATCGGAAGGGATACCGATCCCGGTGTCCTGAACCGAGAAATGCAGCTTGACCCCGGTCTCGGCCGCTTCCAGGTTCACCGCCAGCCTTATCCTTCCGACGGAAGTGAACTTGATGGCATTGCCGAGCAGGTTGATGAGGACCTGGCGGAGGCGGAAGGGGTCCCCGAACAGTTCGTTCGGAATGTGGGGGGCGATCTCGACCAGCATTTCGAGCTTCTTCTCCTCGGCACGGACCTTCAAGAGCTTGTGAACCTGGCTCACCACGGTGCGCAACTCGAAGGGGACCTTCGAGATTTCCAGCTTTCCGGCCTCGATCTTCGAAAGGTCGAGAATGTCGTTGAGCACGGAAAGCAGGGAATTGGCCGATAAGCGCACGGCATCGAGGAACTCCTGCTGCTCCTCGGAGAGCGGGGTGTCGTTCAGTAGATCGGTCATTCCGATGATGCCGCTCATGGGGGTGCGGATCTCGTGGCT
>DOBT01000247.1 GCA_003503675.1 Cyanobacteria bacterium UBA8530 | reverse complement strand
AGTAGAGGCCCAGGACGTCGTTGATCTTCACGAACAGCTCGGTCGTGGCCATACGCAGCCAGAATTCGTAGTCGCCGGCCGAGACGAACTCCTCATCGAAGTAGCCGTGCCGCTCGTGCACCGTCCTGCGCCACATCGGCTGGGGCCCCATGAAACAGGCGGACAACATGATGTTGCGATGGTAAACCGTCTTCAACAACTGGCCGATAACACGGCATTCCTGGAAAGGTTTGTTCGGTTCATCCGTCATCAGCTGTTTTGAATAAACGAGGGTTATTTCGGGGTGGCTATCCAAATAATTCGACAGCGCCTCGAGGGCATCGGGACGGTGACGGTCGTCGGTGTTGGCGTTGGTCAGGTATTTTCCCGAAGCGGCCTTCACGCCGCGGTTCCAGGCTTGATAGATGGTCTCTCTTTCTTCGGTCCTGATGTATTTGATGTTGCTGTATCGGCGCTGGAACTCAGCGACGATAGCTCGCTCGCCTTGTTGCGATCCGCTGTCTATGACGATGATCTCGAGCTTATCCGAAATCGTTTGGGCCTCGAGGTCCTCCAGGCAACCCCTAAAAAAGAGCTCCGAATTGTAAGTCGAAACGATGGCAGAAACGAGATAGTCCCGGGATGGCATTTTGGGGCGGGCTATCGGCGCCAACTTGATCCAGAACTAGTCAGCAACCTCGAACGAACTTCGTTTGGCCGCCATCAAATTATCAGCTAAGAAGGCTGACTTTGAATCCATTTCGATTGCTCTTCCAAATAGAGCAATTGCTTCCTCAAACTCACCGCAAAGACAATGGATGACCCCTCGGCCATTGAGAGCCGCGAAGTTATCAGGATCATGCAATAATGCCTGTTCAAAGAGTCTCGCCGCTATGGTGAAATTACTCGCCTGGTTATGGAAGCCATATCCCAAAGAACCAGTGACGGCATAAACACGAGAAAGGGTTATTGAGTCAGGTATTTCCTTCAGGCCGAAAAGAGCGATAAAATTTTCGGGCTTCAAGTAGCGCAGAAACAGCTCGTTCCACTCCCCGGCTCTGGCCGGTTCGGAATGCCCGAGGCTTTCACGGCTATCGAGGTACAGGCCGATGATGCGAGAGATGCCCTTGGCCTGGAGCCCGGCCTTGGCAAAGCGAAGAACGAATTCGCGATCGCCGAAGACCTTGAATTCTCCGTCGTAATAGCCGATGGCATCGAAAACCTCTCGGCGGATCATCAAGGAATGGGAAGTGATCTGATAGTAGAAAAGCAGGGGGGGATAGAAGGTGGGGTAGTGGAAGGGATATTTTTCCGTCGAAGAATCGAAATGGTCGTTTTCCACCGAGGTGACGAGCCAATCCCCGTAGACGGCCTGAACTTCGGGGTCCCCATCCAACTCCCGCGCCAGGCGTGCGAAGGCATCCGGAAGGAAGCGATCATCGGTGTTGGCATTGATGACAAAGCGCCCCCTGGCAGCTCGGATGGCACGGTTCCAGGAAGCGTAGATGGTTTCCCGCTCCGCCGTACGCTCGTAGATGACGTTGGCATGCCTCTTCTGGAACTCTTTGACGATCGCCCCTTCGTTTTCCGGGCTGCAGGCATCGATGACCAGGATCTCCATCTCGCCCTGAAGAAAAAGCTCTTGCTGCACCAGGTTATCCAAGCACCCGCGAATAAACCGCTCCGCCCCATAGGTGGAAACGATGACGGAAAGCTTGATGGAGGACGCCTCCTCCATCGCATCGAAAGGTGCGGCGAGGAACTGCAAATTGTCCCTCGCGTCCACGTTGTCCGGTTCGATTTCCAGCGCCTTCTGGTAGCAGGCGACCGATTGGTTCATATCCCCCATTTGCCAGAGTGAGACTCCCGCATTGTTGAAGTAAAGCGGGTTGAGGGAGTCGAGGCAAAGGCAATTATAGAAAGCCTTCAAGGCTTCAGCGGCCTCTCCCTTCGCTAGAGCCTCCTCGCCGAGAGCGTTCAACTTCGGTGCATCGAGGCCCAGTTTCGCGAGATAGCGACGGCGAAACCAGGCGATCGCCTCCAGGTAGCTCTGCTGAAGGTGGCCGCTTCGATCGCTGATGGTGATCGACCCCGGGTGAGCCCGGAAGAAAGCGAGGGGTTCCGAACAATAGGCGAAGCTCTCGTAGTCGCTCGCGGCGAGCAGGTAGAGCAGCAGGTCCGGCCCCGCTCCGTGCGCCAAGAAGTCATCGATGAGAGCGGACTCGATCTCGAGCATGAGGTTTTTTCGCATATCGGGAACCCTGAACAGGGCACACCCGGGAGAAATCGGTAAATCGACCATCTTGCCCTGCAAGAAATAGTCGAGAAACATTTTCGAAGGGCATTTTCCCGAAGCCCCCAAATGGGAGTAATAAAAGGGGGATTCCGGATGCCACTGTCGATCGATTTGGGTGGCGGAAAACACGAAGGCGATGTCGTCCTTCAGCATCGACAGGGTTTTCTCCACGAAGGTCGGCGCGATCAAGTCGTCGGAGAAAAGCAGTTTCCCATAACGGCCCCGGGCTTCGTCCAGGCAGCGTTGCCAATTGCGAACCGGACCGAGGTTGCTTTGGTTGGAAAACAAGCGAACCCGCCGATCTTGCGCCGCAAAGGTCTCACAGACCGACCGGGTCCGATCCGAACTGTCGTTGTCGACCACGACCACCTCAAGGTTCCGGTACGTCTGGTTCAAGGCGGATTGAAGGCACGGAACGATCAGTTCTTCCCGGTTATAGACCGGGACCATGATGCTGACCAGGGGCTCTCCGAGGGGCTGAGCGCCGAAGGATGGCGCCTGCTGGCCTTCGAGCCATTCAAGCATACGCTGGATACCGTCCTCGCAGGCGACGCGCGGGCGCCAACCCAAAAGCCGCTCGGCCTTCGAGATATCGGCCACGAAGACCTTCTGGTCACTCTCCCGGGGAGGAAGCCGACGGAAGTCCAGTCGAATCGAAAGCAACTTCTCCAGCAAAGCGAACAGTTCGAGAAGGGAGAGGCTGTTATCCTGTCCCCCCCCGATGTTGAAAGCCTGTCCGCTGGCCTCCCCGATCCGCTCGACCGTGGCNNAAATACAATCGCTTCATGTCTTCGGCGTGGAGGATGTCCCGCACCTGTTTCCCGTTTCCCGAAATGGTGAAGGGCTCTTTCAATCGCCCATGCTTGGTATCCAAGGCTTGTTGGCAAAACCACCCCACCCAGCCCTGATCGAAGGTGGCGAACTGGCGTCCCCCGTACATCGAGGAATGGCGGAAGACCACCGTCCTGAGACCGAACATGCGCGCATAGTCGTGGAGGTACTGATCCGCCGTTCCTTTCGAGCAGCCGTAGGGGGAATGAAAATCGAGAGGGATGGCTTCCCCGAAGCCCTGGGGATATTCCAGGCACTCGTAGCGGGAAGGACTCTCCCGATAGGAAAGCTGCTCCAGGTCACCGTACACCTTGTTCGTGGAAGAGTAGAGGATCATGGTCTCCGGAGAATGCTTTCGCACGGCCTCCAAGACGTTGAGGGTTCCGAGCGCGTTGGTCTCGAAATCGAGCCGCGGGTTCGCGAGGGAGGTGGTCATGGCAACTTGGCCAGCTAGATGGAAGATGACCTCGGGGCGGAGTTCGGAAACGGCTCTGGTGACTTCCCGCTCATTCCGGGTATCCCACGGCAGAAATTGGAAATCCCCGAGCGTCTTCAGCCAGGCGAGGTTCTGCTCGGAGCCGTGACGAGAAAGGTTGTCGAGTACGATCAATTCCTCTCCGCGCGCCAACACTTCGGAGGCAAGATTGCTTCCCAGGAAGCCGCAACCGCCGGTAACGAGATATCTCATCGATCCTCCATCGGCCTTTTCATCAAGGCAAGGCCTTCCGCAAGAGCCGTCCTAAAAACCGGGTGTCCGCAAAAACGCTCCCACTTTCCGCAATTGGCGACGAGACTTGCCATCTCGTTTTTGCGATAGGGAAGCATCCCGAATCCCATCAGGGCTTCACCGCCGAAAACCGAAGCACAGGCCAGGATGAAGTCTTTGAGGGTTATCGGAACGCCGCCGGCCAAATTGAAAATTTCTGCCGACGGAAAGCTTTCGGCGTTCAAGAGCCGGAAAATCGCCTCGGTCACGTCCCCCACGAAGGAATAATCCCTTACCTGCTCTCCCAGGGTCAGGGGCAACACTTCGCCGGTTTCGCAGGCTCGCCTAATCAGGGGCACCAACTTGTGTTCCCCCTCGCGAGCGCCGTACATTCCGAAAGGACGAACCACGCACAGGGGAAGTCCGTGATGTCCGGCCCGCTCAAGAGCCAGCAAGGTTCCCGCCGCTTTCGTGGCCCCGTAGAGGCTTCTCGGCTGAAGGGGCGTCGTCTCGGAGATCGGTCCCGGATGATCCCCGTACTCGAAGCAGGTTCCCACGTGGATGAAGCGGGCGACTCTCACCGAGGCGGCCGCTTCCACCAGGCTCGTCGTCGCCGTGAGGTTGATGGCAATGGCCTCCAAGGGATCTTGTTGGCGGTGGTCCACCCCGTAGGCGGCACAATGGATCACCGCATCCGGCCTCGCCGCCTGCAAGGCCTTGCGGATGCTCTCGGGGGAGCGCAGCTCCAACTCGATGCACTCGAGGCTCTCGAGATCGCGAAGCCTCCGAGGATCGGAGGTCGAGCGCCGGGTCACGATGGGACGAAACTCTTTTTCCATGAGCCGGCGAACGAGATGATAGCCCAAGAACCCCGTCGCTCCCGTGACGAGAACCCGCATCAACGAAACCGGGCCAGGAAGGCGTCGAAGACATCCCCCAGATAGGCAAGGCGTTCTTCCGTCATCCCCGGATAGACCCCTACGNNTACGAGGAAAGCGTCCTGCATGATCCGGTCGGTATTGGGGAGTTCGCCCACCTGGCGGAAGCCTTTCCGGCTCGCCCTCATTTCGTCGAAGCAAGGCTGCTTGACGAGGTTGCCCGCAAAGAGCATCCGAGTCTGAATCCGGGCGCCTTCGAGGTGGGCCACGATCTCCTGCCGCGAAAAGGGCGCCGCGGGAGCGCGCAGCACGAGGAAGCCAAACCAGCTGGGGTCGCTGTGCGGCGTCGCCTGCGGCAAAGAAAGAAAGTTNNTAGCCGAAGTGCGAGTAGACGTATTTGTGGTCGTAGCCGAAGGGTAACTCGCCGAATTGCTGGGAAAAGCGCTGCCCGCAGGTGTCGTCGAACCCGGATGGGCAAGAACAATCGCGCCCCCAGTCCCGGATGGAGGCGGCGATTTCGGCGAGCAGGTCATCGTCGGTGTAGACGGCACCGCCTTCCCCCATGGTCATGTGGTGAGGCGGGTAGAAAGAGCTGGTGGCGAGGTGGCCGAAGGTCCCGGTGAATCGAGTCTCCGGTTTCGGGCCCCGAGTAGTCGTATAGAAAGAGCCCAGGGCATCGCAGTTGTCCTCGATGAGCCAGAGGCCATGGCGTTCGCAGAAGTCGGTGACCGCATCGAGTTCGAAGGGATTGCCCAGGGTGTGGGCGAGCATGACCGCCTTGGTACGCGGGCCGAAAGCCGCCTCGAGCTGGCCGGGATCGACGTTCGCGGTTTCCAGGAGGACGTCCACGAAAACCGGGATCGCGCCGTACTGGATGATCGGGGAGACGGTCGTGGGAAAGCCGGCCGCGACCGTGATCACCTCGTCGCCGGGGAGGATGCGGCGATCGCCCAACCGGGGTGACGTCAAGGTCATGAAGGCCAGGAGGTTGGCCGAAGAGCCGGAATTGACGAGAAGGCAATGCTTCAAGCCGAGAAACCCGGCCAGGCCCTGCTCGAAGCGGCGTGAGTAACGCCCATAGGTAAGCCAGAACTCCAGAGCCGCATCGACGAGGTTGACCATCTCACGCTCGTCGAAGACCCGGGCTGCGTAGGGAACCGGACTCTTCCCGGGCTCGAAGGGTTGCGGCGCTCCGTGCGTCAGGAAATAATAATCCTGGACTTTCTGGAGAATCTCCCGCTTCAGTTCCGCTGCTTTCATGCTTCCCCTCCCGCCCAGGCCAGGCCTTTGCTCGCCGCCTTCTCTTCATAGGCCTCGAGTTGCCGCAAGGTCAAGGCCCGGATGTCCTCGCCCCTGTCATAGGCCACGTACCAGTCGACGACCAAGCGAATGGTCTCGTCGAGTTCGAGGACGGGCTCCCAACCGAGCAGTCCGGTGGACTTGGCGGTATCCAGCTTGAGCAACCTCGCCTCGTGGGGCTGCCCTTCGCAGGGGGGGCAAAACCATTCCCCCCTGCCCCAGCCTTCAACCAGCTTTTCGACGATCGAACGGACCGGGGTACATCCGGCATGGGCTGGGCCGAAATTCCAGGCTTCGGCGAAGCGTCCTGGATCCTCGAGAAGCTTGGCGCCGAGCCACAGGTAACCTGAAAGGGGCTCGAGGACATGCTGCCAAGGACGAACAGCATCCGGATTGCGGACGTTAATGGGCTCTCCTCGCATGAGGGCTCGCACGCAGTCCGGCACGATCCTATCGCCAGCCCAATCGCCGCCGCCGATCACGTTGCCGGCTCGTACCGAGGCGATCGCCCTACCGGAAAAGAAGGAATTGCGATAGGCCGCCGTCACGAGTTCGGCACAGCCCTTGGAGGAACTGTAGGGATCGAAGCCACCCATCGCATCGTTTTCACGGTAGGCAAAGTCCCACTCGCGGTTTTCATAGCACTTGTCGGAGGTGACCACGACGGTCCCCCGTACCCCCGGGGTCTGACGAACGGCCTCCAATAGGTTGACGGTACCGAGAACATTGGTTTCAAAGGTTTCGACGGGTTGTTGGTACGAATACCGGNNGGACAAGCGGCTGAGCGGCCAGATGAAAAACCAAATCAGGCTTCGCTTCGAACAGAAGACGCTGCAAAGCGCCCCCATCACGGACATCCCCATGGCAATGTCTGAGATCACCGGAAAGCGCCAGGTCCTCGAAAAGTGAAGGATTGGTCGGGGGATCGAGCGCGTAGCCGACCACCTCAGCACCAAGGTGTCGAAGCCATAGCGAAAGCCAGGATCCCTTGAAACCGGTATGCCCCGTCAAGAAGACCGTCTTTCCTCGATAAATCCGGGACAAGCGCGTCAGCATACGAATTCCCCCCAGACCTTCCAGGGAGCTTGCTGACGTTGCCAAAGGTCTTCGAGAAGATTTTTGTCGCGCAGGGTATCCATCGGTTGCCAGAAACCCTGATGATGATAGGCGACCAGTTGTCCATCCTTCGCCAGGTTCTCGAGGGGTTCACGCTCGAGCATGGCCTGATCTCCCTCGATGTAGTCGAAGACCGCGGGCTCCATCACGAAGAAGCCCCCGTTAACCCAATTCGAGTCCCCGGCCGGTTTCTCGAAGAAGGAAGAGACTTGGGCATCCGGCTCGATCCTCAAGGCTCCGAAGCGTCCTTGGGGCTGAACGGCAGTCACGGTGCACAGCTTGCCTTTTTCCCGGTGAAAACGCAAAAGCGCGGGAATATCCACGTCCGCGACCCCGTCCCCATAGGTGAGCATGAAGGGTTCGTCCCCGATATAATCCCGGATCCGCTTGACCCGTCCCCCGGTCATGGTCTCGGTGCCCGTATCCAACAGGGTAATCCGCCAGGGCTCGGCATGGTTCTGATGGACCTCCATCCGGTTCTGGGCCAGGTCGAAGGTCACGTCACTCATGTGAAGGTAGTAGTTGGCGAAGTATTCCTTGATNNAGGTCTTCATGATGTGCCAAAGGATAGGTTTGCCGCCGATGGCGACCATGGGCTTGGGCTTGACGTCCGTCTCTTCGCTCAAGCGGGTCCCGAGGCCTCCCGCCAAGATCGCGACCTTCATAAGCGGCCTCCTCCATCCTGCAATGAATCGATTGAATGCCTTGATAAGACCTGCGCCACCGCCATCGCATTATGAATCCAGGACATGGACGCTACACCATCAGGGCTTCATGACTTGGCTCGCGCCCGATCCCGACAGCCGTAAAACCTTGCTCCCGGAGGCGCTCCAAGGAAAAGAGATTTCGTCCATCGGCAAAACTGTTTCCTCGCATGCGGTCCTTCAGTCTCGCCAAATCGAGGGCTTTGAACTCGTTCCATTCCGTGAGGATCGCGACGACATCCGCCCCATCGGCAGTTTCATAGGCATCGGAACAATATTCGAGATC
>DOBT01000240.1 GCA_003503675.1 Cyanobacteria bacterium UBA8530 | reverse complement strand
CGGCGCAGGCCAGGGGATTGCCGCCGTAAGTGGAGCCGTGGATGCCGGGCGTGAAGACCGACATGACATCCTCCGTGGCCAGGAAGGCGCTCACGGGATAGAACCCGCCCGAGAGGGCCTTGCCGATGGTGGCGCCATCGGGACGGATGCCTTCGTGTTCGAAAGCGAAAAGCTTACCGGTTCGGCCGAGGCCCGACTGGATCTCGTCCGTGATGAGCAGTACGCGGTGCTTGTCGCAAAGGGCCCGCAGGCCTTTCAGAAAGCCCTTGGGTGGGATGATGACGCCGCCCTCGCCCTGGACGGGCTCCACCAGGATGGAGGCGGTGTTGGGTGTGATGGCGGCTTCCACCGCGACCAAGTCTCCGTAAGGAACGACTATGAAGCCCGGCGTTGCGGGGGCGAAGCCCTGGTAGGAGTCGGGGTCGGTGCTGAACCCCACGATGGTGGTGGTGCGGCCGTGGAAGTTGCCCTCCATGGTGACGATCGAGGCCTGTCCGGCGGGCACGCCCTTGACCTCGTAGCCCCACTTGCGGGCGGCCTTGATGGCGGTCTCGACCGCTTCGGCTCCGGAGTTCATGGGACAAACGTTCTCCATCCCGGAGATCTCGCAGAGTTCCTTGTAGAGCAGGGGCAACTGGTCGTTGCGGAAGGCGCGGGAAGTCAGGGTGACTTTCTCGGCTTGATCCTTCAGGGTCTGCAGGATTTTGGGGTGGCAGTGGCCCTGGTTGACGGCAGAATAGGAAGCCAGGCAGTCCATGTACTTGTTGCCATCGACGTCGTAGACCCAGATTCCCTGGGCTCTTTCGATGACCACGTCGAGGGGATGATAGTTGTGGGCTCCGTATTTCTCCTCCAACTCGATGAGCTGGGAAGTTTTGGTTTGGGTAAGCATGCGGCGAAGCTCCTTTCTACTGACGCTCCCATCATAGCCTCTCTCCGTCCCGGACGAAAGCCAGGAATTTTGCGGCTCGAAGGGGGCTGGAGGGGGTATGCTCCCTTTTATGAGGGTATGCGAGGTTTTGCGGATCTTTGCGTTTTTTTCCGCTCGAGGGAAATCAGGTTCAGAAACATTTTTTTGCCCTCTCGGTAGTTGAGGGCCAGGCGAGTGCCGTCATAGGACCAGGCGCAGGCGCTCACGGGATAGGAAAGGGGGATTTTCGCTGTACCCCCGTTCAGGTCGAAAACGGTGATCTCATTGATCTTTTCTTCCGACTGCGCCGCGGCGAGTTTGTTGCCCGAGGGCGCCCAGCAGAAGCCCTGGTACTTGCCCGCCTCGAAGGAAAGGAGTTTTTTTCCCCGCTCGTCGTAGATCGCGGAAGTCTCCCCCTCCACCAGAAGGGCGTCCCCCTTGGGAGACCAGGTGAACTTCTCTTTTTTTTCCGAGGCCTCCAGGGGAATGGTGGCCATTTTTTTTCCTTCCAGGCTGCTGCACAGGGAGAGGGAGGCGGAGGCGTCCAGGAAGGCGATCGCCTCCCCCAGAGGGGACCATTCCGGCTTGGAGCCCTTTCCCTCGAACTGTCGAATCTCGCCGCTCGCCACGTCCACCAGGGCGATGAAGGGGGCCCCCGTCGGAAGGAGGGCGTCGATGGCGACCTTCCCTTCATCGGGCGACCAACTGCAGCGGGAATCGGGATTCACCAGCAGGTTGGTCCTGGTCAAGACCTTTCCCCCGGAGTTCAGGAAAACCAAATTTCCGCTCGAGGCGGCCTGGGGGGATTCGATCACGGCGGCGATGCCGCCGGAAGGAGAGGAAGCGAGAAAGACGCTGCTGCCTACCGGGAAAACCTTTTTTTCGGTCATTTTGGCGGGATCGAGCCGCCAGCGCTGACCCTGGGGATCCTCCAGCAGCAGGGTGCTGTCCTTCAGAAAACAACCGTTCACCCCCGGAAAAAGCTGGCTTTGGCCAACGGCCAGTTGATTGGCCGGGGTAAACAGCAGTCGCATTTCGGCGGCGTAGCGACGGCACTGCGGGTCCTCGGGGAAGAGTTCGAGAATGAAGCCCATGACCCGCTCGGCCTGTGGAAACTGCTTTTCTTCCTCGAAGTGGTGGAGGTGGTCGAAGTAAATGTTCTTTATCTGGTTGCCGAGGGTCTTGGGGGCGTTGGAATAGCGGATGGATTGGTTGAAGTAGCGGTTCGCCTCGGGATAGATCCCCACCATCATGGCCGCCTGGCCGTTCGAGAAGCAGGTGCTCGAGTACTGCTCCTTGCCGACGCTGAACCAGTAAACGAGGACCAAGACGAGGAAAAGCGAGGAGATCCAGGCCGCAGTCATGAGCCGCGATCGGTTTTTCCTTTTCCTTCGCTTTTTTGCTCGAATGACTTGATCGGGGGAAAGAAACTTTTTCTTCATGGGTCAAGTTGATTCTAAAGCACTTTCTCCCCGATTGCACCTGGCAATTGTTTGGTTCAAAATGAGGGAAGTCGCAGCAAGGGAATCAGGAAAGGGAGAACATGACCGAAACGAAAGAATATCAAGCGATGATTCGGGTGAGGATGGGCGAGAACGATGCCCATTACGCCGGCAGCCTGGTGGCGGGCGCCAAGATGCTCGAGCTCTTCGGAGACGTCGCCACCGAGCTTTTGATCGCCCGAGACGGCGACGAGGGCCTTTTCGCCGGCTACAGCAGCATCGAGTTCAAGGCCCCGGTCTACGCCGGAGACTACATCGAGGCCAAGGGGAAAATCGTTCGGGAAGGCAAATCCTCCCGGGAGATGGCTTTCGAGGCCCATAAAGTCATCGCTCCTGCCCGGGGTGAAAACCTGAGCGATTCCGCCGCCGAGATCCTCGAAGTCCCCATCCTCGTTTGTCGGGCGACCGGCACCTGCGTGACCCCCAAGGAGAAGCAGCGCCATGGATAAGCTCATCATCACCTGCTGTCCCGTCGGCGCCGAGACCACGAGAGCCGACAACCCGAACCTCCCGCTCTCTCCGGGCGAGATCGCCAGGGCTTCCCTGGACGCCGTGGCGGCAGGGGCCTCGATCGTCCACCTCCACGTGAGGGACGAAAAGGGCAACCCCAGCCAGGATCCCAAAATCTTCGAGGAAGTCATCCGCCTCATCCGGAAGGATGCCGATCCCATCGTCCAGATCAGCACCGGGGGAGCCGTGACGGCCACCGCCGAAGAGCGCCTCAAACCCGTCCTGGAGCTGGCGCAATTGCCCGAAATGGCCTCTTTGACGACCGGAACGGTCAACTTCGGGAACGACGTCTTCTACAATCCCCCCGGGCTGATCGAGACCTTCGCCAAGACCTTCAAGGAAAAAGGGATCAAGCCCGAGATCGAGGTCTTCGAGGCGGGGATGATCAACAACGCCCTGCGCCTGGTTAAGAAAGGCCATTTGCTCGCCCCCCTCCACTTCGACTTCGTCCTGGGCGTGCCCGGAGGCATGACCGGAACCGCCGCCAACCTGATCTTCTTGCTCGGTCTCATCCCCGAGGGCTCGACCTGGACGGTGGCGGGGGTCGGGGCGGCGGAACTGGCACTGGGGGCGATCGCCATCACTCTCGGCGGCCACGTGCGGGTCGGCTTCGAGGACAACATCTTCTACCGCAAGGGCGAACTCGCGACGAGCAATGCCCAGCTCGTTTCCCGCATCGCCCGCCTCGCCGGAGAGCTCAACCGGGAAGTGGCCGATCCGCAAGAAGCGAGGAGAATCTTGAAGATCAAGGGACAATAAGGGGAGAATCGCCTTGCTTATCCCTATATTGTCGGCTAAAATAAGGGAATATTACGCATTTTGAGCCCAAATGGGCACGAAAGGAGAGCGACGTGGCTACTACCTTGACCAAAGTCGGTCACCGCCTGGGAGTTCATCGTGTCTTGGAACCCAAGGGGGTGCTGCCGCAACCCGCTTGGAAAATCGATAACAACATGGAAGAAATCTTCGACAACGAGATCCTCCTCGACGTCATCCGCCTCAACATCGACTCCGCTTCCTTCCACCAGATCGTTTCCGAAGTGGGCAAGGACGAGGAGAAAATCAAGGCGAAAATGCTCTCGATCGTCGCCGAGCGCGGCAAGCACCACAACCCGATCACCGGTTCGGGCGGAATGCTGATCGGGACGGTTGAGAAGATCGGCAGTGCCCTCGAAGGCAAGATCGACCTCAAGGCCGGCGACAAGATCGCCACTTTGGTTTCCCTTTCCCTGACCCCGCTGCGCATCGACGCCGTCAAGAAGGTCCACCTCGACCGCGATCAGGCCGAAATCGACGGCAAGGCCATCCTCTTCGCCTCCGGAGTCTACGCCAAGCTGCCCACCGACATGACCGAAAACCTCGCCCTCTCCGTCCTCGACGTGGCCGGGGCCCCCGCCCAGACCGCTCGCCTGGTCAAGAAGGGTGATTCCGTCGTGATCATCGGCGCCAACGGCAAGTCGGGCATCCTCTGCGCCGCCGTCGCCAAGGAAGTGGTCGGTCCCGAGGGTCGGGTCATCGCCACCATCCGTCGCGAGTCCGCCCGCACCGACGTCGAAGCCATCCAGATGGTCGACGACATCGTTCTGGTCGACGCCACCGACGCCGCTGGAATGTACGAGAAGGTCCACGCCCTCACCAACGGCAAGATGGCCGACGTCGTCATCAACTGCGTCAACATCGAGAACACCGAGATGGCCTCCATCCTCGCCTGCAAGGATCGCGGAACCGTCTACTTCTTCTCGATGGCCACCTCCTTCACCAAGGCCGCCCTCGGCGCCGAAGGCATCGGCCACGACGTCGACATGATCATCGGCAACGGCTATGCCCACCAGCATGCCGACTACTCCCTCGACGTCATCCGCCGCTACCCCCTGGTCAGGAAGCTCTTCGAAGAGCGCTACGCCTAGTAATAAAAAAAGAGGCCCCATTTCCAAAAGGAGATGGGGCCTCTTTTTCTTCTTTTATCGCAGTTCCGGGAGGTGGGCGCGGAGGTAGGCGGGGGAGAGTCTCTCGAAGAGCTCGTCGCTGTCGGCCCGCGGCCAGAAGGTGACTCCGGCGGTCTTGCCGCCCGCCCGGTATTCGCTCGTGAACCAGCCGGGAGCGTAGACCCGCAGGAAACTCGGCTTGGGGAAGAGACCCGGCCATGGATTGATACCCAGGCCCACCCGGAACATGCTTCCCAGCCGGGTCTGCGCGGCCTCCAATTCCAGCTGGCTGCGTGAGAACTGACGCCCCGCCTTGACGAAGAAACCGCGATCGCCCCGGGGGAAATAGCCGTAGCCACCCGACAAGGCGATGTCCTGGGGATGGTGCCAGTTGAGGCTGTAGAGCCGCTGGGGCAACTCGCCGTCTCGCTGCCCCCATTCGGCCTTGAGCCTCAACTGGCCTTCGAAAAGCCGGTACTCGGCTTCCGTGTCCCAGCCGTTGAGGAGGGTCAGGTAATCGTCGTAACCCATGCGCCCGAACAGCGCCGCGAAGCTGAAATCTTTCCAGCGGTTCTGGTAGCCGAGGGTGGCGTGCGAGATCACCGTGGGATAAAACCCCTCGGAAGCGGTCTGCAGCCGGACGAAACTCGACAATCCGGGCGCCCACAGGCTGCGGGCCTCGTAGTTCCCGAAGAAGAAGAACTTGCCCAGCACCAGGGCCGGCTGGGGGGTAAAGGTCAGATCGGTCCGGAAAAGGGAGGAATCGCTCGTGGCGGGGACCGTCGAAGGCTCGGGAAATTCCAGCTTTTCGGCGAAAGCCTCCGAGGAAAGCCGGCCCTCCCGGAAATCGAAGAGATCCCCCTGGCGGAAGCGCAAAGCGAGGATCGCGATCTTCTTGTTTTGCACCACCAGGGTGACGATTTCTTCGGGAGGCCCCGCCAGAGCGCGAAGGACTTCCCTGAGGGCCTCGATTTCCAGAAAGCTTCTCTTGTTCTCGAAGAAAATCCTTTTCCACCCCTCCCCGCTCTCGAGAGCCAGGTTTTCATAGCCCAGCGCCCGCAAGGCGTCGAGGCTCGTCGCCGTGGCAGGGGGGCAAGGAAAGAGGAAGGCCCCCGCGAGGAGGACCTTCCCGATTATTTTTCCAGTCAAGCCGATTTCTAGTTGCCGAAGGAGTCGGCGGGTTTCGGAGTGTCGTTCACTTCCTTGTTGGCTTCTTGCACGAAGTCGACGACCTTGGTGAGGCTGGAGTTGAGGCCGGAGATCTCGCCCTGGAGGGCTTGCTTCTCTTCGGTGGTCAAGGTCGCGCTGTTGTTCACTTCATCGATGGCTTGCTGGGCGGCACCGNNACCGGTGATGGCGTTCTGGAGAGCGGCGAGGATGTCGTCGCCGGAAGTGGCCGAGGAGGCTTGGGTCGAGTTGCCGATGGTCTGGAGGATGGCGCCCAACTTGTCGGGATTGAGGTTGCCGATGGAAGTGATGGCCTCGACCACCGCCTGGAAAGCGGTATTGGTCAGTAGAGCCGTCCGCTCGGTGGGCCGGTTCTCGTTGGCCAGGACGCTGGCGTCACGTCCCTCGGAGGCCGCGGCGCTCACCTTGGAGGAAACGACGGTGGAGGTGGCGTCGATGGTGACCTGGTCCTGATCGACGGCGTCGGAGGGAACCGGGGTCGGCGTCGTTTGGGTGCGCTTCACCACCACGGGGGCGCTGGCCACGGTGACGGTCTTCCCGGTGCTGTCCTTCACGACCACGTCGACGAAGGCCACCGACTTCTGTAGGCCCGTCGAGACCAGCTTGCCGACCGTGACCGAAAGGGTGTAGGTGCCGCTGCTGTCCTTGACCGTGGTGGTGCCGACCACCTGGCCGCTGGAGTTGCGACAGGAAATGACGGTTCCGATGGGTGCCGGCACCCAGGCGACGGCGGCGCTCTGGAGGGTATAGTGGGCGGGGGTGGTGAGGGTAGCCAACTTCTGGGGAACGAGGGCCTTTCCGAAGATCACTTTGGGGATGGCGTTGAGGCGCTGGATGTCGAGGGCGCCGTTGTAGGATGGTTTGCAGGCTACGAGAAGCGTCGCTGCGACAGCGAGCAGGGCGAAGCGTTTTTTCATCGGGACGAAACCTTTCCTTCCAAAAATAGACTCGGCAAAATCGGCCCGGTCAATGAGAGGACTGGGACTTCTTAATCTTATAGAGCGATGATGAAGGAATCGTTGTCAGCGTGTAACGGTAACCTTGCAGAGTCCCCGAGGGGAGTCGGGGTCGATCCCCCGAATCAGGGCGAGGGCCTGGGCGAAGACCTGCCCGGCCACGATGGCGGGGAAGGGGGAAAGGACTTCGGGGAGCCCGGCTCCGAAGGAGATCGAGTGGTCGCCCTGCGAGGCGATTTCGGCGGAATTGGTGAAGACCACCGCTTCGGCGCCTCTTTTTTTCACCTGCCCTATCACCTCGAGGAGGGAGGAGAGGACGGCGCCTTCCGCGGCGATCGCCAGGACCGGATAGCCCCTCTCCACGACGGCTATCGGCCCGTGGAGGAAGTCCGGCGCCGCGAAGGGTTGGGCCTGGATGTAACAGGTCTCCCGCAGCTTCAGGGAAAGCTCCAGGGCGGTGCAGAGGTTGAAGCCTCGACCCAGGACCACGCACTGTTCCAGGTAGCGGAAGCGTTCCACCTTTCGGCGGATCCCCTCCTCGTGGGAAAGGCATTCCACGATCCGATCGGGGAGGCGTTCAATGGAGGAAATCAGGGATTGGTCGCGGTCGAAGGCCGCCGAAAGCATCAGCAAAGCCAAAAGGGTGCTGGTGTAGGTCTTGGTGGCGGCCACGGCCTCTTCCCTTCCGGCATGGCAGGGAATGGTCTCCATCGCGATCCGGGCGAGGGGGGAATCCACCTCGTTGGTGATGGCGAGGGTTCGGGCTCCCATCTTTTCGCCTTTTTCGAGGAAGGCGATGACGTCGGCCGCCTGCCCGGATTGCGAGATGCCGATGATCAGCACATCCTTCAGATCGAGCCGGGCCTCGTAGATTCCCAGGACCGAAGGGGCGGCCAGGGCCGTCGGGATTCCGTTCTGGCATTCGAAAAGGTATTTGGCGTAGTGGGCGGCGTTGTCCGAGGTGCCCCGAGCCGCCAGCATGATCAGGCGGGGCCTTTTCCCTCCCATCCCGAGGACGCGCGGAAACTCCCGCTCGAGGAGTCGGGAGAGGCAGCGGGGCTGTTCGTGGATTTCACCGAGCATGGTTTGGCCGAGCATGCCTCAAGTTTAGCACAAGACCTATTCGTCGGCGCGATTGAGCACTCGAATCCTCTTCCCGAGCGGCCGCAGCAGGGCGAGCAGTACCCGGGAGAAAAGCAGGTAGGCTATCAGAAGTTCACCGAGAAAAAAAGCCGCTCCCTCATCCATTCCCTGGCCCTCCGGAACTTTCTTTGCCGGCGGGAAGGCCTGACCCTGGCAGAAAGGAGATGAAAAAATTTGACGAAAGTGACGAAACGAACGGTCTTTTGCTAAAGTTTAGGAACAAAATGGGCGAAGAGATCGTCTGGAGATCTGGCGTTCATACGCTCGAAATGAAAACGAGGAGGAAAAGAATGAAAAAAAGGGTATTGGGGGCGATCGCCCTGTCGCTCCTACTGGGAGGATGCAATTTGTCCCTCAGCGACGTCAAGAGCCTCCTGCAGGACGTCGGCGTCCAGTTGAAGACTTCCGACTCCAGCGGGGCGGAGACGCAGTTCAAGGAAAGCGATGTCAAGGAGGTCTATCTCGACGGGAAGAAGACCAGCTATCGCTTCGAGAACGGCAAGATGATCCTGCCCATCAAGGCCGGAGAGAAGCATGAAGTCCGGGTGGTTCTGGTTGGCGGCAATGAGATGAAGTTCCCCATCAATCCTTCCACGGCGGACTTCAAGGCCGGTCGCCCCGATTTCGAGGTCCCCATGATGCAGGTTTCCGACGGCGTCTACGAGGGCAATCCCCTGAAGGTGGGTGACGACAAGGGCACCTACGTCAAGCAATCCGCCGTCAGGATCCCCCTGAAAGTGGAGGGACTGGGAACCGAAAGCCTGCTCGCGGTCTACGTCGGTAGGGTGAAGCTGCTCAAGGACCTCTATTTCGCCGAAAACGGCGATCTCTTCCTCCATTCCAAGACCGCCCCGACCATCCGGGAAGTCTACAGCAGGAACCCCGCTGCGATGATCAAGGTGGTCTACGGCACCCCCAGAGGGCCGATTGCCGTCGTCTTCGTTTTGAAGCAGCTTCCTCCGGCGAACTCGGATACGAATCCCACGCCGACGGCCCTTCCTCCCGAAGCCATCCAGCGGGAAGCCGACGAGTTCGTGGGCGACCTGAGGGAATACGAACAGAAACAGATCGGCCTGATGGATCCCAACCAGACCTTCAACCCCAATCCGACTCCGGCCTTCACGCCGGTTCCCATGCAGGAGGCCGGCGCGGTGCGCCTTCCGCTCGGAGCCCCCGGGATGGTCGGCGCGGTCTTCGTCGGCGAGTTCAAGGTTCCCGACTACGCCCGCTTCCTGAGGAATGGCGACCTCTTCCTCGATGCCAAGACCATCCTGACCATCCGGGAGATCATGGAGCGAAAGGAAAGGGGCGTGCTCAGGATCGGGATCAAGGTCGAGGGCGCTCCGGGCTTGCATCGTCTCATCGTCCTCGAATTCACCCAGGCCCCTCCCGCCTCGAACGGGACGCTGGTTTCCATCGAGCCCGCCATCCTGAAAAGACTCAAGGACGTGATCAAGGACCTGAACAATCCCCCCGTCGCCCTGGATCGGGCGCTCAAGGAATTGCCGTTGCAGTGACGAAAAAGAGGCCCGGTTCGCCGGGCCTCTTTCCTGTTTTTAAAGAAAATCGTTTTCGGCTAGAATTCCAGCTCCATGGCTTGAGTCTTGACGCCCTCGAGGGAGTTCAGGTCATTTTCGAGGACCTGGAGATCCTTTTCTTCGGCTTCCAATTGCAGGAGGATCAGCCCGTTCGGGGCGCAGGAATCCTTGCTGATCTCGTGGATGCCCAGGCGAACCTTGATGAGGCAGCCATGACGGGTGATGACTTCCTGGAACTTCGGGGCTTCGGCGATTCGGTTGTTCAGCATGACTGCCATGACGTAGTGCGCGCTCATTCTTTTCTCCTTTTCACCTGAGTAGGGGGAAGATTTCCTTCAAGCCGCCGGCGGCCATCTCGATGGCCAGGGCGGCCAGGATGACGCCCATGATCTGGGTGGTCACGGCCAGCCCGTCGCGGTGGATCCTGCTGAAGAGGGCGTCCGCGTAGGTGGCGACCAGCCAGGAGAAACCGATCGAGATGAAGAGGGCCAGCAGAATGACCAGCTTCTCGGTTCCCGCGGCCTGACTCATGAAGAGCATGACGGTGGTCAGGGAGGCCGGACCCGCCATGAGCGGGATGGCCATGGGGGTGACGGCTATCGAGCCGCTATCCTCGTGCACCTCCGCGAAGGAGTGGCCGTGAATCATGCTGAAGGCGATGATCATCAGGAGGACGCCGCCGGCCACCCGCAGGGCGCCCAGGGAAATTCCGAGGTAGCCGAGGATGTAGGTCCCCAGAAAGGCGAAGGCCAGGAAGATGATGGTGGCCACTCCCACCGATTTGTTGATGGTTTTTCGACGCTTCTCCGGCTCCCAGCCCCGCATGAGGGCGGAGAAAATCGGCGTGTTCCCGATCGAATCGGTGATGACGAAGAAGGCGACGGTGGCCTTGATGAGCAAAGTGAAGTCCATGAGAAGAGGATAACCGAAACGACCCTCGCTTGCCAAATTGTTTTTTCCCGGCAACTCCGGCGGGAAAAAGGCGATAATCGATCATGCCTTGCGATCGGATGAGAAAA
>DOBT01000043.1:6944-7100 GCA_003503675.1 Cyanobacteria bacterium UBA8530 | reverse complement strand
TGAGCTTAATCAACACCCCGTCGAGGTTCCCGAGGACTTCGTGGTTCCAGAATCTGAGGATGCGGAATCCTTGTTCCCGAAGCCATTCCTCTCGATCAACATCGGGCAAGCACCCTGCATGCTGTCCACCATCGACTTCGACGATGAGCGATCTCT
>DOBT01000043.1:0-6938 GCA_003503675.1 Cyanobacteria bacterium UBA8530 | reverse complement strand
GGATGGAGGTAGAGCATTTGCGCAACCCTATCGATGGAGAAGGAAAATCAGTATCCTTCAGGATATACGCTCAAGCGTTTTATTGTCAATTTTGGACTGCTTTTTTCTTGAGGCATATCTCCATTGCTTCGGTTCTCACAAAGGCCAAAAAGGCCAAAATGGGAAGACGGCCCAGCGGGCCGTCTCTACGGAAAACCTGCGTTTATCGGCCGACGGGAAAAACTGGTAACGACAAACTGGGGGTTAACCACCGTTGAGCGAATAGTGCCAGGGTTCAACGGGGTAGTTGTGGAAACCGAAGCGGGTCGAGTTGCGCTTGAGCCAGCTCCAGGCACCGGCGGAATCGAGGAAGTCGATGGCGTTGCCTTTTTCGTGATTGCTGGTGCCGGGGCGAGCTACGAACTTCGGGTTGGGATTGGCATTCCAAAGGGCCTGCTGCTCGGCATGGGTTCGGTATCCCGACACGATTTGAAGATTGACCCCGTCCTTCTTGGCCGCGGCGACCATGGCGTCGAACTTCTGGGCGATATTGGCGCCGATCAATTTCCCTTGGCGCCTCACGGCCGGCTGTGGGCCGCCGACGTCGATCTGGGCGGAGGAATTGGAAGGCGTCGCTGATGCGGCCGGATAGCTCACCGAGCCCTCGACGCGGATACCCAGTTGCTTCCAGGTATTGGGTCCGACGATCCCGTCGGCTTCCAATCCTTTGCTCGCCTGGAATTTCTTGACGGCCGTGGCGGTGTTCGGGCCCATGTTCCCGTCGACGCCGCCCGGGTCGAAGCCGAGTTCCTCGAGCCTGGCTTGCAGTTTCTTGACGGCATCTCCCTTGGCGCCCGTCTTGAGCAAGGGGCCGGACCCTTCGGGTTCAGCGGGCTTGCTGGGAGCCGCCGGAGCCGCTGGAGTTTCTGGAGTCGCTGCGCCGGGCATCTTCAGGACCATGCCGGGAAAAACCCGGTTCGGATCGGTGATCTGGTCCTTGTTCAATTCCCAAATCTCTTTCCAGCGGGCACCGTTGCCGAGCGTGGCGGTCGCGATCTTCCAGAGGGAGTCGCCTTGGCGGACCGAATAGCTCGAGGCCGAAGAAGGAGCAGGTTGGGATGCCGGTTGGGGCGTTGTTTGCGGAGCCGGTTCATTCCAATAACGCTTCAGGAGGTCTTTGATCCCTTCCAGGGTCAAGCCCACCCGCCCGGAAAGCTCCGAACTGCCGTCAGCTTGCGGGGGGCGGCTCGAAACCGTCGGCGTGGCCGCAGAATCGGCGAGCCTTTGGCGCAGTTGGGGGCAACGGTTGCTATTGGCAAGAGAAGAAAATGAATTTCGGTTGTTAGCGATATTCGATGCCATGCCTTTTTCCTCCTCTCGCACCTTCTATTCTATCGGTCGCGGCCCCGAGAATTCGGTTAAGGTGAGGATAAAATTCGAAAAGAATTAAAGAAGGACGCTTTCGCTTGTTTACAAAGCAATCGGCGTCCGTGTTAGATTTTTCCGAGGAGATTCCAATGCTGTCTCTTGCGCACAGGAAGGGGTGGTGTCTATGCTTTGGAAACTCAGCCAGCTCACGAAATACCAGCTCGACGAGGATGAAGCCGATGTCCGGGGGTGGCCGGTCTTCGACAGGGATGAGCGGGAAATAGGCAAGGTCGATACCATGATCGTCGACACGAAGCGCGACCGCATCAGCCATTTCGGGGTCCTGGTCGGGGACCGCGTTCGCATGGTCCCTCTCGAGCAGCTCGAGATCAACCGCAACGCCAAAGAGATCCTCTTGCCGGATGTTTCGCTGGAAGAGATCGATCGGTATCCGGACTTCAAGAGCAATTTGGACCTTTTGGAGCGCGAGCGCCAGTATTACGTCACCTTCGAACCCCAAGAACCCACTGAATTCCAGCCGGTTTCGATCAAAGAGCTCCTTTCTCCCGAATGGAACCTCGTCGAGAACGACGGGCGCGCGGTATCGATCGAAGGTTCCTTCGGTCAAACAAAGGAAGACTGCTGGATTGCCGACGGCATCCGCTGCTGCGGCTACAAGATCTGGGATCACGAGGGCAACGGCATCATGGGCGCCAACGTCTACAGCGTGATCGAACCGGAGAGCGGGGAAAAGGACGACAGCAACGATTTCGAACCGGATTTCGTCCGAACGGTGGTTTATCGCTACGGAAAATTCGTTCGGATCGAAGGGCGCTACCTGGCCCAGTTCTTCGAAGGAGGCGCACCGGGGATTCTGGTCGACTTCGTCGAGGGAACCAAGGTCGTCCGATTCAAGAAATAGGAAAGGGCGGATCATTCGATCCGCCCTTTCGGTACCGGTGCGATAGGAAGAATTAGCCGGTTTTCCACCAGGGCTGTTTGACTTCCTCTAACCAGGGCATCCTGGGGAGCTTCGCTTTTGCCTTCGCGAGGCCCCGCTTGAGAGTCCCGGTCCGGAGAGAGACGGCCCCGACGGCCAAGCCGGCAAGCAACAGGCTGAGAAACCATTTCAGGTTCTGGCTCATCAGGGTGCCCTCCTTCGTATCCCTTTCGAGGTGGCGGTAGCATAGCGCAGGGGGGGTAGGATTGCAACAATCAAGGCGGCCTCTTTTTTCGCTTTGGCCGAGCTGACGAAGGCTATCCATTTTTTGGGGCCAAAGTTACAATGGAGGAGGCATTATCCGGAACGAGGTCTTCAAAGCTTTATGGACAAAAAAACGGTCCTTTGTGCGATGTCCGGCGGAGTGGACAGCTCCGTCGCCGCCGCCTTGCTCCTTCAACAGGGCTATCAGGTCATCGGGGCGACCATGCAGATCTGGGGCGCGGAAGAAGGGGAACGCGCCTGTTGCTCCCTTTCCGCGGTCGAGGACGCCCGCCGCGTGGCCGCGAAGCTCGGCATCCCCCACTACGTGCTCAACTTTCAGGAAGAATTCCGCCAGACGGTCATCGAGGACTTCATCCGGGAATACCGATGCGGCCATACCCCCAATCCCTGCATCCAGTGCAACCGCTGGCTCAAATTCGACAAACTGCTCCGCTGCGCGCACGACCTGGGAGCCCGTTTCATCGCCACCGGCCACTACGCCAGGACTTTCCAAGACACGGGCCGCTTCGCTATTCGAAGGGGGATTGATCGAAGCAAGGACCAATCCTATGCCCTCTATTCCCTGGAGCAGGAACAACTGGAAAACATCCTTTTTCCCCTGGGAGAGCTCACCAAGGTGAGGGTGCGGGAAATCGGGCGGGAGCTCGGCTTGAGAACGGCGGATAAACCGGATAGCCAGGAAATCTGCTTTGTTCCGGACAACGATTACGGTCGTTTCCTGAGAGAGGAAGCACCCGATACCGCACGGGAAGGGGATATTCTCGATCTCGACGGCAAGGTCGTCGGCCGGCACGGGGGCATCGCCTTCTATACCATCGGGCAAAGGAAGGGACTGGGCCTATACCGCCCCCATCCCCTCTACGTCGTCGCCCTGGACTCGGAAAAGAACACCCTCACCGTCGGGGAAAAGAGTGCCCTTTTCCAACAGCGCGCCACCACGAGAAACCTCGTCCTCGGAAAGTGGGATGAAGAAGCCCTGAACCATCCCAGAGCCGTGACCGCCATGCTCCGCTACAAGATGGTGGCGGCGCCCGGAATCGCCCGGCTCGAGGGGGGAAATTTGATCCTGGACTTCGATCTGCCCCAGCGCGCCGTGACTCCCGGCCAAGCACTCGTCTGCTATGACGGCGATGACGTGGTCTGCGGGGGAACGATCGCCTCGTGATCTACCTGGACCACGCCGCCACGACTCCCCTCCATCCCCTGGTCGAGGAAGCGATGCTTCCCTTCAATCGCGATATTTTCGGAAACCCTTCCAGTCAGCACCAGGCGGGGAGGAAGGCCAGGAACGCGCTCGATCAGGCACGCGACCAGGTGGCCGCCGTTTTGGGCGCGAAGAGTTCCGAGGTCTTCTTCACCTCGGGCGGAACGGAATCGAACAACCTCGCCGTCAAGGGCGTGGCGCGAGCGATGAAAAAGATAGATCGAGGGCACGTCCTCACCACGGCCATCGAGCACCCTTCGGTATTGGAGAGCTGTGCCTTCCTTGAAAAGGAGGGCTTCGAGATCAGCCGGGTCCTGCCCGACCGGGAAGGCCTGATCCAAAAAGAGGCCATCGTCGCCGGGCTTAGAGAAAACACCGTCCTCGTCTCGGTCATGGCCGCCAACAACGAGGTCGGGACCCTGCAGCCCGTCGCCCTCATCGGGGCCGCCTGCCGGGAGCGAGGCATCCCCTTTCACGTCGATGCGGTTCAGGCATTGGGAGAACTCGACCTGAGCGTCGCCCGGTTGAATGTCGATCTTTTGACCCTTTCGGCCCATAAGGTGTATGGCCCGAAAGGAGTCGGCGCCCTCTTCGTTCGCAGCGGCACCCTTTTTCAGCCAAACAATCACGGGGGAGGGCAGGAAGGCGAGAAGCGCGCGGGGACCGAGAACGTGGCGGGGATCGTCGGCTTGGCCAGGGCTCTGGTCGAAATTCAGGGAGAAAAGTCCGGGGAGATTCGCTCTCTGCGCGACTTCCTCCTGGAAGGCTTGCTGGAAATCCCCGGTTGCCGCCTTCATGGCAGCCGCGAACACCGCTTGGCCAACAACGTCAACGTCGGCTTCGAGGGAGTGGGGGGGGAAAACCTCTTCATGGCCCTCGATCTCGCCGGGATCGCCGTCAGCACCGGGTCGGCCTGTTCTTCGGGAGCGGCTCGGGCTTCTCATGTCCTTCTCGCCATGGGCTACCCCTCTTCCCGAGCCCGAGAGGCCATCCGCCTCACCCTGGGCCGTTCCACCAAGAAGGAAGAGCTGGAAGAGGTCCTCGCCAAGCTGAAGGAATTGTTGCCTCGGTTGCGGCGATAAAAAAGCCCCCTCTCCCTAATGGGATGAGGGGGTTTGGGGGTGAGGGTTTATTTCCGGTGGACGTCGCCCCTATCCGTTCCCATCGTTCTTCCGATGGACTTGATGCGGCCCTCGATGCAGCCGCGGCAGTGGCGGGCGTCGTCCGCCAGGCAGATCTTGCCGGGGTAGATCTGGTATTTCGCGCGGTTGTCGATGGGGGTGACGTTGGGCATCATCACGTTGGCGCCCGTCTCGAGCGCCTTTTCCCGGCCCCGGTCATCCAGGCTGCCCAGCGCGGTGGTCGCCGGCAAGTGGGCGTAAGGGAAGACCAGGCGTAGTACCGCCACCAATCTCAGGGTCTGTTCCACCGTGCCGCCCTTTTCACCGCTCAAGGGCGTGTCGGGGTGGGAAATGAAGGGGCCTACCCCGATCATCTCGGCACCCAGTTCCTTCAGCCAGATGATGTCCTTCGCCAGCATCTCCGGGGTTTGCCCCGGCAGGCCGACCATCACCCCCGAGCCGAGCTGGTAATCGAGTTTCTTGAGCGATCGAAGGCAGTCCATGCGCTCGGATAGGTCGTCGTCGGGATGGAGGCGCGCGAAAAGCTCTTCGTCGGTGGTCTCGATGCGGAGAAGGAAACGGTCGGCCCCCGCTTCGCGCCACAACCGGTAGGTGTTTTCGTCGCGTTCCCCCACCGAGAGGGTTATGGCTAGCTCGGTTTTAGCCTTGATTTCTCGAATCGCTTCGGCCAGGCGCTCGGGGGTATACCAGGGGTCTTCCCCCGATTGGAGCACGACGCTGTGGTAGCCCAGGCTTTTGGCTTCCAGGGCGGTCTGGACCAGCGCGTCTATTTCCAGTCGATAGCGCTCGACCTCCAGGTTATCTCTTCGCAGGCCGCAATAAGCGCAATTCTTTCGGCAGTGGTTGGAGAATTCGATCAAGCCCCGCAGGTGGACGGCCTTTCCCACGCAGGCTTCTCGAACTTTGTCGGCCGCGCCGAACAAACGGCTTTCATCCTCTCGCGAGCAGGTCAAAAGAGGGACCAACCAGTCGACGGCCGGTTTTTCCCCCGCGCCGGCTTTTTCGAGAGCTTCCGAGAAAGAAAGCGAAAAATTTTCAGTGCTCAATTTTTTTCCTTTCCGCCAGGCCCCGGTTCATGCTTCCGGTGCGATAGCCATCCAGGTCCAGGGCCACGAATTGGTAGCCGAACTTTTTCAGGGCTTCTCCGATCCTATCCCTCAGGGAAGGCTCGAGGAATTTCGGGTAATCCTCGGGCTCGACCTCGATGCGCGCGAGATCCCCGTGATGGCGCACGCGGAGCTGGCCGAAGCCCAGGTCATGGAGGAAGTTTTCCGAAGCCTCCACCCGGGCGAGCGCTTCGCTGGTAACCGGGGTTCCGTAGGGCAGCCGGGAAGCCAGGCAAGCGAACGAGGGCTTTTCGGCGGTCGGAAGGGTCAATTCTCTCGACAACTGCCTTATCTCATTCTTGGTCAGTTCGACCTCCATGAGGGGGCTGCGAACCCCGATTTCACGGGCGGCCCGCTGGCCGGGGCGCCAGTCGCCACGGTCGTCGGCGTTGTTGCCGTCCAGCAAGAAAGAGCATTCCTCTTTTCGGGCCAGCTTCAACAAGCGGGAAAAAAGGCTGTGCTTGCAGAAGTAGCAGCGGTCGGGCGGGTTCTCGGTATAGCGCGGATCGCTCAGTTCTTCGCTCTTGACGACGAGAAATTCGACCCCGAAGCTCTTCGCGATTTCTTCGGCCGCTTCCTTTTCCCGGCGCGGAAAGCTTTCGGAGTCGCCGATCAGGGCGATCGCCCCGTTTTTGCCCAGGGTGTCCACCGCGACCTTCAGGAGAAAAGTGCTGTCCACCCCCCCCGAGAAGGCGACGGCCACCTTGCCCATCTTGCGGAGCAGCTCCTGCAACTCTCGATATTTTTCCTGCGACATGTCATTCCTCCAGGAATCTTTGAAAGGCGGGGGTGGAAAGGTAGCGATCGCCGCTGTCCGGGAAGATCACCACGATGGTTTTTCCGGCGTTCTCGGCTTTTTGGGCGAGTTGGCAGGCGGCCCAGGCGGCGGCGCCCGAGGAAAGACCCACGAAAAG
>DOBT01000156.1 GCA_003503675.1 Cyanobacteria bacterium UBA8530 | reverse complement strand
CGAAACCTTTCCCGGTGCTTCCCCTGTCGATCCTTCGCTAGGGGAAGCGACTTTCCAAACGGTTCAACAGTCCCAGTCGCTTCGCCTGGCGAACCACTTCCAGGGTGATGGTTTCTCCCGGCGAAATGAGCGTTCGGCCCTCCTTGTCGCTCAATCGACTGAGCGAAATTTGGCCAACCATGTAGTCGTTCGCCTCGTAGGGCGACTCTTCCTCCGCGGAAGGGGAGAGCTCGGTTTTCTGTCCCTCCGCGGGCTGGAGCCAGAGAAAGACCCTTCGAACCCCGGATTGATCTTCGGGCAGCACGGCGATCACGTCCACCACCGTCCCGATCGGCGAGCCCTCCGATCCGAACAAACGCTGTCCCACCAGGGGATGGCCCTGGTTGGGAAGGATGGTTTCGGCCGCCAGGGATTCGATCCGTTCTTCATTGGGATCGAACAGGACTTTTCGAATCCTTCCCAGCGGCCCCCCGGTCCTCAAATCGGTTACCAGACATCCCATCAGGCTGACGTCCAAAGGTCTCATCCTCTCTCCCTTATCGGCATCGTGGGCTCGACCCTTCCTTCACCAAGGATACCCCCCGTCGGGAGGCAGGGGGTATGGCTGCACTAAACAAAAAATGACGCTCTCCAAGCGCCCGGCTTTACCCTGTGATAAAATGAGAGCTTACTTTTGAGCGGAAAGGACGGAGATGAAGAAAGGTCTTATCATTGCGATTGACGGCCCGGCCGGAGCCGGAAAGAGCACCGTCGCGAAGCTCGTCGCCAAAATGCTGGGCTACCTCTATCTCGATACCGGGGCCATGTACCGTGCCCTCACCTGGAAAGCGATGCAACACCAGCTCGATTGGCAAAACGAGGAACAGCTGGCCGCACTCGCCAAAAAAACCGAACTGAAGCTCGAAAATTCGGCCGAAGGAACCAATGTTTGGGTGGATGGCCAGGACGTCACTTCCTTTATCCGCTCCCCCGAGGTGAATCGAAGGGTTTCCGCCCTGGCGAAGAGCCCGCCGGTCAGAGAGGTGTTGGTCGCCCTTCAGCGCAGACTCGGTGAAGAAGGCGCGGTGGTGATGGAGGGAAGGGACATCGGCAGCATCGTCTTCCCGAAGGCCGAGGTCAAGGTCTTTCTCAACGCCTCCCCCGCCGAGAGGGCCCGACGCCGCCTGAAGGACCTGGAGGCGCAAGGGGTGAAGACCTCGCTCGAAGAACTTTCCGAAGAGATCCGCCAACGCGATTGGACGGACTCCACCCGTTCGGTCTCGCCCCTCAAAAAGGCGAACGATGCGATCGACCTGGATAGCGACGGGCTTTCGGCGGAGCAGATCGCCGAAAAGATCGCCGCCATCAGCCGAGAGAGAGGGGCCTGATGCAGCCCTCCCTGCGCAGGACCATCCGAAACCTCAAGCCAGGCCAGGATCTCGATTCCCTGTTGCAGCAGATCCCCCAGGTCATCGGACATCACCTGGGCTATGACCGCTGTCTTCTCTTCCTGAACGAGGGGAAGCGCATCGAGCCGGTCTCCCTCTGGATCCGTCAGGACGACCGCGACCTGCTGGCCCATGCCCCTTCCCTGGCCGAAATCCTGCTGGACGAAGAAGCCCGCTCGGAAGCTTCCCTCACCGGGAAACCGAGCATCGTGAGGGGCTGCGGCCTCATTCCCATCCGCCCCATCGGAGAGGGGGAGTCACTCGGCATCATCGTGGTCGATCGCCTGGCCTCTCCCATCGAGGAGGCCGAGCTCGAAACCCTTTCCCTTTTGGCCGATTTCCTGGGACTCGCCATCCTCAATGCCCGTCAGTTGAAGGAAATCTCCCTGCTGCACCGTATCTCCAACCTGCTCTCCTCTTCCCTCGAACTCGACGTCGTCCTCGCCAACCTCCTGAAAGAACTGAGCCAGATCCTCCCCGTCGATCACTGCGAGGTCCTGCTCCACTCCAACGAACTGGGCGGTCTCGTCCTGGCATCCTGTTCCCCACCCGACTCCGAGATGACCGGGCGCATCTCCCCCTGTTCGATCGCAATGGCCGCCTTCGAGGGCAGAAAGGCCGTGCCCCTCTGGACGGATTGCTCTTGTTCGGAGCGTCTGCGCTCGGGAATTTGCACCCCGCTGCTTCTCACCGATCAGGAACCTTTCGGCGTGGTCTGCCTCGGAAGCCGCCTGACGGACGCCTTCGCCCCTTCCCTGCTCGAAACCGTCGCTTCCATCTGCAACCAGGCGGCTATCGCCATCCACAACGCCCAGCAGTACCAGATCCAGAAGGACCTCGAAGCCCTCAAGGGGGAGTTCCTTTCCACCATTTCCCACGAACTGCGTACCCCCTTGACCTCCATCAAGGGCTTCACCGAAACCCTGCTCAAACCGGAAATGGACTTTCCCGCCGAGGCGCGCCAGCGTATCCTCGAGATCATCTCCCGGCAAACCGATCACCTCTCCAAGCTGATCGAGGACATCCTCGCCGTATCCCGCCTCGAAGCCGCCAACATGGCTCTTCCGGTCACCGAGACCTCCCTGGATGAAGTGATCAGGCAGATCCTCGATTCCCTGCAGGACACCCTCGCTCCTTTCGAGGTGACGACCAATCTCGCGCCCCTCGTCCTCTTCGTCGATCGAAACAAGATCGCCCAGGTGCTGATCAACCTCATCGGAAATGCCAGCAAGTACACCCCCAAAGGCCGAAAAATCGAGGTTTCGCTCCAGGAAAAGGGGGAAGGGGCCGTTATCCGGATCGCCGACCAGGGCATCGGGATTCCGCCCGAGTCACGCCCGGCTCTCTTCAAGAAGTTTTCCCGCCTGGACAATTCCTTGACCCGCAAGACCGGGGGAACCGGCTTGGGACTCTATATCTCCGCCAAGCTGATCGAGGCCCATGGTGGCCGAATCTGGATCGAAGACCCTCCTTGGGGGGAAGGAACTTGTTTCGGCGTCTTTTTGCCGGGTAAGATCTCTTGAATAAGCGCTCCATCTTCACGTATAATCGAGTGGATTGCACAAGGGGGGGAAAGAGATGACCGTAAAAAAGCAGGCTTCCAAGGTCCTGGTGGTCGATGACGACGAAAACATCCGTTCTTTGCTTGAGATCCTACTCAAGCATCAGGGCTACGAGGTCTTCCTGGCGGATAACGGCGCCGATGCCATGGAAATCGCCGAGAGCGAGGTACCCGACTTGGTGGTCGCGGACATCATGATGCCGAGCACCGACGGCTACGAACTATGCCTCCAGTTGCGCTCCACCCCGAAGCTCTCCCAGGTGCCCATCCTCCTTTTGACCGCCAAGACCGAGATGCAGGACAAGTACTCCGGCTTCCGGGTCGGGGCCGATGACTACGTCACCAAGCCCTTCGACCTGACGGAACTCGAACTCCGCATCAAGGCCCTGCTGCGCCGCAAGAAGATGGCCGCCGACTTCAAGGATCCCATCCTCGCCATCGGAGACCTCGCCATCAACCGCAACGATTTTTCCGTTCGTGCCGGCGACAACCTGGTGGCCCTGACCCCCTCCGAATTCTCGCTTCTCGAGTACCTCATGAGCCATGCCGGCCAGGTGGTTTCCTCCAAGGAACTCCTGATCGAAGCCCTCGATTACCCCAGTGGCCAGGGAAGCTCCGAGATCATCCGCACCCACATCAAGAACATCCGATCCAAACTCGAGAAGGGCGATCCCCCGACCTACATCCAGACCGTTTCCCGTCAGGGCTACATCGTTCGCATGCCGGACAAACAATAAGATTAGCCAAAAGTTAATTTGTTTTTAGGTAAGACCGCCATCCCCTTCCCCGATAAGCAGAGTATTAGGGGGAGGGGATTATGGCAGGCGTGAACGGCTATCGAGGTTTTTCGACGACCGATGTCTCGGCCTCCTTCGGGGCCCTTCAGAAGTTGACGGACAACTATGCCTCGGCGATCGCCAAGAACCCGGCGCTCGTCGAGAACGCCGACTTCGTGGCTTCCTTCAACCTTTCCAAGCAGGCCGTCACGGCCCTGAACGCCGCCAGCCGCATGGCCACCCCCAACTACGCCATCAAGGCCGACGACGTCGCCGCCATCGGGGCCGCCCTCAAGAACCCCCTGCTCTCCACCGGCCAGGCCGCCCAGTTGAAAGCCGCCCTCGCAGGCGCGCAGAAGACCGCGGCCATCGCCGAAAACGCCCTGCGCCTCAACGACAGCCTGACTCTTTCCCAAAAGGCCATGACCAAGGTCCAGAAGGCCTTCAACGGCACTTCCGCCGTCGAACAAACCGCCGCCGTCGGGGAATTGACCCGTCAGCTCGGAAAGACCCTCAAGAGCGGCAACCAGCTCCAGGGCGAGATCGGCAATGCCGTCTTCTCCAACAACACCGTCTACGCCGCTGCCAACAAGGGGGTCTCGGTGGCGGTCAACACCGTGGTCCCCGTCACCGACATCGCCGGGGCCATGGCCGACCTGGCCAACGCCCAGACGGCCGCCGCCAGGGACTTCATGGCGATGCAGAAGGTCTTTTTGGATCCCAAGGCCACCCTTTCGGCCAAGATCATCGCTTCCGCCAAGGCCACCGGCAGCGCCTCGAGCTTCGTTTCCAGGCAGGGAGACTTCCTCGCCTCGATCGGCTCCGCCGACAAGAGCTTCCTGGAACAATCCGACGTCTACCGTCGCCTCACCGACAAGACCCGCAACGCCAAGTACGTCATGATGGCCTCGACCGCCAAGAACAACCTCATGCAGGGCGCCCTCCACGCCGCCGAAATCGGTGGCCTCTCCGCGGCATTCGTCCTCTCGGCCGTTTCTCTCCCCTCCCTCCTGGTTTCCACCAAGAAGAACTTCAACAAGCTGATGGACACCGTCGAGGACCCCGACGCCTCCCTGGTCCAGATGGCCGACGCCCTCGGAGAGACCGCCCGCGCCGGGGCCGGTACCGTCTATGCCGTCCAGGGCCTCGAGGCTTCCTTCGTGGGCATCACGCACGCCCTGAAAAGAAGCGAGAAGGTCGCCCATCTCCTGGCCAAGGCCGAAGGCTCGGTCATCGTCAACAACCCGCTGGTGGCCTTCTCGAAGAGCACCTTCGGCAAGATCCTCAACTTCCTCCTGCCCATCGCCGACGTCGGGATCGCCCTGGCCGACACCATGAAGGCCTACCACACCTTCCATGACCCCGACGCGGATTTCGGAGCCAAGGCGCGCTCCACCCTCGACGTGGGCCTCGACCTCATCAAGGTCCTCACCTACCTGATTCCTCAGGCCAGGGCCATGCGCTACGCCTACATCGGGGCCTCCTTCGCCCAGATGGGCCTGGCCACCTGGGATTTCGCCAGGATGATGAAGCCGACCGCCACCAAGGTGAGCGCCGCCTTCGTGGACGCCTTCTCCCACCCCGGCGCGACCATCAAGGCCATCGGAAACGCCGCTCAGGAAGGGATCATGAGGGTGAAGAAAATGATCGATTCGAGCGTGGAATGGGTCGAGAACCTTTTCGAGAACCCCAAGGAAACGATCGACAACATCGAGAAATCCGCCATCGCCTTCGAACACCGACTCCTGGACGGCTCGAGGAAGGTTCTGGCGAAGGTTCAGAAGACGCTCAAGGGAGAACCCGCAAGCACCCCAGTCCCGGCTCCAGCCTAGAACAACGAATGGAGACACGCATGCAGAGAAACCTGTTACCTCCCAAAAAGTCAGAGCCACCCCTTGCCTTCATGTGCCTCGTGCTGGCGATTGTCTGTCTTATCACGCTCTCAGCCACGGGCATCCCGGCTTATGCAGCTGGCGATCAGGTCATTCTCAAGCGATTGATGGGGTATGTGAAAAACTCCAAAGAGCACCCCGTCTGGCCGGGGTACGATCTGACCGCCTACACCCTGATCTACGGGATTGGAGAATCCTACTACCTGATAAGCGCCCCACACTCAACCGCTTCCATACAATTTGATGGACAGGCAATTCCAACGTTACCCGGCATCAAGCGGCTCAAGCCAGAGGTCGTTCAGAGATTCCAACTCGCGGCAGATCATGTCTGGGCGGAGAAAAACATCGATGGCAAGCCCGTCTTTGTCGTCAAGCAAATCGCAGAGGCCAAAACGGCCAAAACCCTCGACCCCATTCACGAGTTCCTGACGTTCCTCCATGAGAACTTCCACGTCACCGTTCAGGAAAGTTTCATGTACCGTATGGCGAACGGCGACGAGCGCATCCTCGATGCTCAGGACTTCGCCTATACGCAGCTAGAGGCCTCGCTGCTCGCCCACCTATTGGACGAGACGAACCCGAGCAAGCTCAAGGAAGGGGTAGGGCTATACCTGGCTGTTCGAGAGAAGCATGAGAGCCTCATCCCCAAAGCCTACGCGGATTACCGACAAGGCATGACGGTCATCGAAGGTACTGCCCAATACCTGACGGATGTGTTCTTCAAGCGCAGCCATCCATCTGGCGCATACAACCATGTCGCTTACTCGATTCCAAGGCTTAAAACGGCGCTTGCGAAGACCCAGGAGCCGGATCGAGGCCGCTACTACGTCATGGGCGCGGCGTCCAGCCATCTCCTGGATCGTCTGATGCCTCGTTGGAAAGAACGCTTCTCGAACTACGTCGCCTCTCTGGATGCACTCCTCGCCGAAGCCGTCGGCTACCAGCATCGCTCCCAGGATACCCTGCGGCAGCTAGGCGGGCGCTATGGGGTTGCTCGGGCTCTCTCAGGCTTTGTCGCGCAATACTCGGCAATCGCCGCAAAGGAAGCCAAGGAGATCGAAGAAGTCCTGAAAGCCTATCGGCTTCAAGGATCAAGCCGCTTGTCCTTGAAGCTGCCTTCGCACCTCTCGATGGGCGGCAAATGGGCCGAGTCGTGGGATCTGCCCGGTGACCGCCAAATCACCAGGGCAAAGCTCACCGAGGTCTCCCGGCGCGATAGGAAAAAAAACTTGCTTTCTCTGGCGGACGGCATCCATATCTGTAATCATGTATCCGGCTGCTGGTTGATTGAGCTGTACCGGAACCTTGAGCCGAGCGACATCCTCATGGACGGTAAACCGCTCGCAGCTGACTTCTTGACTGCGACGGGCAGTCTCGACATTTCTCAGCCGGGCTTCACCCTGCATGCGACCGAAGCACGGGTCGAGCGTCAGAAAGACGGATACGGTTTCGAACTCATCAAACCTTGAACTGCACACTGGCCGGCATGATTGGCTGGCCTAAAGACGACCGAGGCACCGACTCGCGCAATCGATCAGCGGACCTCCATGCTCCCCACGCAGCCCTCGAGAACCCTGGCCTCACGATCGAAAACATCGGAAGAACGGTAAGTGAAAAAGAAGAGGCGATCGCCCTTCCAGAAATAAATGCGGACCTCGGGCTTTCCCGAAGAATCCTCGAGCCGCAGTCGAAACCCCGTCAAATCGGACAAGTAAAGGTGCTGCCCCGCCAAGAGGCGATATCCGGGAATTCCCCTCACCTCTCCCTCTGCCACCTCCTTGATCCCCAACCCCCCGGGGTTCTCGTACCTCTTCCCGAAAATCCCGATCTCTTCTCCCCCCGACTCCAACCGCGCCGAAAAAACGAAATTCGGGTCATTCCGGCGGACCAGCGTCCAGCCGAAAGGAACCGGCACTTTCAGGTGAAAAGGATCGGAAAGGAAAGTTTCGCGCGGATCGAAAGGGGGGAAGGCCTTGATGCGCCAGGCCTCTCGAGGCAGCGACTCTTTGCCGAAAATGCCCCCATCCAACAAAGAAGCGATTAGCTGAGGCTTTTTTTCCGAGGGATCGGAAAAGAGGGAAATATTGCTGCCCTTCGAAAGAACCAGGAGGTCCTCGACGACCCGCCAGGGATCCTTGTTTTTTTCCAGGAAAGGCAACCAGCCGTAGCGGGGCAAATAGTATTCCGGCCAAAGAAACTTCTTCTCCCTGCCGGGCTGCAAGGAAAAGCCGGAAACCAGACGAGCGGGGACCCCGGCCGCCCGGCACATCCCGACAAATTTTCTTTCCGAGAAGGGCGGGTGGTTCTTCAGCCAAAGGGCGATCGAGCGGACCTTCCGCAAAGGATTCCTTTCCTTTCCGATAGCCGCCCGGCTTTTCGAGCGGATCGCCCCGTCCACGAAACCTTCCGGCCGAGTATAATTCCGGTAGAGAGGCCCGTCCTTTTGGTAGGGGGCGAGATTGACGGAGTCCAATCGAACCTCGCTTCGAAAAAGCGTCGCCCAGAACGAGACCTTGATTTTGTCGGGAGGAGCGGCCCAATAGGCGATGCGGTTTTCGTTGACCGGGTCCTTGATGATCTTGTCCGGCTTCGGCTCGTAGGAAACCCGCTGCACCGTCTGCTCGTTCCATTCCTTGAACTCCGGCAGCCAAAGGCGAGAACTTTTCTTCGAACTCATCCCGGAAAGGTCGATCTCGTAGACCCCCCTGACCTCGCGGGGGGCGGAAGCAGCGGGGGAAGCCCCCCATAGCAGAAAGACGGCGATCGTTGCCGCCGAACGGCGAAGTGGTATCATGCCCCGGATGATACCACGAAAGGACGGTCAAATGCCCGAGCTACCCGAAGTAGAAACCATTCGAAGAGACCTGGAGCCCCAGGTAGTCGGGCGTTGTATCCGGGCGATCGAAAAAGATGAAAAGCGTTATCCCGGCGTCGAGGGAGCGATCGAAAAAAAGATCGAGGGCGTGGGTCGCCGCGGAAAATACCTGCTCTTCGATCTCGACGAGCTCGAACTGGTCATGCACCTGGGAATGACGGGAAGGATCGGAATTTCGGAAGAAAAGCCCCTTCTTCGCCATATCCGGGCCCTCTTCAAGCTGGACGACGGAAAAAACCTCTTTTTCAACGATCCGCGCCGCTTCGGAAAGATCTTTCTGGTCGAAAAGGGCGACTACCGGAGCATGCCGACGCTGAACGAGATGGGGCCGGAGCCCTTTTCGGATGATTTTCTTCTTTTTCCCTTTTCCCGGGCCGTCGCCAAGGCCTCCTGCATCAAGCCCCTGCTGTTGAGCCAGAAGGTCGTGGCGGGGCTCGGCAACATCTATGCCGACGAGGCCCTCTTTCTCGCCCGCATCCATCCCGAGCAGGGCAAGCTCGGCGAAGAAGAATCGAAAAGGCTGTTTTTTGCCATCAAGGAGGTCCTGGCAAAGGGGATCGAGAACCGGGGCACCACCCTGCGCGATTACCGGGACGGAAAAGGGGAATTCGGCGACAACCAAAATTTCCTTTCGGTCTTCGGAAAAGAGGACCAGGCTTGTCCCGCTTGCGGCTCGATCATCCTCAAGTGCCGAGTCGGCGGCCGAGGAACCCATTTCTGCCCCTCCTGCCAAAAAAAATAGTATAATTTTCCCGATCCCTTTCGACGCCGTACGGGGGAGGAAAAAGATGCGCCGCATTCCCGCCTTGATCGCACTCTCGATCGCCCTCACCTCTTGCGACGGCCAGGGACTTTCCGTCGTAGTGCAGCCCAATTCAAAATCGACACCCGATTCGACCCCTTCATCGACCACCGTTGTATCGACACCCAATCCCACCCCTTTCCCCGTCGTCGATCGCAACCAGTATCCCGCCTATTACGTCGCCGCTGAACTCGCCCCCCTGGCCAATAAAATGGGGCAAACGGGATATGCCCTGGGCGAAGCATCCAAAGCCATGGCAGCGGTGCCTGGAAGCGCCCCGAGCTTCGGGATGAGCTCCATGAAAACCCTCGCAACTTATGGAAACTTCCCCTTCACCTTCGAGGGAGAGGGGAAGTGGCTGATGAAAAATGACAACGGGGTGGTCAAATTCACGGTCGAGTTGAACTTCCATCGGGCCCAGGGCGATTCTTTGATACGCGAAGACCTCTTCGATCAAAAGAATTACTTCGATTTTTCCACCTTCCAAAATGGCCCCCTTTTCGACCTCTTGCGCCAGGACCGTACGGGCCTCGATTTCTCCAAGCTGAACATGAAGGTGACGGATCTCTTCGACCCCTTCACCGTCGAGGGGACCCGGATCGACCTGGGGAATCCCGCCACCGAGGTCATTCCCTTCACGCCGAATGGCCCCGCATCCTTGAATTTCTCCTGCGATCGCGCTTCCTTCACCCTGCCCGACGGAACGAATTATGTCATGAGCAATTTGATCTATACCGTCGAAGACATCATCGACGGGGGCACCGATCCGCTTGGCTATCACGACTTCAGCCAAAGCCGCTGCGCGGGCTCCTTCGATTTCAGCGTAACCCG
>DOBT01000081.1 GCA_003503675.1 Cyanobacteria bacterium UBA8530 | reverse complement strand
CGTGCTTGCCACCGTTGAGGATGTTCAACATCGGCACGGGCAGCACGCGCGCCTCGACGCCGCCGATGTACCGGTACAGCGGGACTTCCAGCGCGTTGGCGGCGGCCTTGGCGACGGCCAGGGAAACTCCCAGGATGGCGTTGGCGCCGAGCTTGGACTTGTTGGGGGTTCCGTCCAGTTCGATCATGAGCTGGTCGATCGAAGCCTGGTCGATGGCGTCCATCCCGGTCAACTCACCGGCTATCAGTTCGTTGACGTTGTCGACGGCCTTGAGAACGCCCTTTCCGTTGTAACGGCCGGGCTCTTCGACGTCGCGAAGTTCGAGGGCTTCATGGACTCCGGTGGAGGCCCCGGAAGGAACGGCCGCGCGACCGAAAGCGCCGCCGGAAAGGATTACATCGACCTCGACGGTCGGGTTACCCCGGGAGTCGAGAATTTCGCGTGCATAAATGTCTTCGATGAATGTAGGCATCAGATCTTTCCACCTTTTCTTTTCGACTGAGTGATCCCTTTTTCGAATGCGGAACTTCTTAACTCTCCGCTTTCTCCTTTTCCTCACCATCCAACTGGTAGAGTTCAGAGGCGGCTTGGGCGCTCACCGGCTTTTCCGGAACGGAGAGCACCGTCAAACTCGAGGTCTTGCTCCCAAAACGAATGACCAGACGATCACCGGCTTTGACCTCGGTCGAAGCCTTGGCAGGCCGACCGTTGATTTCCACCCGTCCCTGGTCGCATACTTCGTTGGCGACCGTACGACGTTTGATGACCCTTGAGAGCTTCAACCATTTGTCCAGCCTCATTCTCCCCTGCTTTCTTCCAAATAACGCTCGATTGGCTGGTATTTCATATTTTGCCTGCTAGTCGTTAAACTTGCAAGGGCTATGATCTTTCGCGGCGCTTTCGCCGGCCAGAAAACCCGTCGACCAGGCCGCCTGCAAGTTGTATCCGCCCGTGACCCCGTCGATGTCGATCACCTCGCCGGCCCAGTACAACCCCGGGACCTTCTTCGACTCCATGCTTTTCGGATCGATCTCCTTGACCTCGACCCCTCCCGCCGTGACGATGGCCGTCTCGATGGGGAGGACTCCGTCGATGGGCAACAGCCATCCTTTCAGGGTCTCGACCAGTTTTTTCCGCTCTTCCTTCTTCACTTCCGCGGTGACCCGCTCGGCCGGGATCGAGGCGACGGCGAGGACGAAGGGGATGAGGTTGAAGGGAAGTCGCTCTCTGAGGGCATTGGAGAGGAGTTGTCGGGGATTCTTGTTCCAGTCCCTGAGCAATCCGGCGTCGACCTGCTCGCGGCTGAGAGCGGGCTTGAAATCGATGCGCAAGAAAAGAGAAACTTCTTTTTTTTGGGAGACCAGGCGACTGAGAGTCAAGACGATGGGGCCCGAGACCCCGGTGTGGGTGAAGAGCATCTCACCCTGCTCCTCCGCGAGCACCTTTCCCTTCTCGAGGATGGCCGCCTTCACGTTGCGCAGGGAAAGCCCGGCCAAAGAAACGACCGAAGGGATCTTCAAAGGAACCAGGGCCGGAAAAGTCGGGACGACGGTGTGCTCCAGGGATTTGGCGAAAGAATAGCCGTCCCCGGTCGAACCGGTCCCGGGAAAAGACTTGCCCCCCGTCGCGATGACGACCTTGTCGAATTCCAGGGATGCTCCTCCGCTCAGAAGGATCCGGAAAGAATCTCCTTCTTTTTCGATTTTCGAGACCCTCGAGTTCAATTTGACCTCGACGCCCAACCGTCGTATCTCCCTTTCGAGGGCATCCACCAGGTCCTTGGATTTCTTGGAGAGGGGAAAGACGCGTCCGCCCCGCTCCACGGTAAGCGCCACCCCCAGCTCCTCGAAGAAACGCATGGTCGCTTCGGGGTCCATTCGGGAGAGGGCGCCGTAAAGAAACTTTCCGTTTCCGGGGAAGCAATGGATGAAATCCCTCAGGGGGATTTCCTTCTGGTGGTTGGTGAGATTGCATGAGCCGTTGCCCGAGATGAGGACCTTGTAGCCCAGTTTCGGACCCTTTTCGAGGAGGACGACTTCTTGGTCTTTTCGGGCGGCGGCGATGGCAGCAACCATCCCGGCTGCGCCTCCCCCGATGATTGCAATTCTTTTCATAGTCATTGATTGTATCATTCCTTCTGCTAAACTTCTCTCATGCTAAACATCGGAAACCTCTCCTTCTCCAGCCGGGTAGTCCTGGCGCCCATGGCCGGGGTGTGCGATCGCCCCTTCCGCGCCATGGTGCGGCGCTTCGACAAGGATAGCCTGATCTGGGGCGAAATGATAAGCGCGGCCGCCCTCTTCAACTGGGGCAAGCACAACAACAGATACCTGCTGGTCGATAAAGACGAACCGCCCGTCGCTCACCAGATCTTCGGTCACGACCCCGCCGTCATGGCCGATGCGGCCAGGCGCGTCTGCGAAACGGCGGCCTGCCTCGTCGACGTCAACGCGGGCTGTCCCACCCCCAAGATCATCAAGAACGGCGACGGCGCCGCCCTCATGCGCGAGCCCGCTCTTTTCGGAAGGATCCTCGAGGCGGTCGTCAAGGCCTCGAGCAAGCCCGTCACCGTCAAGCTGCGCCTGGGCTGGGACGAAAGAAGCTTGAATTTCCTCGAGCTGGTCAAGATCGCCGAAAACTGCGGGGTTTCCGCCGTCACCCTCCACGGGCGAACCCGGGCCCAGATGTACTCCGGGGAAGCGAACTGGGAGGCGATCGCCGAGGCGGCGCAGGCCATCAAAATTCCCCTGATCGGAAACGGGGACCTGGAAGACCCGGTCCTCGCGCTGGAAAAAATGAAAAAAGCCGGCTGCGCCGGGGTCATGGTCGGCAGAGGGGCCATGGGCGCCCCCTGGGTCATCGGCAGGATCCGCCACTATCTGGACAAGGAAGAGCTTCTACCCGAACCCTCTTATCAAGAGCGGATTTCTTTCGCCGTCGAGCATAGCCAATATCTCATCGGGGAAAAAGGGGAGCGGGTGGCCGTACCGGAGCTTCGAAAGCACATCGCCTGGTATACCCGCGGGATGCCCCAGTCCGCCGAGTTGCGCCACAAGATCAACTCGATCTGCTCCNNAGCTCCGCCGCGCACCTCTACGAAACTTTGTCGACCTACCTCGAATCCATCAGGCTTTGACGAAGAATTTCTGACCTTCACGATCAATAACTTTGTCGTCTTATCTCGGCCTTGACTTTCACGATCAATATCGCCGGAAGGCGGGTGGGAAAGGTTTGAGTGGTCCCGTCGGGAAGGAGGGGCACTTTTCCTTCCNNCAGGGAGGATAGCATGGTTATGAAAAGAAGGAAATCCCTTTATGAAGAAAAACCCGCCTCATCGGGTCGAGAGCGAGGGAGAGATCCGGTTTCCATCGAACTCTCCCCTCTTTCTTCGTTCTGAAAACATCCTGGGACGGCGATCCCCTTTTGAACGACGGCGCCCAGCACGGCAGTGGGCGAGAAGGGGGTTGACGGGAATCTCGGGATGCGGTATAAAAGATGAGCGTTGAGCGACTATTTGGCCATC
>DOBT01000030.1 GCA_003503675.1 Cyanobacteria bacterium UBA8530 | reverse complement strand
GAGTAATTTCGCCGCAGTCCCTTAGCAGAGACTCGGGTTCATCTTTCCGTACATTTTCGGAGGATCACCCCGGGGCGGAAATCGCCCCCATCTTCGAGCGGACCGGGCAAGGAAATCGAGGTTACAGGCGCTCCTTGCTTATCCACCGGGATATGGGAAAATGATGGACAAATGGATTTCGCCCCCCAGGGTGCTCCCTTTTTAGGCGGGGCCTCGCTTCCCTAGAATTTGTTCGGAAGCCAAACTGCGGATTTTTTCTAAACTATAGGAAAATGGCGACAGAAAAAAGCAAATCATTCAGTGAATATATCTACAATGCTCGACAAGGCAGAGGGTGGAGCCTGCGGGACGCGGCTGGCCACGTCGGGATCGCCCACTCGCGCCTGGACGAAATCGAGAAGGGCATCGACGGCCATTCCGGCAAGCCCTTTCTTCCTTCCTACATGACCGTGGTGAAGATCGCCAAAGCCTACGGCTTGCCACCCGACGAAACCCTCGAAAAAGCCGGTTACCAGCCGGGGATCGAACTCACCGCGGAGGAATGGATCCTGATCAAGGTTTTTCGCTCCCTTTCGAGGGATCAGCACTCTCATCTTTTCGAGGTTCTGGCTCTCCTTCAACGAGCAAATGAACCGCCTCGGTGAGCGGCACCAGCGCGAGGTGCACCTTGCTCGGGTCCCCGGGGATCACGACGAGCTTGTTCGGGAACTGATCGGCGGCTGAAACGAAGCTCACCTCGACCCCGCCTATCTTCAGCTCGACCACGATGATGCCGAGTTCACCATATTGTTTGGCGACCAACCCGATGGCGGGAATGCCGACTTCCGGCATGCCGGCGCCGTGCTTGATGACGACTTCCTTGGCCACGGGATCGAAGCCCACGGAGACGATCTGGGATTCGTTCTTCTTCTCAATCATGCCCACCTCCTCCCCTTTTTGGTAGAGAAACTATAACACCTTTGATCAACCTTAATCCAAGCTTGAGATATAGATAAGAATTAATTGGCCCCTGATCCCCGATATCCCTCTTGTGCCCGACGGAAATCCGGGCGGAAGGGAGGAAACCATGGCTTCAGCAACTATCAATCCTTCGCTCGGAATGCGCATCCCCCAGAACCTGCTCGATGCCGCCAGGCGCGTCGGCGAAGAAGGAAAGGCCGTGGTCGCCCCCACCCCCCTGATCACCCCCATCAAGACGGTCGGCAAGGGCATCCTCAAGCATGACCTCAACGCCATCTCCACCGGTGCCAAGGCCGCGGTTCCCAGCCTCCTCAAGGCCGGTCGCAACGGCGCCATCGTTTCCGGTGCCATCTCCCTGCTCGAGAACGCCTATAAAGTCTTCAAGCATGAACGCACCCTTCCCCAGGCCGGCGGAATGGTCGTCGCGGACACCGCCATCGGGGCCGTCGGCGGTGTCGCCGCCGCCACCGCTTCCGGTATCGGCATGGCCGCCCTGGGCGCCGTCGGTCTCGCCGGACTGCCCCTCACCCTGGTGGGCGGCGCCATCGGTATGGCCGCTTTCTTCCTCGCCGACCGCCTCCTCAAGAACACCGGCCTCTACAAGGGCCTCGCGGACAAAGTCACCTCCATGTTCGAAGGCAGCAAGTCCAAGGTCGAAACCGTGACCAACCATTCTTCCATCACCAAGGCCGACGCTCCCTACGTTCCCAGCCGGAAAGCCTATCCCATCGCCAAATAATCGAGTCAAAAGGGAAGCGAGGAGAAATTCTTCTCGCTTCTTTTTCTGTGGACAACCTGGGGATAAGCCGGACAGGCCTGTGGAAAAGGTGTTGAAAGTCCCTTCCCTCTTCTTCCTTGAAGCCGGATACATTGAAAGTTGTGTCTTGTCATATTCCTTGACAGGCGCTATACTAATGCTCGTCCGGTTTCTCCCCCTATCATCGGAGGCGCTGATCTTTTGGAAGATTTGCAATTGAACGGTCCTCACCCCGCTCTCTCCCGGAGCATCACCGCCGAGGACCCCCGCTACAGCGAATTGGTGGATGCCTTGTTCGAACGCAATCAGAAGCTTTTGGAAGAAAACCGTCTGCTGGCCGAAATGGACGAGCACCGGATCTCCCTGATCGCCTGCGTCAGCCACGAGTTGCGCACCCCCCTCTCCTACGTCATGGGCTACGGCTCGATCCTCCAGGAAGGGGTGATGGGGGAACTCAACCCCAAGCAGCAGAACTGCCTCCGGAAGATGATGGAAGGCTCCGAACAACTGTTGCGGATCATCTCCGACCTTTTGGTCTTCTCGAAGATGGATGCCGGAAAGTTCGCCCTCCAACTCGCGCCCACCAACCTGGCCCCCCTCCTCGACGAGGTGGTGCGCCAGATGGCCCCGACCTTCGAATCCAACGAATTGACCCTCGAGCTCCGGCTGACGGTCCCCTTGCCCGAAATCCAGGCGGACGCCGATCGCCTGCGGCAGGTCCTCTACAACCTTCTCGAAAACGCCTCCAAGTTCACTCCCAAGGGCGGTCGCGTCACCCTTTCCTGCCGTCTGGCCGAACGGGGGATCCGCCTCGAGGTGGTGGACAACGGGATCGGCATCGCCCCCGAACACCTCGACCGCATCTTCGAGCGCTTCTATCAGATTCCAGGCGGGGATGCCCGCCAGAAGAAAGGCTCGGGCCTGGGTCTCGCCATCACCCGCGACATCATCGAAGGCCACGGCGGCGCCATCAAGGTCGTCAGCTCCCCTGAACAGGGCACGGCCTTCAAGATCTTCCTGCCTTTGCCGCAATAAAAGCCTTTTCTTGCGGAGGAAAGCGCATCGATGGTATAACTAGCTCGTTGCGAGGAGAGGTTATCCATTGAAAATACGGCGCTACACCGCTTCCACCATGCAGGAAGCGATGTTGAAGATCAAGCTGGATCTCGGACCCGAGGCGATCATCCTTCACAGCCGAAAGTTCCGCCAAGGCGGCTTCCTCGGTTTCTTTGGCAAGGAAATGCTCGAGGTCCTGGCCGCCATCGACAAGGAAGAAATCAAGCCATCCCCGCCCCCCCGAAAAATGGAAGCTCCCGAAAAAAACGAAAGAATCGAAAAGACGGCGGGACCGGCGATCGAACTCGGTCCCCAGGCGGAAGTACTCGCCAAAGTTCTCGAAAAGGCCGTAAAAAAGGAAAAAGCCGAGAGTCCCGTCGAGAGCTCCGACGATCTCAAGGAAATGAAGTCCTCCCTCTCCGAGATGAAGACCATGCTGGCGGGCCTTTCCAAGCACCTCGAGAAGATCGAGGTCGCCGAAAGTTCTCCCAACCGAGGAAATTGGACCGCTCTCCAGCAGAAGGTCCACGACCGCCTGATCCGCGCCGAGGTCGACCCCATCCTCGCCCGGGGTTTCATTGCCACCCTGGCCCGTCAGGGCACGACCAGCTTCGAAGAAGCGATCAATCTCCTGGAGGCGCCCTTCGTCAACCTGATCAAGACCTCCGGCGCCATCGAGAGAGCCCCCCAGGGGGTGAGGACCATCGCCCTGATCGGTCCCACCGGCGTCGGCAAGACCACCACCATCGCCAAGCTGGCGGCCAACTTCCGCCTCAACGGTCACTACGACATCGGCCTGATCACCATCGACACCTACCGGGTAGCCGCCGTGGAGCAATTGAAGACCTACGGAGACATCATCGGCATCCCGGTCGAGATCGTCACCACCCCCACCGCCCTGCGGGACGCCGTCCATGGCTTCCGGGACAAGGAAATCATCCTCATCGACACGGCAGGGCGTTCCCCTTCCAACCGAATGCACCTCAACGAGCTCAAGGGCTTCCTGGACCAGGCCTCCAAACCCGAAATCCACCTGGTGTTGAGCGCCACCACCAACCGCGCCAATCTCAAGCGCATCTACGAGAGCTTCCTGCCGATCGGAATCGATCGATTGATCGTGACCAAGCTGGACGAAACCTGCTCCTTCGGCGGCATCTTCTCTCTCCTTCACCAGTGGGGCAAACCCCTTTCCTACTTCACCACCGGTCAAAGCGTCCCCGACGACATCCTGACGGCCGAGGCGCCCTACCTGGCGAAACAACTCCTCGGGGAGCTGAAGGCATGAGCGATCAAGCAGCGCGCCTGCGCGAGATGATGAGTAACAGCGGCCCGAAATCCACCTGCCGGACCATCGCGGTCACCTCGGGCAAGGGGGGCGTCGGCAAGACCAGCCTGACCGTGAACCTCGCCCTGGCCCTCTCCCGCGGCCACAAGAAGACCGTCATGATCGACGCCGACCTGGGACTCGCCAACGTGGACGTCATGATGGGCATTTCCCCACCCCATACCCTTTCCGAGGTGGTGCGGGGTGAAAAGACACTCGCGGAAATCCTTCTGCCCATCGGCGAATACCTGGAAATCGTGCCCGGGGGCTCGGGCATCGGGGAACTGGCCGATCTCGATCAAGACTCCCTCGCCCACCTCGTCCGCCAGCTCTCCTCGCTGGAGCAGAGGGCGGACTTCATCCTGGTCGATACCGGGGCCGGCATCTCGAACGTCGTCCTCAACTTCGTCCTCGCCGCCCAGGAGGTCCTGGTGGTGACCACCCCGGAACCCACCTCGGTCACCGATGCCTACGCCATCATCAAGGCCATCGACCGGAGATCCCCCGAAACCATCGTCCGTTTGGTGGTCAACATGGCCGACAGCGAAGGAATCGCCAGGGACGTCGCCCAGAAGCTGATCATGATCGTCGAGCGTTTCTTGAAAATCAAGGTGGAGTACCTGGGCTTCATCGAAAGGGACGGCAACGTCAGCCGCTCCATCCTCCAACAGCGCCCCCTGCTCGATGCCTATCCTTATTCCGTCGCCTCCCGACGCATCAACCTTCTGGCCGGCTTCCTGCTCGAGGAGGAAGCGAATCCTCCGCCTGCCACCTCCTTCTTCAGCCGCTTGGCGGGTTTCTTCAAGAACAAGGGTGACGCTTGATTGGCGAATTGGGTATAATGAAAGTCATGAAGAAGAAAAGCCCCCTCCTTTTAGCCGTGCTCCTTTCCTCCAACCTTTTGGTCGGATGCGGCACGGAGCTGCCCTTCGTCGGCAACCTGCAGGATAAAATCATTCCCCTGCTCGATACGGTGGAGAATGCCGTCGAACCGCTCAAGGGAGTCATCCGGCCCCTGCGCGAGCGCTTCTTCCCCCGCAAGAAAAGAACGAGCCGGACCGCCCGACGACTGAACCAGGACCCCTCGCAACCCGCCAACGACAGCAGCGGCGAGGACGAGGACGCTCCGCCCGCTCAGCCCTCGCCCACCCCTGTTCCCCAGAACCCCGAACAAAAGAAGACCGAGGCGAACATGACCTTCGATCACTGGCGAACGCTGGGGATCAGGAAGCTCTACGAGGGGGAGACCCTCGAAGCCATCGCGGACTTCAAGAAGGCCCACGCCATCAAACCCAACGACGCCAACATCCAGGACTGGATCTTCCTGGCGGAAAACCCCGGCGCCGGCCAGAAGAGGCCGGGCGAAAGCCTTCCGCCCGATCCCTCCATGTTCCAGCCAACGACCGCCCCCGGCAAATCCTTCTGACATGACGGATATCCGAGGTCTTAAACCGCTGGTGGACCTCACCCCCGAGGCGTTCGGCATCTTCCTGCTGCTCCTGGCCCTCGCCTTCGTCGCATCCTGGTTCCTGGGGCGCAATACCCTGGAAGCCAATCCTTCCCACCGTCACCCCAAGAAAAACCTCTCGATCCGCCAGCGCCTCGACCTCCTGCGCGCCAAGGAAAAACTCGCCCCCGAAGCCTTCTGCGCGGGGCTCTCGGAGATCATGCGCGACTTCCTCAAGTCCCGCTACGGCCTCCTCTGCCGCCGCCTCACCACCACGGAAATCCTCCAGGAAATCGAAAAAAAAGGAATCCCGGAACAAATTTCCGCCCTCTTGTCCGAGATCCTGCAAACCTGCGACCTCGTCAAATTCGCTTCCCTGAGCCCCGACGCCCTCGAACTGCAACAGCAGATCACCTCGGCCTACCTGATCCTCGAATATTCCAGGGAGCGGGGAAATCCATGACCTTTGAAACCCCCCTCTTCCTTCTCCTCTTCCTCCTTTTGCCCTGGGTGTTGAAACCCGCCCTTTCCTCTCGAAAGGGACTTCCCCTGAACACCCTCGCCTTTTTGGCCGAAAACGAGGGTTTCCTGGCCCGGCATTCCTCGACCCTCTCGAGGGCGCTCGCCGCCTCCTTCCTCATCCTCGCCCTGGCGGGACCACAGTCCCCCGGCCGCTGGATCGAGGAAAAGATGCTCGGCATCGACATGATGCTGGCGATCGACCTCTCGGGCTCCATGAGGGCCGAGGATTTCCAGCCTCAGAACCGCCTCGAAGCCGCCAAAAAAGTGCTTCACGAGTTCATCGTCCGCAACGAGGGCCATCGCATCGGCCTGGTGGCCTTCGCGGGGAAGTCGTTGACGGTCTCTCCCCTCACCACCGACCTCCCCATGCTGCTGGAAGCCCTCGACAACTTGAGCTTCGGCTCGATCAAGGAAGACGGCACGGCCATCGGGGACGCCATCGCCAATTCCCTCTACCGCCTTGAGGAGAAAGGCGCCAAGAGCCGGGTGATCGTCCTCTTGACCGATGGTCAGAACAACGCCGGGATGATTCAGCCCGAGGCCGCCGCTCAGATCGCCCAGAGCCGCTCAATCAAGATCTACACCGTCGCCGTCGGCCGCCCCGGAGGCGCCCCCGTCCCCATCAATAATTCCTTCGGCCTGAAAAGCTACCTGAGAACCCCGGACGGCCAACTCTACCTCACCAAGGTCGACGAGGAAGGATTGAAAAGGCTCTCCTCCATTGCGAACGGCGCCTTCTTCCGGGCCACCGACACCCGGGGACTGGAGCAGGCCTACCGCCGGATCTCGCGGATGGAACGCTCGGTCATTTCCGCCAGCCGCCACCGGGTCAAGGAGGATCTATCCTTCTTCCCCTTGCTTTTGGCACTCCTGGCGCTCGCCGCCACCTGGGCTCTCTCGCTCGGTCGCCTCGAGGTTCTCCAGGTGAACCGAATAAAAGAAGAAAAAAATGTTTAACTGGACCCACCCCGAGATCCTGCTCGGCCTTCTCCTGCTGCTCCCGGCCGGCTGGTTCTCCTGGAAAAGCTCGCTCAAGGAAAAAAAAGCCCGCGAAAGCTTCCTGAGCCCGAGCGCCCTGTCGAAGATGAGACTATCGGGCGATGAGAAAAACAAGAGAATCAGGCAGGTCCTGCTGCTCCTTTCCCTCTTTTTCCTGCTCTTCGCGCTCGCGGGACCGCGCCAGGGAAGCCCCCGAAAGAACCGGGGAATGGACAGAATCTCGATCGTGTTCGACGTTTCGAGGAGCATGCTGGCAAAGGATGCGGGGGAACGAACGCGCCTCGAGCGGGCCCAGGAAGGCCTCGACAACCTTCTCGATTCCATCGATGGCTACAAGGTGGCCCTGACGGCCTTCGCGAAGGAAGCCCGGAATCTGGTTCCTTTGACCCTCGACCTCCGCGCCGTGCGGACCCTGGGCGAACGCCTGAAGACCGGGGAACTCAGCCCCGGCTCGGATCTCGAAAAGGCCCTCCGCCTCGGCGCCGAAAGGCTCAAAAATGAAGAAGGGGGAATAATCTTTCTCTTCACCGACGGCGAGGAACTCTCGGGCCATCTCGAAAACGTCCTGCCCGATCTGAAAAGGATGAAAATCAAGGTCATCGCTTGCGGCTACGGAGGGACGGAAGGCTCCAACTTGCCGGGAGAATCGGACATGTGGGGCAACCCCACCATCCACCGCTTCAAGGAGGAGGTGGTCGTTTCCCGGCTCAATCGCTCTCTGCTCGAAAAATTGGCCAGGGAAACGGGCGGAAGCTACTTCGAAAATCCCCGCCCCGATTCCCTCCCGAAAATCCTGGAGAAACCCGCCTCCCCCCGAGAAGAAGACGACGTGAAGGTTTTATACCTCGTTCCCGCCTTTTTGGCTTTCCTGGCCCTGCTGCTTTCTTCTTTCGACCTGTCCGCAAGGCCTCGCTTCGAAATCCCCTTCTTCTTGAGCCTGTTATTCTTTTTGGGGGGGTGGACCCCCATCGATCTCGTGCGCAACGCGGCCGCCCTCCGCTTCGCCAGGGAAAACCGCTGGGAAGAAGCCAAGACGCAGTTGGAAGTCGGCCTGAAAGCCTCCTCGGATAACCGCCTGCTCTACAACTACGGCTGCGTCCTCTACCAGTTGGGGGATTTCGGGAAGGCCGAAAAAATCTTCCGACAGGCGGAGAAAAAGGCGCCGCGGGATCCCAAGATCGCTTACAGCCTCGGAAATTGCCTTTATCGCCTGGCCGAGAAGAAAGAAAAGGAAAAATCCTGGAAAGCGGCCATCGCCGAGTACAAGAAGGCGATCGCCCTCGACCCCCGCGACGAGGACGCCCGCTTCAACCTCGCCCTCGCGGAGAACAAGCTGAAAAAGAAGAAAGAGGAAAAAAAAACGAACGAGATCGGCGAGGCCGAAGTGAACGAGGCGCTGGCAATACTGGAGCAGGACGAGCGACAACGCCAGTCCCAGGCTTCCCTGAAGCCGAGCGAAGAGCTGAACGATCCGCTCCCCAAGCTGAAGGACCTCTGGTCACCCACCGAGCCCGACTGGTAAAATGAAAAAATGAAAAACGAAAAAAACCGTTTGCCCGCCTGGCTGCGGCGCAACATCCCGGATTTGCTCGATACCCAATCGGTGGGCCGCATCCTGTCCGAAGGGGGCCTCAACACGGTTTGCCGCAGCGCTCGCTGCCCGAACCGCGCAGAGTGCTTCAAGAAGGGAACGGCGACTTTCCTCATCCTCGGAAGCATCTGCACCCGCAACTGCCGCTTCTGCAACATCTCGCCGGGCGAACCCCTCGAGGCCGATCCCGAAGAGCCGAAAAGAGTGGCCGCGGCGGCCATCGCCATGAAACTGAAATACGCCGTGGTCACCTCGGTCACCCGCGACGACCTCCCGGACGGCGGAGCGGGCTTTTTCGCCGAAACGGTGCTTCTTTTGCACCAGGGAGGCATCAAGGTCGAAATCCTGACCCCCGATTTCGAAGGCAAGGAAGCATCACTGAAGATCGTCGCCTCGGCCTCCCCCGACGTCTTCAACCACAACCTCGAAACGGTACCCCGGCTCTATTCCGAGGCGAGGCCGCAGGCCGATTACCGGCGATCGCTCGAAGTCCTGAGGATGTTCAAGGAGCTCGCCCCCTCGATCCCCACCAAGTCCGGCCTCATGCTCGGCCTCGGGGAAGAAAGGGAAGAAGTCATCCGGGTCTTCGAGGATCTGGTGGAAAACCACTGCGATCGCCTCACCCTGGGGCAATACATTCCCCCGAGCCGGGAGCACCTCCCCGTTTTCCGCTACCTGCCCCCCGAGGAATTCGAGGAATGGGGAGAACTCGCGCGAAAGGCCGGCTTCAAGCAGGTCTTCTCGGGCCCCCTGGTCCGCAGCTCCTACCAGGCCGAAACGGCCTTCGAATAAAAAATGAAAAAAGGGCGATCTTTTGATCGCCCTTTTATTTATCGGAAATTCAGTCGAGGTAGAAGGAAGTGACGACCTTGTGCTTTTCCATGGCGTACTTGACGGCTTCCTGGAGGGTGTGGCTGGAGTGGTAAAGGAAGCAGATCAGCTGCTGGCAGTCGTCGATGATCTCCTGGTTGCACATCTGGCTGGCCTGGGCCAGGGTCAGGAGGCGACGCTCGGAGTGTTCCCGGATGGAGGGAAGGGTGCTCAAAAGGTCCTGGCTTTCACCGGACTGCTGGGTGAGGGTCTGGGGGAGGATCACGGTCAGGTTGCCGGGATTGGCCCGCTGCACCCCTTTTATGACTGCCGAGTTGGTCCCCGCGGCGCCTGAAGTCAGAATCTGGTTCCCAGTGAGGGCCAAGGCGTAGGCGAGCATTTCGATCAGCTGTTGGTGGGTGAGGGAAATGTGCCGGGTTCCCAGGATCGCGATCTTCTTGGGTACAGACGACTGGATCGTCTGCAATTCGGCCATGAAGGCGTCTGCCGTGACGGGAATGTTGGTGCTGACATCCATAAGGTGAAGCGTCCCCCTATAAAATAATAATCGAAAACTGCAGTCTTCTCATTGGGCAATGCGACGCTGCAGCTCTCTTCGAGCTTACCACTATCGCTTGTTCAAAGCAAGAAAAAGGATCAAGAAGGAGGCAGGGCCGACAGGACCGCGCGGCGCTGGCGAACGAACTCGAAAACAGCCGGCAGCACCGAAACGAAAAGGATTCCCATGATCACGAGGGAGAAGTTGTGCTTCACCACGGGCAGGTTGCCGAAATTGAAACCCACGAAGGAGAAGAGGCCGATCCAGAGGGTGCCTCCGATCAGGTTGGAAGCGAGGAAACGTCCGTAGTTCATCTTGCCGAGACCGGCCACGAAAGGCACGAAGGTCCGGATGATGGGAAAGAATTTGCCCAGGACCACGGCTTTTCCCCCGTGCTTCTCGTAGAAGAGGTGGGTGCGCTCGAGGTATTCCTGCTTCACGAAGCGGATTTTCCCCTTCTCGAGAATTTTGGCCCCGAAGGTGCGCCCGATCCAGTAATTGGTGTTGTCCCCGATGACCGAGGCCAACCAAAGCAGGGAAACCAGCCAGCTGATTTTGAAGGCCCCCGAGGCGGCCAGCGCCGCCGCGGCGAAGATGAGGGAATCGCCCGGGAGGAAGGGGGTGAAGACCAACCCGGTCTCGCAGAAGATGATCAGAAAGAGGAGGAAGTAGGTGGTGGCACCGTAGGTCTGGATGACCGCGCTCAGGTGCTTGTCGAGGTGAAGGAAGAGATCGACGAAACGAAGAAGATAAGACATCGAAATTTCTCCTGAAAACTCAGCATAGACCTCCCAACTATAGCATCGATTCCTTTATTAAAGTTGAACCTCCATGCTCCCTGTTGTCCAAGGCGGCTCGGAGCGCTAGAATAGGCTTGTTCGCAGACCAGGAGGGCTCATGCAAGCCGATCGGATCTCTTTTTTTTCCGGCCTTCCCGGCCAGGGTTTGAGAAACGCCCTCTGGGACCACTACTGCGGACTCCTTGCGGACGGGATCCGGAGCGATCGAGTCCTGGTGCTGGTGGAGAGCTCCACCCGCACGGCCTGGAACGAGAAGATGAAATCCCTGCCTTTTCCCACCGGGGCCCAAAGGGTTTTCACCCCGGTCGCCTGGATCCAGCAGGAGATCGAGGACTGGTGGCCCCTCATCGAGGAAAAGAACGACTTCTTCCCCTCGAATCAAAAAACTCCCCTCTTCGCCGCCGTCGACCTCTCCCAATACCTTCTGGGGACATTCATCAAGGAGCAGCGGAAAAACGGACTGTTGATGGAGGCTCAAACCCCGCCCAGCCTCCAGAACGGACAGATCCTCGACGCGCTGGCCCGGGGCATCGAGAACGGCGCGGATTTGCTGCCCCTCGACGCGGACAGTCCCGCCCGACTCGCCGCCGAGATCTCCCAAAAACTCCGCGACGGGGCCTCCATGAAGGCGCAGGACCTTCTCCTCGAGGTTGGAATCGCCATCCATTCCTATCTGAATGGGGCTCTATCCCTGCGAATCCTCGACCACGCCCTGCGCCTGGAAATCTACGCCTCCTTGCTTTGGCCCGATCCGAAGTACCAAGAACACCTCTTCAGGCATACCAGCCACCTCCTGGTCGAGAATCTCGACGAAAGCAGCCCGCGCCTGCAAAAGATATTCAAAGCCTTTCCCCGTCTCTTTTTCACCCTCCCCTCCAGGCCCGCGGGCGGCTTGAGAGAGTATCTGGGGGCCGATCCGAAAGGCGCCTGGGAAGCGACCGCCCAGGCAAAAAAAATCGATCTTCCTTCCCTCGGTTCTCCTCCTTTGGCGGAACTTGGAAGGGCCCTACACGACGGGTTGCTCGGAGAAATAAAGCCGATCGAGCTGGATTCCGAATTCCTTTTCAGGCGGCTGGACGACTACGCCTACGCCGACATGCTCGACGCGGTCTCCCAAGATCTCGCTTCCCTCCTCGAAAAGAAGGAAACCCGACCCAACGAGATCGCCCTGGTGGTGCCCGCCCTGGATCCCTTGTTGATCTGGTCCCTGCGCGAACGGCTGGAAAAAATCGGTACCACCCTCTACGTCTTCGCCGGAACCAATCGCCTGACCGATTATCGACCGGTGAGAGTCCTGCTCACCCTCGCCAAACTCTGCTTCTCCCACTGGGACCTCCCCCCCTCCCGCTTCGAATGGATCGAACTCTTGGAGTTGGTGACCGGTCTCAACCCCCTACAGATCGGGGCGCACCTGATCCCCGAAGGAAAAAAGATGGTCCTTCGAGAGGACAACGGAAAGTTCGCTTCCTTGAACGCCTGGATCGAGAAGAAGAAGGTCTTTGCCCAAAAGGAAGAAAATCTCGCTTTCTTCTTTCGCGAGGCCTTCGCGGAGGTTTATGCAAAATCCGCTTCTTCTCCCCGCGAGGAAGCGCAACAAAGAGAAATAAGCCAGATCGGACAGCTCATCGAGCTTTCCGAGCGCTTCCGAGAAGTGGACAAAAGGCTTTGCCCGGAGGATGCGGTCTGGGGCAAGCGCTTCGTCGAATTCTTGAAAGCGAACCCCATCGCCGAGCGGCCTTTCTTCAAGCGGGAGCCCCACCGAGCCTCGGTGACCCTCTCCACCCCCAACCAGCTCGCCGAGAAGGGCTTCATGGACGAAGAAGAAAGACTGAAGCACCTTTTCCTCCTGGATTTCGGCTCCGAACGATGGTGGAAGAGCGATCGCAAGGAGTTGAGCAACGCGCGGGTCCTGTCCCACCGGCGCAAAGAAGAATTCTATTCCTTCGAGGAGGAGGATAGGGACATGAACGAGAAGCTCGGGCGGGTGCTGACGGCCTGCCTGTTGAAGCCGACCGAGCGCCTCTGGATCTACGGCTCCCTGACCGACGCCGAGGGACGCGAAAATAGAGGCGAGCTTCCCTACCTGCTGGAATCGATCCTGGGGAGGGAGAAGAAATGACGGATACCCTGCGGCCCGCCCAAAAAAGGGTTTTGAGTTACCAGGGAGGCTATCTGGCGGTCTCGGCGGTCCCCGGTGCGGGCAAGACCTTCGTCTTGACCCGTCTGGCCGCCCATCTCATCACGGAACTGAAGGTCAAACCCCGCCAGATCCTGATCCTGACCTACATGCGCTCGGCCGCGCACACCTTCAAGCGCCGCATCGCGGACGAGCTCGCCAGCCAGGGGATCGCCGCCTACGGCTTGCAGGCGACGACCTTCCACGCCTTCTGCCTCTCGATCGTCAAGCGCCACCACGCCCGCGCCGAAGAGGACGACAAGAACTCCCTGGCCATCCTTTCCGAACCGGAGCAAATGGTCATCTTGCGAGAGGGACTCGAGAAGTATCTCGAGGATCCCGATCAAGCGAAGGATTGGCTGAAACGCTGGAAGAAAAAAGAGGAGGACGAAAAAAATATCTTGATGGAGCGGACCTGCGGGGCGGCCAAGACGGTGATCTCGGCCGCCAAGAATTTTCGCCTGGAATTCGAGGACATCGACCGAGCCCTCGAAAAACAGCCGGAATTCCCTTTCCTGTACCGGCACTACCAAAAATCTCTCGAGCGCCTGGGGGGGGTGGACTACGACGATCAGGTACAGCAGGCGATCTCGCTGATAAAGGGCGATCCCTCCCTGCTGGCCTGGTATCAGGAGCGCTTCCGCTTCGTCATGGAGGACGAGGCGCAGGACTCGACCCCCGCCCAGCACGAGTTGATCCACCTCTTGACGAGCCCGGAAAAAGGGGGGCAAGGGAATCTGGTGCGGGTCGGAGACTCGAACCAGGCCATCATGACCTCCTTCACCTTCAATGACCCGCGCTTCTTCCGGGAGTTCTGCAGCGAACAAAAGCACGAAAAGATGGACGAATCCAGTCGCAGCGCGCCCGAGATCCTGGCGCTGGCCAATCAACTGGTGGCCTTGTCCGAAAAGCGCCCCGAGGCCTTCGAGGTGATTCCCATCCAACCCGCCACCACCGGGGGAACCAACCCCGTCTCGACCTGTGCTCCGACCTGGACGGTCTACAAGAGCCAGAGCGAAGAAATGGACGAGATCCTTACGAGCGCCCGCCATTACCTTCAAGTTTTTCCCCAAAAAAGGGCCGCCATTTTGCTCAGCCGGAACGAGGACGTGAACGCCTACCGGGATGCGGCCATCAAGATGGGGCTGCCCCTCTTCGAAGAATCGAGGAAAAACCCCGGCCAAAGCAACAAGTTGTTGGATTTCCTCGAAAAGGTCCTGGTCCTGCTCAATGTCCCTTCCCAACAGGACGAGGCCTTCCGGGCCTTTTGGGGTTTGCTCGAGGCCCGGGCCGTTCTGGTGGGGGAACGCTGGCTCGACTCGAAAGCGGTGAAAAAGTTTTTGCAGGATTGCCTCATCGAGAGTTTCATTTATCCGGAAGGCCTTCCTCCTTTTCGTCCCCCCGAAGTGCCCGAAGAGGATTACGCCACCTTGGTGCAGGCGGCAAAAGCCGCCCGAAAACTGCTCGGGGCGAGGCACCTCCCCGCCAACGAACTGTTGCCAACCATCGCATTCGAACTCCTGGATGACCCCCAGGCACCGCTCGCGGCCGCGAAAGCCGCGGAACTGGCCCTGCGCCAGGCTTCCCTTTCGGACAACGAAGAGAATTTGGATCCCCTGGAGAGGGTGCGCACCGAGCTCTCGAAGCTCCGGCAACTGGGCGGCAAGAAGGATTTCATCGCGAACAGCGAGGAACTGGCGAAGCACGAAGAAGGACAGCTGGAAATCTTGACCATCCACAAGTCGAAGGGCGCCGAGTTCGGGGCCGTCTGGATGCCCGCCCTCACCTTCAAGTCCTTCCCCTGGAAGCCGGAAAACCTCTGGATCGGAGATGAGCAGGCCTTCTTGGCGAAGCAAAGGATCGTCCACTTCGGCAAAAAAAATGCCCCCCCGGAGGCCGCCTTGAAAAGCGAAGCTCAACGCCTGCAGGTGGCGGAGAAGCTGCGCCTGCTCTACGTGGGGATCACGCGCGCCCAGGAGGAGATCCACCTCTCGACCCATTGCAACGATTTCGGGAAGGAAACGGCGCCGCCCCACCTCCTCGAGTTGGCGAAATTTTGCCAAAGGAGGGAAATTTGAGCAAAGAAGTCCTCCGCTTGAGCGCCCATAACCTGAGAGAATTCGATCGCTGCCCTCGCGCCTTCGCCCTCCAGTACAAGGCGAATCGCTTCTGGCCCGCCCCCGATCCGGTTCCGTCGAAGCACATGGAACTCGGCCAGGCCTTCCATCGGATCGTTCACCAGAAGTTTTTGGGACTGAACCCTTTGATCGAAAATTTAAATTCTCCGGACTTGAAGGCCCTCTGGCAGAAATATACTCTTTCACCTTATTCCGGCTCCGAGGAGAAAAGCAGGGTATGGAGCGAGCAGAACCTGCACGTCACGCTCGACGGGGTGGGCTTCCTGGCACGCTTCGACCGCCTGGTGCGAAACGAAGGGAACTGGACGATTCTGGACTGGAAAACGGGAAAGATCGATCCCGTAAAGCTGGCTGGTGACTGGCAAACAAAATTATACCCCTTCATCCTGGCGGAAGCGGGGAGCGTCCTGAACGATGGGGAAGAAATCGAGCCCTCCAAAATAAGGATGATCTATTGGGAAGGATCGACGGGGATTTCGCACGATCGTTTTTCCTATGACGAGGGGAAGCACGAAGTTTTGCGCTCGGAGTTCGAAGAGAAGGTTCGGCAGGTCTCGAAGCCCTTCGACGAGGAAAAAGCGGACGACCCGAATTTTCCCCGGAACCCGAAGCATTGCAAGAAATGCGGCTATGACTCCCTTTGCAACCGCTTGTCGAGCTCGAATAGCGATCGCCCGGAATTGCCGCATCCTCGCTTCGTCTGAAAAAAATTCCGAGCGCCCGTCTGCTTTCGTCGAAGGCGATGTCTCCCGTAAAGAAAAATGAAAGGTCTTTGCCCGGAGGCGTATGTGAAATGGATGAGATCCCTTACAATAAGGGAGCAAGCTTCCTGGGTTCGGGATCCCTCGGGGAGAATCGATGGCCTTTTCAAAGCTCTCCTGGCTAAAAAAAATCCTGCTCATCGTTCTGATGGGCTTCTTTCTTTGCCCGACGGGGATGGCCACCGCAAAAAAAGCTGAAAACTTTTTTTCCTTCGATCGAACCCTTTCCCTGGAAGGCCTCTGGAAATTCGAGACGGGCAGCGGGAAAGAAAGATCCACCCCTTCTTTCGAAGACCAAAGCTGGAAAAGAATCGAGGTCCCCGGCTACTGGGACGATCAGGGCTTCCGCGGTTACAAGGGCGAAGCCTGGTACCGCACCCGCTTCAATCTGAAGATGCCTCCTTACGAGAGGCAGGTCGGCCTCTACCTCGGGGATATCGGCGACACCGACGAGGTCTTCCTCAACGGCGAGTTCATCGGTCGGATGGGACAGTTCGAGCCTCAAGGCCAGCCCATGTACGGGAGGACGCGCCTGTACTCCATCCCCGCCCGGATCCTCCGCTTCGACGGCGAAAACCTGCTCGCCGTGCGAATCTGGCACGCCCCTTTGCCTTTCAGCGACGTGGGGGGCTTCGCTTCTTCGGGGATCGCCCTGGGGGATTACGAGAAGTTCCGGGAAAAGGTTTTTTTGCTGGACCTCTGGCAACTCAGCATCTCCTTCTTGATTCTCTTCATCGGCGTCTTCACCCTTCCCTTCTTCCTTTGGCGCCGCAGTGCGAAAGAATACCTTTTCTTCTTCCTTCTCTGCCTTTGCATCGGAATCTACGGCTTGATGAAAAGCCAGATACGCTTCCGTTTCTCGGAGGACTTCCTTCTCATGGAGCAGTTCCAGTACGTCTGCTCCTTCCTGATGCCCGTCTTCGCACTTGAATACGTCCTCCACCTCTTCGAACGAAAGAGACCGCTCCTGATCGGCATCCTGGAAGCCGCCTCCCTCTCTTTCGCCGTGATCTCCCTCGTCGCCTGGAACCTCTACGTCGACGCCGCCCTGCTCGTTCCCTACTATTTCGTCGCCGTCGCCGAGATGGCCTACATGCTCTTCCTGCTTTTCCTGGAAACCCCGAAGCTGAAAAGGGAGTCGCGCTTCCTCTGGATCGGGTTCGGAATCTTCTTTCTGGCCGGGATCGCCGATATGCCGGTCATCCTGGGATTCTTTCGCTTAGACGGACCGAACTCCTTCGACCTCACCGCCACCGGCTTCCTCGCCGTCATCGTCTGCATGGCGCTTTCCCTCTCGACTCACTTCCTGCGCACCCATCAGGACCTCGAGAAAAACCGCGGAGAACTGGTCAACAAAGGCCTTCAGCTTGCCGCCATCCTCAAGGTGAGCCGGGAGATGAATTCGATCCTGGACCCCGATAAGCTGCCCGAGAAACTGATCTCGATCGCCCTCGATCTCACCCGGGCCAGCAAGGGACTGGTCTTGATCCGCAGCGAGAACGAGGAAAAATTCGAAATCCTCGCAGCCAAGGACTTCGCCGAAGAAGTCAAAAATAGAATAGCCGCCGAATTCGGCTCGGGGATCTTCGACCAAAAGGATTTCATCCAGGCGACGGGCGGGGAAATTTCCCTGCTCTGCGTTCCCATCAAGTTCCGGGACGAGCTAAAAGGGGCCTGTTACCTCGAGAAAGGCGAGCCCTTCGACTCCGAGGAGATCTCCGTCCTGCGCGCCGTCATGGACCAGATCGCCCTTTCCTCCGAGAACAAGAAGCTCCACGAGCTCGCCATCACCGATGGCCTCACCAAGCTGTTCGCCCACCGGCACTTCCAGTTCCGGCTTCAACAGGAGATCGATAGGGCCGCCCGCTATCGCCATCCCCTCACCCTGATCATGCTCGACATCGACCATTTCAAGGACCTGAACGACCAATACGGTCATCAAACCGGGGACAGGGTTTTGGTCGAGGTCGCCCGCCTCATCAGGCAAGCCTGCCGGGAGATCGACATCGTGGCCCGCTATGGCGGCGAGGAATTCGCCCTGGTCCTGCCGGAAACCGATCTGGCCGGGGGGATCCTGGTGGCCGAGCGGCTGAGGAGCCGGATCGACGGCTGCGAGATCCTTCATCAACGCTTGAAGATCCGGGTGACCGTCAGCCTGGGGGTGGCCTCCTTCCCGGCACAGGCTAATTCGAAAGAAAGCCTGATCCTGGCCGCCGACCAGGCCATGTACCGCTCCAAGGAGAAGGGGAGAAACCGCGTCAGCGTCAACTGAGAAAAGAGGCAAACAGATTTCCCTCGTTCCTTCGCATGACGAAAACATGATAGGCTCGAGAAGAAGACTTGACAGTTCTTCTCGGGGGATCTCCTAGACTGGAAGGAAAGGAGGTCGATATGCAGATTCCACGAACCATCAAATTGACCCTGGCCCTTTCCTTCACCCTGGCGATCGCTTCACTCATGCTCTTCTGGACCTTCGAAACCTTCAAGGAGAACCCCCAGGGCCAGCGGCTCCGCGTCATCCGCCAAATGGAAAGAAAAACCAATCCTCTCTGGCCCGAAATGACCCGGATCTTCAAAGAAAACACCCCCCCGAACTCCCTCCCCCTACCGAAAGGGAATAATCTTTCGACTCTCCGCAAGATGGCCGGTTACGCCCTGGTGAGGAAGGCTTTCTATGTTTCGCCGGAAAAGATCCTCACGGTGATCGAGAAAAGAAAGGGGGGAAACGAGGAGTATAGGGTCGACCTCCGGACCTGGCACAGCACTACCACGGTCTGGGACAACCTTTGGTACGTCGGTGAAATGAGAAAAGCCTACAAACAGCACTCCAAGAGTTTTCTCGAGTCTCAGCGAAGGGTCTTCGAGCGGCAAGCCTTTGAATGGAACGTGATGGATTACATGCGCCACTACGCCTGGGATTCTCCGAGCTTCTTCTCCATCCGCTCCCTGGCCCCCCAGCCCCTCACCCCGGAGGACAACCCCTTCCTCTACCTCAAGGGCGACACCTACCGGGGCTTTCTCGGCTATGTCCTCGACGACTGGAAATTTTGCCGGATGGGCGATCCGGTCATCGACAATAAACATCTCGATCTGGACGTTCACTGGCAGAGCTATGCGGACATAAAAGACCAGGTGGCCCTCTCCCCCCCCGCAAAGATGCCCCCCGAACTGGGATTCCTGGTGCTCTCCCCGAACCCGATCGCTGTTCGAGTCAACTCCCTCCAGGCCGAAATGGAATACTGGATCGGCTTCGGCTTGCTCGGGATCCTGGGAATGTTCGGAATCCTGGCCTCGGTGCGCCAGGCCAACCAGATGCTGCGCGAGGTCGCGGTTTTCCGGGCCAAGACCGATTTCGTCTCGGGGGTCTCCCATGAGATGCGCACGCCTTTGACCACCATCAAGCTCTACGCCGAGATGCTCTCCCAGGACCTCATCCCCGAAGTCGAGAAAAAAAAGGATTACCTTAACACCATCATCGGGGAGGCCGATCGCCTCACTCGNNTTGATCGAGAACGTGTTGGACTACGCGAAGATCAGCGGGCGCCGGAGGGAATACCGGATGGAAAGGATCGAGGTTTCCAGCGCCATCGAGGAGGCGATCGTTTCCTTGAAGGGAGCGATCGAACAAAATGGAGTTTTCATCGAAACCTCTTTTTTCCCCTCCGAAATCCTGGCGGATCGCGACTCCCTGGTCCAGTCCCTGGTCAACCTGATCGGAAACGCCATCAAGTATGCCGGCGGAAGGATCCTGGTGCAAATTCGAGAGGAAGAAAGGGAAACTGCGATCTCGGTGAGGGACTGGGGACCGGGCATTCCCCTCAAGGAGCAAAGAAAGATTTTCCAGCCCTTCTATCGGATCGGGAACGAGTTGACGAGAACGGCCTCCGGCAGCGGCCTGGGATTATCGCTCGTCCGGGAGTACGCCAAGGCCCACGGCGGAAGAATCGAACTGAATAGCCGGTTCGGAGAAGGCTCGACCTTCCGCTTGGTCCTGCCGAAAGGAAAAAAAGCATGAAGATCCTGGTGATCGAAGAC
>DOBT01000177.1 GCA_003503675.1 Cyanobacteria bacterium UBA8530 | reverse complement strand
TTGTTCTTGATCTCGTTGAAGTCGCCCTTGTAGTTATCGGCGATCCTGGGGGGCATGTCTCCCTTCGAGATGCGGTCCACGTACTCCGCCGCCACGTTCAAGGGACCGATCACGGAATCGAGGGTGTTGTTGAAGCCCTGTACGATGCCCTTGAACTCGAGATTGATCTTGCTGACGTCACCACGGGTATCGAGCTTTCCGTTCACCGCGGCTTCCGATAACCGAGCGATCTCATTCAACAACTCCTTCAGGATGTTGCCGATGTTCCTGTTGATGAAAAAAGCGAAACCGAGCGCGAAGAGGGCGCCGAGGATCATCGTCACCACCATGGCGTTGTTCGCCCTGTGCGCCACCGCGGTGTTCGCTTCGAAAGCCTCTGTCGATCGCGTAAGCTTGTTTTTGACCAAAACGGCGATGGCGGCCTCCTCAGCCGCTCCAGCCACCTTCGCTTCTCCGCGCATGAGGAACAGTGCCTCGTTTTTTTTGCCGGCCATCGCCAGTTCAATCATGCGATTCAACAAAGGAACATAGATCTCGCGCGCCTTAATCAGATCCGCGAAGAGTTTCTCCCCGTTCTTGGTTCGGATGCTTTCCGAGTAAGCATTCACCGCATCGACGAACTGGACTCTAACCCCCTTCATCGTATCGAGATGCCGCTGCTTTTCCAGCGGGCTTTTCGCCTCGATGAGGTCCTGCATGGTAGTTTGAATCTTTTGGAAGTCTGCGGAAACCGTGTACAGTTGACCCAGAGGAAGCGTCATCAACGTATGCATCTCCCGGTCGGCCTTATTGATGGCGTTGATGTTCATCACTCCGATGAGACCGATGAATCCGGTAATCAGGGCCATGAGTACGAAACCACCCAATACCTTGGAGCCGATTTTCAGTTCATTGAACCAATTCAATTCTTTCCATCCTTTCGCTCAATTGCCGATTATCGATTATTTCCTCTTGGAATAGACGACCTTTCCGAGTCCTGGGCCCTACGGACGACGTTCAGGACATCGAGGATGAAGGCGACGTCTCCGTTCCCCATGATGGTTGCCCCGGAGAAGTTCTCCGCCTTTATTCGACCGATCCCCAGGGGCTTGATGACGGTCTGCACGTCGCCGATGACCTCATCCACCACCAGGCCGATCCGCTCCCCCTCAACCCCCACGATGACGATCTGCTCGATGAAAGGGGGTTCGCCCTCGATATCGAAATATTCGCGCAGGCGGATATAGGGAATGAGCTTGCCCCTCAGGCTGAAGTAATAACGCCCATGGGCCTCCTCGACATTCTCCGGCGTGAGTTCCACGCACTCTTCGACCTGCGCGATGGGGAGCACGAAATGGCTCTGCGCGATGTGAACCAGGACCCCGTCCACGATGGCCATGGTCAAAGGCAGTCGCAACCGGAAGGTGGTTCCGACGTTGCACTCGGTCGAAATCTGGATCTGGCCCCTCAGGGCCTCGATGTTGCGCTTGACCACGTCCATTCCCACCCCCCGACCCGAGAGATCGGTGACACTCTCCGAGGTGGAGAAGCCCGGCCGAAAGATCAGGGAATGGACCTGCTCATCGCCGAGTTCTTCCTTACCGACGAGCCCCAGCTTCTTGGCCTTGGCGATGATGGCCTCCTTGTCGAGCCCCTTGCCGTCGTCGGCGACTTCGATCACGATGCTCCCGCCCTCTTGATAGGCGCTCAAGGTGATGGTTCCGGCCTCTTCCTTGCCTTGACTCAGCCTTTCCGCGATCGACTCCAAGCCGTGATCGATGGAGTTGCGAATCATGTGCTTGAGAGGATCGTTCAGTTTCTCGACGATGGTCTTGTCGATCTCGGTTTCCTCGCCTCGAATGACGAGTTCGATCTTTTTCCCCTGGGCGATTCCGAGATCCCGAACCACCCGGTGATACTGATGGAGCATGGGGCCGATCGGGATCATGCAGATGTTCATGATCTGTCCCTGGAGGCTGCGGGTGTTTCGCTCGAGCCGGTCGAGGACCGCGAGCATCTCCTCCGCGAAGCTTCCCTCTTCGAGATCCCGGCTCATCTGCAAAACATGGGCCTGGGAGATCACCACCTCCCCGATGGTGTTGAGGAGCTGGCTGAGACGGGTNNATGGTGTTGAGCAACTGATCGAGCTTGCTGCAATCCACCCGGATGGAGTTCTGGCCATTGGCCTTCTGCTTGGCGAGAGCCTCGTTGAGCTGGGTCGGGGTGACCTTCTCCTGATCGAGGAGGATCTCGCCGATTTTTTTCTGCTCGGCGAGGGCGTTATCGATGTCCTGCCGTTCGATCACTCCCGCCTGAATCAGGATTTCCCCGAGGAGATTGCCCGCCGGTTCGTCGACCGGTGCTTCTTGGCTTTCGGGCGGATTGACTTCCCGGATCAATTCGCTCAGCTCCGCGAGTTGCCCGGAAATATCGAAGGGGTCTTCCTCGTGGATCCGATCGAGCAGGCAGGAAAGCAGGTCGAAGCTGGCCAAGAGGGTGTCGATGATGCGCGGCGTAGGGAACGATTTCCCTTCCCTGAAAAAGACCAGGACGGTTTCCATGGCATGGGCGAGGTCCGCGATCTTGGTGAAGTTGAGGCAACCGGCAGAGCCCTTGATGGAGTGCACGGCCCGAAAGACCTTGTTCACCAGTTCGGGGTCGACCTCGTTGCCCTGCTCCTCCAGGGCCAGGAGATCGTTTTCGATCCCGTCCAGGTATTCCCTCGCTTCCTCCAGGAAAAGCCGCAGCAACTCGTCGCTTTCGTTTTGAACGATACTTTCCATCCCTGCCCTCTGAAATCCCATAAAGTTTCCTTATTCATTGTAACGAGAGGCTTAACGAGGAACAATCGGGGTTTCCCCCCGATATGAGAGGGGGAACCCCGATGAGGACGCCTGCGACTTACTGCTCGAGCGAGGTGAAGCCTTCACGGATGGCGTATTTGGTCAGCTCGGCGATGCTGTGGAGGTTGAGCTTGGCCATGATCTGCTGACGATAAGTCTCGACGGTCTTCACGCTGATGCCCAAGCTGTCGGCAGTTTGCTTGGTCGTCTTTCCCTCCGCCGTCAGCTGGATCGTCTCGCGTTCCCTGGCCGTCAGGGGGGAGTCGGAAAGCGTTTCGAGCTTCGTGAGCTGGTGGACGTAGTCCTTGAGCACGGCGTCCCTGATGCGGGAGCCCAGGAAAAAATGGCCGCTCGCCACGCAACGGACGGCATGGGCCAGTTCATCGAAGGCGGAATCCTTCAGCACGTAGCCCAGGGCCCCCGCCTTGAGCATCTCGACCACGTAGTGCCGGTCGGAATGCCCGGAGAGGCCGAGCACCTTGGAATTCGGGGAAGCGGCGAGAATCTGTCGGGTGGCTTCCAAACCGTTCAACTCGTTCATAGCGATGTCCATGATGACGACGTCGGGGAGCAGCTCCAGGACCATTCGCACCGCGGTCCTTCCGTCAGCCGCCTCGGCGACCACCTGAAAATCGGATTGACTCCCGAGCAGGACGCGCAGTCCGTCGCGGAGGAGCTGATGGTCGTCCGCCAAGAAGATCGTAATGGTCATCTCTCTCCTTCACAACGATGAGAGTGAGCGCGGAAGCCGTCCGATCAGGCGTTCATTTACAATCAAGAAGACCCGAAGACCCGTGAGTGCGGAAATATTCCATCATACACTTGCCCGAGAAGCCTATCAATAGGGGTTTTCCCGGGGATCCCACCTCGTTTTCCCCTTTGAAAGCTTCCAGTTGACGCCCCTCCCTTCATCGCCTAAGATCTCAGCAAGTGGAAAGGATTTCACATCGCCTATGCCTTACCCCCTCGCGCCCCTTCTCGCCCTGGCCTTCGCTCTGGCCGGCTGCGCCGAACCTTCCGGCCCGGGAACCCTGGCCGGATCGGCGGTCAGTTCTCTCGACGGGAAGCCCTACGTGAACGCGAAGATCCAGGCTATCGGTTCGACTGCAGGGGAAACCCTCACCGATTCCCGGGGAGAATACCGTTTCGAAGGGATCGCTTCGGGGCTCTACCAGGTGAGGGCCTCCATGGGAAAGAAGAACCAGTCCGGCAGCATCAAGGTCCTTCCCAGCCAAGTCGTCCGCTTGAATTTCCGCTTTTGATAACAGGAGCCAACGATAGAATGAAAGTATTTGTCACGGGTGCCGAGGGAATGTTGGGGAAAGACGCCGTTTCGACCCTTCGTTCCGAGGGGCACGAGGTTTTCCCTTCCGATCTCCGGATGGAAGGACCCGGAAAACTGGATCTGACGGATGAAAAAGCCGTTCAAACGGCGATCAACCGGGCCCAACCCGAGATCGTCTTCCATCTCGGGGCCTTCACCGACGTCGACAAGAGCGAAAGCCGGCCCCTCGACGCCTTCCGGGTCAATGCCCTCGGAACCCAAAACCTGGCGCTGGCCTGCCTGGAGCTCGGAATTCCCCTGCTTTACGTCAGCACCGATTATGTTTTCGACGGCAAAAAGGATTGCCCCTATCTGGAATACGATCAGACCGCTCCCCTGGGAGTTTATGGACAAAGCAAGCGCGCCGGGGAGCTCCACATCCAGCAGCTGCTCTCGCGCTTCTTTATCGTGCGAACCTCCTGGCTCTACGGGTCCCAGGGCAAGAACTTCGTCGACACCATCGCGAAGGCCGCCCGCGAGAGAAAAGAACTGACCGTCGTGAACGACCAGTTCGGCTCGCCCACCTATACCATCGACCTGGCCAAGGCCCTGCTCGATATCGCCCAGAGCGGCCGGTACGGCATTTATCACGCCACGGGCGGAGGGGAGACCACCTGGTTTCACTTCGCCGCGAAGATCCTCGAACTAGCGAACATCCCTACTCCCGTCCTCCCCATCTCGACCGAAGAGTTGAATCGGCCCGCTCCTCGGCCACGCTATTCGGTCATGAGGAACCTCGCCCTCGAATTGGCCGGACTTCCCCCCCTTCCCGCCTGGGAAGACGCCCTGTCCCGTTATCTGGGGATTCGACAACCATGAAATTGGCTTTCGTCACCCCCTGGTACGGACTGGACATTCCCGGCGGAGCGGAGGCGGAGTGCCGAAAAACCGCAGAGCACCTGAGTGAGAGCTTTCCCGTCGAAATCCTCACCACCTGCGTTCGCGACTTCCACTCCGATTGGAACCGCAACTTTCACCGCGAGGGAACCGATCTCGTCAACGGGGTTCCCGTCCGGCGTTTTCCCGTGCGCAAAAGCAACGCCAAGCTCTACGAAAGCCTCAACTCCAAGGTAATCAACGATCAGCCCCTTTCGGAAAGGGAAGCGGAAATTTTCTTCGAGGAGTCGATCCGCTCCGATCGCCTGATCGAATACATGCGCAACCACCGCAACGACTACCTCTTCATCTTCATCCCCTATCTCTTCGGCACCACCTACTGGGGAGCCCAGGTCTGCCCCGAACGCTCCATCCTCATCCCTTGCCTTCATGACGAGGGCTATGCCTATCTCAAGCGCTGGGGACCGATTTTCCGCCAGGCCAAGGGCGTGATTTTCCACTCCGAGGCCGAGATGCGCCTCGCGGCCAAGCTCTACGAATTGAAGCCGGAATCCATGGCCCTGCTGGGAGAAGGCATCGACGCCGATTTCCACGGCGATGCCAACCGCTTCCAGAAGAAGTACGGCCTGCGGGACTTCATCCTCTACGCCGGCCGCAAGGACGAACTGAAGAACGTGCCGCTCCTCATCGACTACTTCGGAAAGTTCCTTCAAAACCCCCAGAGAAGCAAGGAAAGAGACGCGAAGCTGGTCCTCATCGGGAGCGGGCAGGTTTCTGTCCCCGAAAAGCTGAAAAAGCACGTCCTCGATCTCGGCTTCGTTTCCGATGCCGATCGCGCCGACGCCTACGCGGCTTCCCTGGTCCTCTGCCAGCCTTCCATCCATGAGAGCTTCTCCTTGCCCTTGATGGAATCCTGGCTGGCCGGGCGGCCGGTGCTCGTCAATTCCGCCTGTGCCGTCACCCGGCAGCACTGCGAGGCTTCCGGAGGGGGGCTGAGCTTTTTCGATTGCCGGGAATTCGAGGAATCCCTGGAATTCCTCCTCGAAGACTCCGACACGCGCCGCAAGATGGGCGAAAGGGGTAAAAAATACGTGCTCGAAAACTATCGCTGGGAAAAGGTCATGCAACGCTATCTCCAGACTTTTAGCCGCTGGGGAATCGCACTTTAATAGAAAGGACTGCTATCATCGATATGGGAGGTGCAATGAACTTTTCATTCGACGTGGAAAGAGTGATGGCCAACGTGGAGGGCGACCTGGAGTTCGCCCAGGAGCTGATCGCCGTCTTCATCGAAGACGCTCCGCGACAAATCGAGGAACTGCGGAATGCCCTGGCCGAGGGTAACCCCGAAAAGGTTCGCAACTCGGCCCATTCCATCAAGGGAGCGGTGGGTAACTTCTCCAAGGGCGAGAGTTGGGAAACCGCTTTTGCCCTGGAGTGCGCCGGAAAAAGCGGCGATCTCTCCCGAGGCGCCGCTTTGATGAACGACCTGCAGGCCCAACTCGATGGGCTGATGGCTGAACTAAGCCGCTTTGCTCAAGAGGAGAACGTTTCATGAGGATCCTGATCGTCGAGGACGACTTCACCAGTCGCCGGCTACTCCAGAAGATCCTCGCTCCCTACGGGGAATGCGAGATCGCCATCAACGGCAAGGAGGCGGTGAGCGCCGTCGAACTGGCCTGGGGGGAAGACGCCCCTTACCACCTGATCTGCCTCGACATCATGATGCCCGAGATGGA
>DOBT01000192.1 GCA_003503675.1 Cyanobacteria bacterium UBA8530 | reverse complement strand
TCGATGAATCGATGCTGACCGGAGAGAGCCTCCCCGTCGACAAGAAGGCGGGAGACCCCGTCATCGGGGGAACCATCAACAAGACGGGAAGTTTCGTCTTCTTGGCCGAGCACGTCGGGCTCGAGACCACCCTCGCCCAGATCATCCGCCTGGTNNAAGCCCAGGGGAGCAAGGCGCCGATTCAAAGGCTGGCGGATCAGGTTTCGGGGATCTTCGTGCCGGTCGTCGCCTTGATCGCGCTTCTCACTTTTTTTGCCTGGTTCTTCCTCGGCGGAAACTGGAATTCTTCGCTCGCCGCCATGGTAGCCGTGCTGGTCATCGCCTGTCCTTGCGCCATGGGGCTCGCCACCCCCGCCGCCATCATGGTGGGAACGGGCAAAGGCGCCACGCTCGGCATCCTCATCAAGGGCGGCGAGGTGCTCGAAAGGGCGCAACGCCTGGATACCGTCGTCTTCGACAAGACGGGCACCCTGACCGAAGGCAAGCCGGCTTTGACCGATGTTTTTTCCGAGGGGATGCCCGAGGAGGAATTTCTTTTTTGGATCGCGAGTGCCGAGCAAAATTCCGAGCATCCCCTCGGGGAGGCGATCGTTCGCGGTGCCGAAAAAAGAGGGATTTCCTTGAAAAAACCTTCTTCCTTCAATGCCGTGCCCGGAGCGGGGATAGAAGCCGTCGTGGAGGGAAAGAGCCTTTTGGTCGGCACCCATCGCTTGATGAAGATGAAGGGACTCGAGATTTCTTCGCTTTTTTCGGATTTCATCGAGAAAATCGAGGGAGACGGAAAGACGGCGATCTTCGGGGCGCTGGACGGAAAAATGCTCGGCGTCGTCGGATTGGCCGATTCCCTCAAGCCCCATGCCGCCGAGGCCGTCGGAATGCTGAGGAAGGCCGGGATAAAAGTCCTGATGCTGACCGGGGATAACCGAAAGACGGCGGAGGCGATCGCCCGGTCCGCCGGGATCGAAAAGTTCTTTTCCGAGGTCCTGCCGCGGGAAAAGACGGAGAAGATCAAGGAACTCCAGGCGGAAGGCCGGGTGGTGGGGATGGTGGGCGACGGCATCAACGATGCCCCGGCGCTCGCCGCGGCCGACATCGGCATCGCCATCGGGACGGGCACCGACGTGGCCATGGAGGCCTCCGACCTGACCCTTATCTCGGGCGATTTGAGGGGGGTGGCGGCCGCCATCCGACTCAGCCGGGCCACCCTGAGAACGATCAAGCAGAATTTATTCTGGGCCTTCTTCTACAACGTCCTCGGCATTCCACTGGCCGCCACGGGGCACTTGAACCCCATGATAGCCGCAGGGGCCATGGCCTTCTCCTCGATCTTCGTCCTCACGAACTCGCTGCGACTTTCGAGGTTTCGTTTCTGAGGGGGAGCCTGAACCAAAAGACACTGCCCTTTCCCAACGCGCTCTCGACACCGATCTGGCCATCGTGAGCTTCGACGATCTTCTTGGCGATGCTCAAGCCCAGTCCCGAGCCGACATAAGAACGGGTCAGGCTCATGTCGAGCTGCTTGAAGGGGATGAAAAGCTTGGGCAGGTCCTCGGAAGAGATCCCGATCCCCTCATCCCTGATTTCGGTCAATAAAAAGCCCTTCTCCACCGAGGCCTTGATGAAGATTTTTCCTCCTCGGGGCGAGAACTTGATGGCGTTGGAGAGGAGATTGGTGAGGACCTGGGCGATCCTCAGATCGTCGAGGAAAACCTCGCCGGAAACCGCGCTCTCCTCGGCGATCTCGATCTGCTTCAGTTGCCCGAGCGGGAGGAGCAGTTCGAGTACCTCCCCCATCAGGGAAGAGTAGTCGGTTCGATTGGGCTGGATCGCAAAATTGCCCGTCCGCATGCGGGATGCGTCGAGAATGTTGTTGACGAGTTCGGTCATCTTGTAGGAGGCGGCCAGGATACGGGAGAGGGACTCTTTTTGCGGGGGGCTGATCGGTCCCTGAATCTCGCGGTCCAGAATGGAAGCGAAGCCCTGGATGGCATTCAAAGGAGTTCTGAGCTCATGGCTGACGACCGAGAGGAACTCGTCCTTGATTCGATCGGCCTCGCTGAGGGTCTCGATTTGCCCCTGCTTCAGTTGAGAGATTTCCTTTCTTTTTTCTTCCAGGATGAAGACGATGATGCCCGTTCCGACCAGGAAGTGCAGCACCGCCGCGATGGAGTAACACAGCCAGTAGGATTCGGGGGGGAGGAAGGGATAGATGCCCAAACCAAGGCCCAGGAAGATGATGGGGAAACCGAGCCAGAGAGCACTGACGGTGCGATCGAAAAGCTTCGCCTTCCAAAGGAAGAGGAGTCCGAGATAGAGCCTCGAGGCCGCACACAACTGGAAAGGGAGGATGAGGATTTCTTTGGTGTGGACGCCGAAATAGAAGAGGATAGCGCAGAAAAGAAAAGAGGAAAACAGAATGGGCCGCATGAAGGGCTTGCGGGGCTTTCCCTGAAGGGCTCTTCCCGCCATGAAGATGAAATCCGTGGCGAGCAGGAGGCTGGCGGCGACGAGCAGGGAAAAGGGATTGCTCGCCTCTCCCAAGTTGAAGAAAAGCCGGATAGAAATGGCGGCCAGGAAAAAGAGGTGGCCGCCGATCCACCAGCGATGGAAGGCGCAAGGGTGGATGCGGGCGACCACGGCGAAGGTGATCAGCATGAGGGCGATCGCCAGGAAGTTGAAGAGATTTGCAAGCAATGTAATCGTCATATGAACATTCATTTTAATCAACGGGGAAGGAATAAACAAGCAATGGTCACAAAAAAGGTCCCTCGCCGGGGCGAAGGACCGATATTACTTTCTTCTCAGCGGAGGCCGCTTTCCTGTTCATGGATTCCCATGACCCCGGCCCGGAGACCGATCTGGGCGCCCAGATCGACCGCGACCGCTCCCTTGAGTTCGAAGATGTCGCGATGAAGGGAAAGGATCTCGATCGAAGCGACCTTTTTCTTGTTGAGTAGGGCCTCGCCGAAGGATTTGGCGTCCATGCTCTCGAACTCGGCGGGGCTCAAGTTGTAAGTCACGCGGATGGCGTCCTCCGTTCCGATCTGAGCGATCAGGCCCTTCTCGAAGGGACGTCCCATCATGTCTTCCATCACGGAGCGAAGGCCCTTGTTGAACTGATCCTTGCTGACTTCGTCCTGGACCTTGACCCCCTTGAGGTTGCCTTTTTGGTCATAAGTGAAGGCCACGGTGCGGCATCCCTCGATGGAGGCGGCCCGGACGTTGTAGAGGGGCAAGCGTCCGTTCGCTCCTACCATGCCGTCCACGCGGGCATAGACCGTCTTCTCTCCGGTACGAACGTCCTTGGTGACCCCGAGGTTCGCGGAGCTGCGCGCTCCGCCGGTCATCATGGCGACCCTCATTTCCGAATTGACCTTGTTGAGCAGGGACAATGACTTGGTCTTGAGTCCTTCGGCCTCCATGGAGTCTTCCTCATCCTTGGACTTGGAGATGCCGGCGGTGACCCTGAGCCTGGCCGAGGCCTGCGCGTACAAGCCGCCTTCGCCGGTCAGGGAAACCAGGTGGGAGGTGAAATCGCTATGCTTGCCGAACGCAGCCCGGATGCCGGGTAAAATCATTTCGAAGTCGGGTATGGCGGACAAGGTGGAGGAGGCGGTCAGGGTCACCAAATCGATCATCGAATTCATTTCTTTCGGATCGTCTGGATCGAAGGCATAGGTATAGGCGACTTTCCCGCGGATGCCGGCCTCGACCTCGGCTCCGGCCATGGCCTTGACGCCCGCTTCGCGTTTTCCCACCTTCACGGAGCCGTCGAAACCGATTTTTCCGGCATAGCTTCCGCCGACCGACCCCTCGAGCTCCACCTCGACCCGCAATTCGGTCGGGGGGTTCCCCTTGGAATCCTTCGGTCCGGTCAGAGGCTTGCCATTTTGGTCCTTTTTCGCGACTCTCGAGATCTTCAGGCTTCCCCCCCGGTCGATCTTGGCGTTGGGTATGAGGAACTCCTCGAGGGGAATGGTGGCTCCGGTAGTGACTTCGAGGGAAACCGACTCGCCGATCCCGAGGCGATTGGTGAGGATTTGGCCGAATTTCCCCGCTCCCTTATCGTCGAAGACGTTGTCCGGACCGAGCACCGAGCTGTCGAGGACCGGATCGACCAGGGTTTGAACGGGTCTTTCCCAATCGCCGGTCTGGACGGCCCTCTTGATCTCGGTATAGCCGGTCTCGGCGTAGCCGTAGGCGGTGGCGCCGCGATCCCTGAGGTCCTCGTACTTCGACTTGACGAAGAGGACCCCGCGGGAAGTCAAGCCGGGGTCGGAGTTTTCCGAAAGCTTCAAGGAATCGGGCATGGGGGCGATCGCGGGAACAGAGGCCGATGCGACCGGTTGTCTCGGTTGCGGCGGTTTCGCCGGTTGGGTTGGCTTGTTCTCTTGAATCCGGCTCATCGGCTTCTCCAATAGAAAAAGGGATTCACTTCTTTCCTTATCAGCGATCCGAAAGAAAACTTGTTTATTTGTTTAAGAAAACCAGGCAAGATTTAATCCGCTCGCTCGATAATGAAAGAAGCAGGCATGCAGAACACTAGGAGGGTCTATGGATATTCGCCTCGACGGAACGAACCCGCTCCTGCCGAAAATCAACATCAAACCACTGGTCGAGAAGCCCAAGAAAGCTTTGACCGCCAAGCTACAGGGAGACTCTCTCAAGCTGAGCGGCACCTATATCCCTCCTGCCGAGAGCACCTGGTACAAGGTCAAGAGAAAAGTGGCCCTCGAGTTGACCGGCGTCAACGTCGAGCATTCCCGTGCGCTCACCAAGGAAATGGCCGATACGGTCCTGCCCCAGATGAAGCCGGGCGACCTCCTTTTGAGGCGTACCGATTACGGCTCCGCCAACATGGCGATCCCGGGTTTCTATGGCCATGCCGCGGTCTATGTCGGCGACGGCACCATCATCGACGCGACCACCCACGGGGTTCGAAAGATCTCCGTTCAGGATTTCTTCGCGGAAGGCGATCATGCCATGGTGATTCGTCCCAAGGCGATGACCGAGGAAAATGCCGATAAAACCGTAAAGTTCCTCGAACAGCAGGTCGGCAAGGTCTACGACTACGACCTCGATGACGACAACAACGATCGTTTCACCTGCACCGAGTTGGCCTCCAAAGCCATGCAAGCCGGGCTAGGCAAGAACGTGGCCGAAAAGAACATCTTTGGAGCCACCAATCCCGACGGCTTCAGAAACGAAAATTTCGACCTGGTCTGGGGCAGCAACCCCGATGAAACTTCCCTCGGAAAGTAAGGGGGGCCACCATGACTTCCATCAACGACAGGCTGAAGGCCTTCACCAATCCCTTGACCAAGAAGGTCCCCGCTCCCGCTCCGGCCGGACCCGCCGCGCCGAAGCCCGACGTGGACAAACTGGTTCTGTCCAATGCCACCGGCCACAACAAGATCACCTTCCACGTCTCTCCGACGGAATCGGACCAGGCCCTCCTGAACCTCATCAAGACCGCCAAGAAGTCGGTTCACATCGAGACCTTCATCTGGCACAACGACGAAGCGGGGAGAGAGGTCGCCAAGGCTCTGGGGGACCGCATCGCCGCGGCCAAGAAGGCGAGTCAACCCTTCGACGCCAAGGTCATGATCGATTCCACCGGACTATCCGGCGGTTCGGGCGGCTCGGACGACAAGGGCATCGTGGACCTTCTGAAGTCCTACGGCGTCGACGTCAAGGTCTTCAATCCCAATTTTCTCTCGACTCAGGCCATGGGGCTTCCCCTTACCCACCGCAAGCTCTACATCGCGGACGGCGAGCAGTTCATGACCGGGGGCCGCAACATCGGCAACGAATACCTGAAGGAAAACTACCAGGTCGCGGGCGGGAAGGGACAGGAACCCTCCTGGCACGACGTCCTCTATACCGTCAAGGGTGACGAAACGGCCCGCATCGAGTCTCAGTTCTATGAGAACTGGGCCCGTGCCGGAGGGAAGGTTCCCAAGGAAGCTCCCAAGCCCGTTCCCGCCGTGGACGGCAAAGCCCGGGTCCAGTCGGTGGTCACCGATCCCCACTCCGGAGAATACGAGATCCGCGATTCGCACTTCAGCGCCATCCGCAACGCCAAGACCGAGATCGACCTCATTTACCCCTACTTCTCCGATGACGGGCTGGTCGGTGAGATCCTGAAAGCCAAGCAGGCCAACCCCAACCTCAAGGTGAAGGTCCTGATGCCCGCCGGCAAGGAAGCGAGCCACGAGGGCTCGATCTATTCCAGCCTGAACATGGAAACCGCCGCCCAGCTCCTAAAAGCCGGCGTCGAAGTCCGCATGTACGAGGGAGAAAAGGTCAACGGCAAGATCGTCCCGCGCTTCAGCCACTTCAAGGGAATGCTCGTGGACAACAAACTGCTCTCCCTCGGGGGAGCCAACGGGGATGCCCGCACCTATGCCTCCAACCACGAACTCAACACCCTGATCTCGGACGACTCGACCATCCAGGATTTCCACAGGCAGGTGCTCGACCCGGACTGGGCCGCAGCCAAGCCCCTGACCATGGCGGAAGTCGAAAACGTTCCCTTCGCGGAAAGAATGAAGCGAAAGGCCCTGGAGGCCCTGGACCCGCTGCTCTAAGGAAGAAAATGNNAGAAAATCAAGATGGCGGCCGTTTCGATTCGAAACGGTCGCCATCTTTTCTTGTCGCCACTCGTTGAGGGGGGTCTTTTCGGCCACCGCCTTGATCAGGGCCTGGTGGCGAGAAGTGTCCCCGAAAAGGATTCCCCCCACGATGAGGCCTTCCTCGTTCGAGACGATCTTCGAGTAAACTCCGTCGGCCTCTTCGATCAGGCACTTTTTTTTGTTCTCTGAATCGAAGTCGCCGACGGAGGCGATCTCGATGCCCGTGACCTTCAGCTTGCTCGACACGACCGAGCCACCGTAGCGTACGTCCTGTCCGGCCATGTTCTTTCCAGCGATTCCCCCCTGGTCCATGGCCGGTTTCCAGAGTCCGTAGCAGACGCCTTCGAACTCCGCTGCGTCCCCGGCGGCGAAAACGTCGGGGAAATTGGTTTGCAGGTGCTCGTTCACCAGGATGCCTCTTCGGCAAAGGAGCCCGGCCTCTTCCGCGAGTTCGGTCCGGCTGCGCATTCCCGCCGAGACCAATACGAAGTCCGCTTTCCTTTCTATGACTTTCTCCTGTTCGAGAACCACTTTTTCGACTTTCCCCTCTCCTTCGAAGCGCAAGGTCCTGGCATCGAGCAGGAAAGAAATTCTTTTTCCTTCCAGGATGGTTTGGAGAAGGCGCCCCGCCGTTTCATCCAGCTGACGGGAAAGCAGGGTGGGGGCGGTGTCGACGACGGTCAACTCGAGCCCGGGGTTGAGGGCCATGAGACTTGCGGCCGCTTCCAGGCCGAGGATCCCGCCGCCGATGATCACTCCGTTTTTCGCTTCGACGGCCTTTTCCTTCAATTCCCGGGCATCGCTGAATGAGCGCAAAACGAAGACCCCCGGCAAGTCGGCACCCGGGATGGGCGGCATGAAGGCGCGTCCCCCCGTGGCGATGAGAAGGGAATCAAAGGAATACTTTCCCTTGTCCGTGGTGAGCTCTTTTTTCAAGGGGTCGATCTTCGTCGCCTTTTCTTCCAGGTGCAGGTCGATCTTTTTCTCCGAATACCATTCCTTCTTGCGCAGCAGCAGGCCCTCCCGGGAAGCCCTTCCTTCGAGGAAGTCCGGCAGTTTCATCCTGGCGTAGAAGGGCAGGTCTTCTTCGGTGAAAACCTTGATCTCGGCTTCCGGATCGACTTTTCGGACGGCTTCGAGGGCGGACTGTCCGGCGGGGCCGTCGCCGATGATGAGGTGCTTTTTCATGAAACCCTTTCCTTGATCTGAAGAGCGAAATTCTTTCCCAGTTCCCGGGCGGCGGCGAGGTCGTTTTCGGTCGGAACGAAGTTGACTTTCATTCCTTCGACGGGTTTGAGTCCCAGAGTATCGAACCTGCTTTCGATGCTCTTGACGGCTTCGCCGCTCCAACCGTAGGAGCCGAAGGCCAGCCCCGGCTTTCCCTTCATCCTGATGGGATTGAGGTGGCCCAGGACTTCCCAGATCGAGCCGACGGCGTCGGCGGTGATGGTGGGGGAACCGACCAGTAGGGCGTGACTGTTGTGGGCCGATTCGATGGCGGCGGCGGAGTCGAATCCGTGCTCGGCCTTTATCTCCTTCACGGAAATCCCTTCTTCCTCCAGTCCTTTCCGCAGGGCTTTCGCCAAAAGCTCGGTGTTGCCGTAAGCCGAAGAAAACAGCAGGGTCGCGCTGGGGAAAGAAAGCACTTCTTTGGACCATTCCGCGTAGTGCTGGAGCATTTCTTTGAGCCGGCTGCGCAGGATGGGGCCATGGCTCGGGCAGATGAGGCTCAGTTGATGGTTCTCGAGCAGGGAGAGGGCCTTGCGGACATGGGGATTGAAGGGGGATACGATGGCTTCGTAGTAGAAGCGGGCGGCGGGAAAGTGATCGCCCATCTCGTCGTCGAAAAGCTTGCCTTCCTCGCAATAATGGGCCCCGAAGGCATCGCAGCTGAATAAGGTTTCATAGGCGGGAAGATAGGTGACCATGGCGTCCGGCCAGTGCAGGAAGGGGGCTTTGACGAACTCGAGCACCATTCCGCCTCCCAGATCGAGACGACCGATCTCCTCGGCAATCAGGCAATCGAATTTCCGGTTGAACTGGGCCTCGAGGAAGTTCTTGGCGGTCTTGGTGCAGACCACCTTGGCCTGGGGAATTTCGGCCAATAGCCTGCCGAGAGAGCCGGTGTGATCCGGTTCGGTGTGGTTGACCACCACGTACTTGACCAGGGAAAGGGGGGTGAGTTTGCCGAGGCGGTTGAGGAAGCTCTCGTAGAAGCCCGCCTTCACGGTGTCGATGACCGCGGCCACTTCCCCGCGCACCAGGTAGGAGTTGTAGGTGGTGCCGTTGGTGGGCATCTCGACGTCGAAGATCTTGAGTGACGGATCGTATACGCCTATCCAGTGGAGGTTTTCCTGAATTTTCATGCTTTCCTTTCAAATAAAGAAAAAGAGGAAAGGGCCGCCGCCCTTCCCTCTTCGATGATTCGGAAGGTTTCCTAGACTTTCGAGAACATGTCCTTGCCAACTCCGCACTCCGGGCAGACCCATTCTTCGGGCAAGTTCTCGAAGGCGGTGCCGGGAGCGATGCCGTTGAGGGGAGCGCCGGCGGCGGGATCGTAGATGTAGCCGCATACGTCGCAAATGTATTTCTGCATAGTCGTCCTTTCAATTTCGATATTTAATCTACAGGACATTTTAGAGGTAGAATGGGGTAAAGGGCAAGAAAGAGGGAGGGGTCATGGCGGAAGAATCCAGGGAAAGATTTCTACCCGATGAACCCGGCCTGGTGCTCGTTTACGAGGAATCCTTCGATGGTGGGGACCTGGGGGAGAGCCGGCTGGAAGTGCTTTCCCTCGAGAAAAAGGAAGGGGGAGAGCTTCTTTCGCTTCGCCGGGTCCGCGGGGAAGAGGAAACAATCGAGGAATATCGCCTCGATTCCAGGGGGGCCTGGAAAACCTCTCCCGAAGGGGAGGAACTGATCTGGGAATACCCCGTCGAAGAATCGGAATGGACGGAAGAGGACCCCCGGGTCGGTTCGATTCATTTTCGGCGCTTCTTCGGAGAGCCCGTCGAAGTGGCGGGCCAGCGCTTCGAAAGGGTACTGACCTTGACCAGTGACAGCGAAGGGGGGCAAAGCCTCAAATACTTCGCCCCCCGCATCGGTTTGCTGAAATCCTCCTACCTCGCCGATGGAACTCCTGGTGAGCGCATCCTCAAGGAGATCAGGCGCAGTAAAGTCTGAAATCCGCTTATCCGGCGACGGAGCCGGGTGAAATCGAGTTCCCCTCTTTTGGATAGGGAATGCAGGCTATTCAGGACGTGAGCGCTGTAAATATAATCCATGTTCATCAAGAAGCCTCCATTATTGAGTACTTTTATTAAAAAAGCGCCGAGGGGATCGATTCGATCCTTCTCAGCGCTGTCTTAGCCTTGGCGACGACTTCGTCGCTTTCCACGCTATTGAACCACGCTCTATCCCGCCTGACAACCGTTTTTCAGTTAAAGTTCGGTTAGGGTAAGGCAAAGGTCATCAAGATTGAAGGAGGACCCCTTGCGCGCGATTCGATATTTTCCCTGGCTGCTTTGCGGCTTGCTCGTGGCCTGTAGCCCCCCCAGCAAAATCACCCTGGAAGCGAAGAAAGTGGCCTCGGGGGTCGAGGTGAGCGGGACAACCAGCCTTCCCGACGGTGCCCAGTTCCTGGTCGCTCTCAGGAAGGACCTTTCCTCGGAGCCGATCTGCCTGGCCCTGCCCCTGGTCAAGGGCCACCGCTACCGGGCAACCCTGAAGCCCCCCGTCCTGGCTCCCGGTCGCTATCAGATCCGCCTGGAGTTCTCTCCGAAAGCCTTCTCCTGGTCCAATGACGTGCTGCCCGCGGTGGGCAAGAACGGCGAAAAACTGGCAGGCCCCCTCGTGCGTGACTCCGGCCAGGGCTATCGAATCCTGGAGGTCCTGGCGCCCCTCGATCTTCCCTGACTTAACAGAAAGAAAGATTCCTCTCCCTCTCTCGGGGTAAAAACTAATTAAATATGCCTTGAAGGAGTTTTCATGCCTAAAAAGGAAAACTGGAAAAGCTACGCCTACGTCTTCCTCATCCTGCTGGTCTCGATGGTGGTCCGCGCCGTCATCGGAAGCTGGCGCACCAACCTGAACCTCGAGCAATCGGCGCTCATAGGGGTCACCACCGTCCTTCTGGTCGCGCCACCCGCCTACCATCTCTTCTTTCAGGAAGAACTGATCGCGGGAAAGAAGAGGGTCCCCTACAGTTTGATCTCCCTGGCGGCCGTCGGGATGTTCCTTTACTTCGTGGCCCTCTGAGCGGAACCCTCGCTTGACAAATGATAAGCATGTGTTAAATTGTAAACATGTCAATTTGGAGGGCGGGTCGAGATGCTGTCAACGGTCAATAGCGGCGCGGTACTCGGGGTCGACGCCTACGTGGTCAAAGTAGAGGTCGACATTTCTTCCGGATTGCCCGGGTGTACCGTGGTGGGCTTAGGGGATTCCGCTATCCAGGAAAGCAAGGAACGGGTGAAGTCGGCGGCCCGCAACTCGGGCTTCGCCTTCCCGCCCATGCGGATCGTGGTCAACCTGGCTCCGGCCGACACCCGCAAGGCGGGTCCAGGTTTCGACCTCCCGATAGCCGTCGGCATCCTGGCTTCCACCGAACAGCTATCGGGCGAGCACCTGGGGGATTACCTCCTGGTGGGGGAGTTGTCGCTCGATGGCGGCGTGCGGGGCGTCAGCGGGAT
>DOBT01000222.1:7010-24725 GCA_003503675.1 Cyanobacteria bacterium UBA8530 | reverse complement strand
AAGCAAGGATTTCGGAGAAGAAACGACCGGCAGGATCTCGACCCGGGAGGGATCGACGAGGAGGATTTTCATTTTTTTTTCCTGAACAAAGGAAACCCCTGGGCAAAGCGGGTAAGGAGATGCCCAGGGGGGGCTCCCACCGAGGAGCAGGAGGAAAGCGAGCCCGAGGGCCGCTATCCCGTGATTTCTTTCATATCGGAAGAAAAGGAAAAATCTGACGTAGATTTGCTTAAAAATGGGCTTATTTTTTTCCAAGCTTCGCTTCTCGCAGGGCGGCCCGCAGGTCCTCGAGGGGTACCCCGGGCCCGAATCGAGCCCGCTGGTAAAGCTCGATGAAGCGGACGGCGGAGGGATCGGGGGCTTTCCCTCTTTTTTCCATTTCCCTCAGGTAGTCCTCGGCGGTATGCCCTCCTTTTCGACGAAGGCCGGCCCGGCGCAGAAAAACCAGGAACAGCTTGCTTGAAGGCAGCAAGTTCGACGCCAGCCCTTTCCAGAGGGAAAAGAGGGAAAAAAGCAGAAATCCGGAAAAAACGAGCATCAGCCAGGGGACTTCCCGAAGGAATCCGCTGAACTGTGACCAGGCGGTCGGGGATTCTTCGGGCAAGAGAAAGCCCGGGGTGGGATCGAAGGGCACCCAGCCGTAGCCGGGGAAATAGGATTCCACCCAGGAATGGGCGGAATCGGTCTTGACCTCGAAGTAGCCGGTGAAGGGGTTGTAGAGTCCGGGCAGGTAGCCCGTGGCCAGCCTCGAAGGGATGCCGAGCGCTCGGGCGAGCAAAACCATGGCGGTGGCGAAGTGCTCGCAGTAGCCCCGTTTCTCGACGAAAAGAAAGTGATCGATCGAGTCTTTTCCCTCGTAGGGGGGGATCGTCAGGTCGTAGCGCGCATGTTCCTTCAAGTAGGCTTCGATGGAGCGCAGCTTTCGAAAAGGAGATTGTTCTTTTCCGGCGATCTCCCGGGCCAATTTCGAAAAACGCTCGCTCATGGGGGGGCACTGCAGGTATCTTTTTCCGCTCGTATTCTTTTGCGAGTTGCGCGGCAAGACGATGCGGGCCTTTTCGATCCCGAGGGTGCTCGCCCACGAGGCGGTGACGGTATAGAAGAGCCCCTTTTCCAGGATCACGGGGCTGCGCAGTCCGTCTTCCGAGTCGAGGAAGATCTGGCCGGTAGGAAAGTAGAGGGAATGGGGATCCTGCGGCAGGAAGATCAAGTTCGTCTGGTTGGATTCGATGTAGAAGGTGTAGAGCAGGTCCTCGTTGCCGTTGGAGCTCAGGGAGAAGGCTTCCTTGTTGGTGGATAGGGTATCGGCATTGGGACGGCTCTGGCGCCAAACGAGGCCGTCGAAGTGGTCGTAGGCCATGCCCCGCCAGTACTGGGGGCGTTTGCCCTTGACCCTCATGGTCAAGTCGGAGTCTAGCTTCCCCCTGAAGCCGAGGTCGAGGGTGGAGCTGAAGCCGTAGAAGGCCTTGGGGTTGAACTTCTTGGACTTCTTCATTCCGCTGGGATAGGCCAGGTTCCTCACCCCGGGATCCATCGACTTGGGAAGGAATTGGCGCACCGACATGGGGACCTGGGAAAGAAAGCGGTACTGCGGGCGGGGCAGGACGGCGAAAAGGGCCAGGGAAAGGGCGATGGAAATGGCGATCGCCGCGGGCACCCCCCCCCGTTTTCTTTCGAGCCCCAGTTCCAGCAGATTGTCCTGGTGACCGGACCAGGCGAGGAGGGAAAGGAAAAGGAGCAGGAAGAATCCGAAAACGAGGTCGCGCGAAAGGGTGGCGGTCACGATCACCAGGATGACGCCGACCAGTTGAGCGGTTTTCAAGTTGTGCCGGCGGGGCAGGTCGAAGGCGTTGATGGATTGCAGCCAGGCCAGCATTCCCGCCAAGGGAAGCCGGGTGTCCTGAAGGTTCTCGAAGAGAGAGGAGAGGTAGCGCCAAAGCAGCAAGATCATCGCGAGGGCCATCAGGGACTTGATCCAGTGGTTCTTCTCGTAGCGCCTCTTGTAGGAGAAGTAAAAGCCGAGGCTCGTGAGCAGCAGGGCCAGCGGCCAGCGAGGGTTGGGGTCGAAGGAATAGAGGGCGGCCAATCCGACGAAGTTGATTCCCCAGGTCGCCCAGCGCAGGGCAACGAGGTCGCGGTTCTCTTGCTTCTTCATCCGAGAGCCCTTGCCAGGTCGCAGCCGGGCGGGCAGTGGATATCGCCGCCCGGTTGAACGCCGCAGTGGAGGGTGAAATTGGTTTCTTTTCCGGAGCGCCCGGTGATGAGAACGGCGTTCTCGATGGAAGGGGGCAGCTTTTGATCCGGAATCATCCTGGCCATCCAGCGGAGCTGTTCTTCCATTCCCTTGGGGGCTTCTCCCTGGGAGGAAAAGATGTTCACCTCGGTCCCGTTCCGGTGGAGATGGGCGGCTATCGAGGCGGTGACCGAAAAGACCTGTTCGACGACCTCGAGGTTTCCTTCCCGGCAGGCCGGGTCGATCACCAGGCTCACCGAGGTTCCGCCCTGGTCGCTTTCGGTTTCCTTGATCATCAGTTCGCCGCGTTTGGCCGTGCTCTTCCAGTGGACCCGATGAAGGGAGTCCCCGCTTCGATATTCCCGGACGGTCCGGAAGAGGTCCCCGAGCTGGTGACGGGGGATCCCGTCCTCCTGCCCGCTATTCGCGTAAAGCCAGGGGAGGGCGAGAAGTCGATCGGCCCGGGGCAGAACCAGGACTTTTCCCCGGCCGGGAAATTTCTTCGCGCTGGCCCAGAGGAAAAGCGGGGAGCTGAGCAGAATCAAGTCCGGCAAATCGAATTCACCCCTCCGGGGGGTCTCGATCTCGAGGGAAAGCTGGGGGCCTTCCGCGACCGCGAAGGTCCAGCCCTCGGGGACGAGTGAGGAAAAGAAGAAGCGGCGCCGGGCGCGGCGCCCGACAGGGGGAGCCATACAAGCGATGAGGGGGGCTCTCAGGTTATCCAGATAAACGAAGAGTTCCATTTTTTCGCCCCTCTCGGAAACTCCCGAGGAGTGGGCCCTGGGCGAAAGGTCCTTCAAGCGCATCTTTCCGAGGATGAAGGAGCAGAGGATCAGGGAGATGAGGGAGTATCCGACCAGGAAGAGCCACCCCGATTGGACGTTGATGGCGGCGATCAGGGCGAAAACGGCGATGAAGAGGAGGATCAGTGCGTTGGGCGTCATTTGATGAGGATCAGACCGGAACCGGCACGGTTTCCAGCATATCCCGGATCAAGGCTTCCTTCGAGAGGCGATTGGCGGAAACGATGCGATGAACGAGGGTGGCGACGGCGGTCTTTTTCAGGTCCTCGGGCAGGACGTAGTTTCTTCCTTCGACGAAGGCGTGGGCCTGGGACATCCGCTGCCAGATCAGGGCCCCGCGGGGACTGATTCCCAAAGAGATGCCCGGATGGTGCCGGGAAAGATCCGCTACCTGGACGATGTAGCGCTGGAGATCGGGGGCGACGGGCAGGCGTCGCACGGAGGCCTGCCAGAGGCTGAGCTCTTCGAGCCCGAGAACGGCCTTGACGGGTTCGAGCGAGACTTCCGTCGCCCAGGCGCCGCGCAGCAATTTCAGTTCTTCTTCCACTTTCGGGTAGCCGAGGGCGACGAAAGCGGCGAAGCGATCCAGCTGGGCTTCGGGCAAGGGAAAGGTTCCGTGGAATTCGACGGGGTTCTGGGTGGCGATGACGAAGAAGGGCTTCGGGAGGGAATGAGGGACCCCGTCCACCGTCACCCAGCCTTCCTCCATGGCCTCGAGCAGGCTGGATTGGGTGCGGGGGGAGGCGCGGTTGATTTCGTCGGTCAGGAGGATGTTGGCGAAGATCGGTCCCGGCAGGAACTTGAACTCTCCGCTCTTGCGCTCGAAGGTGTTGATCCCGGTGACGTCGCCCGGCAACAGGTCCGGCGAGAACTGGATGCGTCGGAAGATCCCCGCGATGGATTGGGCCAGGGTCTTGGCCATGAGGGTCTTTCCGACACCCGGGACGTCGTTGAGGAGGACGTGCCCGCCGGCCAAAAGCGCGCTGACGACGAGTTTGATGGGTTCTTCTTCCCCCACGATCCGGCTGCGGATGTTTGCAATCAAGCGTTTCGGCATGCTTTCCCCTTTCCTATGAGGAATTGTAGCATCCTTTCGGCCTGACGGACCCCCATCACGGCGGTGAAAGCGCTATAATGAGCGCGTGATTGGAAAGAAAAAAGTCGGAAAGGCCGTCGGGGAGGCCCTCGAGCTGTTGCCCGGGGGGCCGGGTGTCTACCTCATGCTCAACGCAGCGGGGCAGGTCATTTACGTGGGAAAAGCGGTCAACCTCCGAAACCGCGTCCGCTCCTACTTTCGCGAGGACGGGGGACACTCCCCTCGCACCCGCTACATGGTGCCTTCCATCGCCAGCATCGATTGGATTTCCACCGAAAGCGAAGTCGAGGCCCTGGTACTGGAGAGCGTCCTCATCAAACGCCACCAGCCCCGCAACAACGTCCTGCTCAAGGACAACAAGGGCTACCCCTTCCTCAAGCTGACCAACGAGGAATTCCCCCGCCTGGTCGTGGCTCGCCAAAGGCTATCGGACGAGGCTCTTTACTTCGGGCCCTTCCCCGAAGTGAGCGGCATGTACGCCATGCTCGACCTCCTCAAGGAAATTTATCCCCTGAAGAATTGCCTCAAGCCGCGCTTCCCCCACCGGGTCTGCCTCAACTACCACATCAAGCGCTGTCTGGGCCCCTGTCAGGGAAAGATCGGCCGGGAAGACTACCTGGCGTTGGTTGGGGAGGTCGGCGCCATTCTGCAAGGCAAGGGGCCTCGTTTGACCGAAAGGGTCGAGAAAATGATGGGGGAGGCCTCCGAAAACCTGGAGTTCGAGCGCGCCGCAAGGCTGCGCGACGTGCTGCGCGGCATCGAGCAATTCGCCCAGAAGCAGAAAGTGATTGGCGATCCATCCCTCGAAGAGGATATAATAGGGTTGGCATGCCATGAATCGCATCGCTCCCTTTGCGCGATCCAGCTCTTTCAGGTAAGAGGGGGGATTTTGCAAGGCAGTTCGACCTTCGAGTTGGAGGAAAAGGGCGAGCGGGATGGCGAGCTTTCCGAGCTTTCCGAGAAGCCGGAAAAAATCTTGGAAGCCTTTTTGAGCCAGTACTACTCTCGCGAGGTGGAGGTCCCGCCCTTGGTCTTGCTGCCCCTTTCCCTGGAAGAACCGCAAATCCTGACCGACTTCCTTTCCCTGAAACGGGGAGGCAAGGTTCGTTTGAGCTCTTCGCGCAAGGGCCCTCAAGGGGACTTCCTGCGCATGGCCGAGGAAAACGCGCAGGCACACCTGGAAAGGATCAAGCTTTCCCGCGCCCAGGAAGAGGGCGCTCTGGCGGCTCTGGCGGTTTTTTTCGATCTCGAGCAACCCCCGCACCGCATCGAGTGCTTCGACATNNGGTGGCCTCCCTGGTGGTCTTCCTCGACGGAAAGCCCGCCAAGTCCGAATACCGGCGTTTCCGCATTCGCCGGGAGGGTCAGGACGATTTCGCTTCCATGGAGGAAGCCGTCCGCCGCCGCTTCGAAAAACTGAAAAAAGAAGGGCAAGAAATCCCGGATCTCGTGATCCTCGACGGGGGAAAGGGGCAGTTGAAGGCTGGCCTCCAGGCCCTGCGGGAGGTCGGATTGTCCGTTCCGATCGCCGGGCTCGCCAAGCGCTTCGAGGAGATTTTCCTTCCCGGCGCGGAAGAGCCTCGAAGACCGGAGGGAGCGGCCCTCTATCTTTTGCAAAGGATCAGGGACGAGGCCCATCGCTTCGCCGTGGGCTACCATCGGATGTTGCGCGGCAAGCGAATGGTTCGCTCGATTCTTGACGGGATCGAGGGGATCGGCCCCACGCGCAGGAAGAAGCTGCTCGCCTCCTTCGGCTCGGTCGAAAGCATGCGGGAAGCCAAGNNTCGGCGATTTCCTGCGGGCCGGACTGCCGAATGAGGTCGCCGTGCGGCTTTTTCGATACTTACAAGGAGAAGATTAGTTGCTTTTACGTTATTTTCGCTCTCACGCCCGAGGGGTCTCCTGGGTGATCGTCTTCACGCTCGTCGTGACTTCCCTGATCGGAGTCGCAGCTTTCTTCCTGCCTCCCGGATAGCGATGAAGAAACAAGTTTTCGCTCGAAGGGCCCTGGTCCTCCTTTTCTCTTTCCTGCTGGTTTCGCCCGTTTTCGCGGCTCAAAACACCCAGCGGACCCTGCGTCAGCAGCAGCGCCGATTGGAGCAGATTCAGCAGGAGATCCTCGTCAAGCGAGCGCATGCCCAGAAATTGAAGCGACAGGAGAAAAAAGCCGTCGGGGATCTGTCCGGCATTCAGCAGAAGCTGGAAAGGACGGTGACCCAGCTCGATGATTCGCAGTTCCGCCTCCAGCGGGCCGAACGCCAGCTGATTTCGACCAGGATGAAGCTCGGCGAAGCGCAGGAGGATTTCCGGAACCAGCAGACCCTCGCGGCCGATCGCCTGAAAGCGATCTACAAGCATCGCCACATCAACTACTGGGAGGCCCTCCTGACCTCTCAGGACCTGGCGAAGTTCCTTTCCCGCTACAAGTACTTCCGGCGCATCAGCCAGCAGGACGGCAAGCTCCTGATCCGCCTCGAGAACAAGAAGTTGGAGATCGATCAGCAGACTCGCAAGGTCGCTTCCCAGCGCCAGCAGATCTCCCTCATCACCGACGGCATCAAGGAACAGAAGGGCCAGCTCGAGGATCAGAACCAGCAGCAGGCCGCCCTGGTCCAGCGCCTCAAGACCGAAAGAGCCTTCTACGAGCAGATGGTCAATCAGCTGGAGCGTGATTCCAACCAGATCGAGTACGCCATCAGAAGGATGATCGCCGAGTTGAATCGCTCTCGGAAACGTGGGGTGAAATTGGGAACGGGGAGGTTCACCCGGCCCTGCAGCGGCTCCATCTCTTCCCCCTTCGGAAGGCGTTGGCACCCCATCCTCGGCACCTACCGCATGCACTCCGGAATCGACATCGCGGTGGGCTACGGGGCCCCGATTGTTGCTGCCGACGACGGTGTGGTAATATTTAGTGGCTGGTATGGAGGTTACGGAAAGATGGTCTGGATCGACCACGGTGGCGTTCTGGTCTCGCTTTACGGCCATGCCTCCGCTCTCCTGGTTTCATCCGGACAAAGGGTCCACCGCGGCCAGCTCGTCGCCAGGGTCGGCAGCACGGGTCTGTCTACCGGCCCCCATCTTCACTTCGAGATCCGGCGTAACGGAACCCCCGTCGATCCGTTGGGCTACTTGCGATAGACGGTTAGAGAAGGTAAGCGATGAAGAGATACGGCAAAGCGGTCCTGGTTGTAGCCCTGATGATCGCCTCTTTCGGGATCGGAATGGGAGTGGGGCCTCTCAAGGTGGCGGCGGAAACCCGTAATTTCACCACCTTCCTCCAGGTCTTCAACTTGATCAAGAGCGAGTTCATCAACCCCAACCACGCCAAGACCGATGATTCGAACCTGGAATACGGAGCGATCAGGGGAATGCTCGACTCCCTGAACGACCCCTACACCCGCTTCATGGATCCCAAGGCGTTCAAGAGCATGCAGGAAGAGCGTCAAGGCTCCTTCAGCGGCATCGGCATCCAGATCGGGATGAAGGACAAGCACTTGACCGTCGTCACCCCCATCGAGGATACCCCGGCGGCCAGGGCCGGCCTCCGCTCGGGAGATCGCATCGACCAAATCGACGGTAAACCCACCAAGGACATGGCCATCGAAGAAGCGGTCACCCATATCCGCGGTCCCGAGGGGACCTTCGTGACCCTGTTGATCCAGCGCAAGGGAACGGCGAAGCCCTTCCCCGTGAAGATCGCCCGCGCCTCGATCTCCAACAAGGCCGTCAAGACCCGCGAACTCGACGGGAACCTCGGTTACATCCGCCTCTCGACCTTCATGAACGAGAACGCGGACCAGGAGATCCGCGACGCCCTCCTCAAGTTCTCCGACAAGAAGGGCGTCGTCCTCGATCTGAGGGGCAACCCGGGCGGTCTCCTGCCGAGTGCCGTGACCATCGGGAGCATGTTCATCAAAAGCGGACCCATCGTCCAGATCGTCGACCGAGACGGTGAGACGGAAATGCTGGAAGCCTCCGGTAGAACGGTCATGGCTCCCAACCAACCCCTGGTGGTCCTGGTAGACGGGGGATCGGCCAGCGCCTCGGAGATCCTCGCGGGCGCCCTCATGGATACCAAGCGCGGATTCCTGATCGGCACCAAGACCTTCGGCAAGGGCCTGGTCCAGACCGTTCACGCCCTGGAAGGCGGCTCGGGGATCGCCATCACCACCAACAAATACCTCACCGCCGGTGGCACCGACATCAACAAGAAGGGCATCGTCCCCAACCTCGTGATCGAACTGCCCAAGAACCCCAAGGGCGAAATCATCATGCCCGACGAGAAGGGCTTCAAGGACACCCAGCTCGAGCGGGCCATCCGATACCTGCTCAAGGGTGAAGGAAAAATCAAAAAAGCAGCCTGAGGCAAAAGATTGAAGGGGGGGCTTTTGGCCCCCCCTTTCGATTTGAAAGAATTCTGAAAAGAAAGGGGCGTATCCTTGAGAAGGAGGCCTTTTTCGAAGACCCGAGGAGGAAACGTGAAAAAAAACATCGCTTTGACCCTGGGGCTCCTCTTGCTTTCTTCCTGCGGGGGAGTCTCCTCGAGCGGCAAGCAACCGGAAAAAATGGGTTACGAGGTTCAGAGCAAACAAGCTGCGCCCGCCGGAAAGCAAGAGCTGAAGGGAATCCTGCTGGCCGACTCCGTCGACCCCCGGGCCCTGACGGCTTTCGTGGAAGCGCAAATCCAGGAGCGGGCGAGTATTCCGAAGACGTTGGAGCGGCTGAGCGGGAAGCGCGCGGCCCTCGACGAAGACCAGCGGAAAGCCTGGGCGGAGAGGATTTCCGGGAACCATCCCCGGCAAGAGAAGAAGTTCGGGGCGATGCGCGACGAGCTCGTAGACCGCCTGGTGGCCGAGCTCAAGTTGACCGAGGCCCAGCGCCCCGTCGTCGATGCCCTGAGAACGCAACTGAAGACCTTCCAGCCGTCTCCGAAGGAGCGACGGGCGGCGATGGCGGCTTTCATGCTTTCCGGTGACGAGGAGGCCCTCGCGCTTTCCCTCGAGAAGTTGGAAGCAAAGCTTCCGGTCGCGGAACTGGTTTCTTTCGTCGTCGTTCTCGACAAGAATCAGCGCGAAATCCTGCTCCGGCGCATCGGCGGCTTTTTCGGAAAAGGCCACGGAAAGCGGCGCTTCAACCGACAATGAACCGCAAGCTTCTTTTGATCGACGATGACAAAGAACTCGCCATGCTGCTACGCGATTTCGTCCAGCGGCATGGCTTCGACCTCGTCTGGGCGGATCGCCCGTCCGTGGGGTTCGGCTTCCTCGATGAAGGGAAAGTGCGGCCCGAACTCGTCCTGCTCGACGTCATGCTCCCCGAGATGGACGGCTTCGAGGTCTGCCGCCTCCTGAGAAAGGCCCGCAACCAGGTTCCCGTCATCATGCTCACCGCCAGGGGAGACGACCCGGATTGCATCCGGGGCCTGCAAATCGGAGCCGACGATTACCTCGCCAAACCCTTCAATCCCCTGGAACTCATCGCCCGGATCGAGGCGGTCTTGAGGAGAGCTCGGCTCAAGGACGCCTCGAACGGTCTCGATCAGGGCAACCGGACCCTGAGTCTGGATGGCGAGGACATTCCCCTTACTCCTTCCGAGTATCGTTTGATCGAGGCGATGACCGCATCCCCCGGGCGCGTCTTCTCGAGGGATCAACTACTCGATCTGCTCGATGCCGGGGGGGGCGAAAGCTTCGACCGGGCGATCGACATCCACGTCAGCCGGTTGCGCGGAAAGCTCGAGGAAGACGCCCGCAACCCCCGCCACCTGATCACCGTGCGCGGACTGGGATACCGTTTCGAATGGTGAAAAAAACAAAGAGCTCCATCGTTTTGAAGCTCGGGCTCTATGCCATGTTCGCCGCCTTCCTCACCTTCTTTCTGGCTTTCGCCCTCGGAAAGGCGCTCATCGAGCACGGGCGATTCGAGGCCCAGCACCAGCGGAGGATGGACCAGCTTCAATTCGCCGCCCGCGAAATCGAAAGCGCCCTGCGAAGGAACCAGCCCTACGAGAAGAAGTTGAAGGAACTTTCTCGTTCCCTTCGGGTTCGCCTGGAGGTTCGTACCGGCACTTCCCTCAAAAAGAACCGAAGGCCTTTTCGAACAACCTACGTGGTGCCCCTGAAGGTGGATGGCAAAACGAAAGGAATGCTGCGTGCCAGGTTTTGGCCCACGAGAGGGGGACGTCCCCCGGGGCTGGCCGTTTCGGCCGTTTTTTTCGGCACTTTCATCGCCCTCCTTTTCATCCCCCCCTTGATCTTTTGGGTGATCCGTCCCATCCGCGGGATGGTTCGGATCGCCCACCGCATCGCGGGGGGCGATCTCGAAACCCCGGTTTTGATCGATCGGCCGGACGAGTTCGGGGAGCTTCAGGCGGCTTTCGAGGGAATGCGCCGACGTATCCAGCAGATGCTTCTGCAAAAGGATCGTTTATTGAGGGATATCTCCCATGAGCTGAGGGCGCCCCTGTCCAGGATGACGCTCGCCCTCTCCCTGGTCCGGTCGGATTCCCCCTATTTCGAGCAACTGGAGCGCGACATCAAATTGCTGGACTCGCTTATCGGGGAGTTGATCTCCCTGTCCCGCGTTCAGGCACCGGAAGGCCTCAGCATGAAGTCCCTGGACCTCGCCTCGCTCGTCCCTGCCCTGATGGATGAGCGCGCCATCCTCTTCGAACAAAAGAAATGTAAAATCAGCCTTTCGTTGGCTTCCGCACCTTGCCTGGGGGACGAACGCCTCCTGATCCGGGCGATGGGAAACCTCCTCGACAACGCGATCAAATTTTCCTTCCCGGAAGGAAAAATCGAGGTCGAGACCTTGGTTGAAGGGAAAAGCTCCCTTTTTCGGGTGAAAAACGAGGGTCCGCAGATCCCGGAAGGGGAAATCCCCCTTCTTTTCGAGCCATTCTATCGACCCGACACCTCGAGAACCCGTGAAACGGGGGGGAGTGGGCTTGGCCTGGCCATCGTGATGGCCGTCGCCGAGAGCCATGGGGGAAAAGCCGCCTTGAGTTCGAAGGATGGAACGCTCGCCGAACTGCGCCTTCCTTCCTCCTGAAAAAAGGGACTTCTTCGATAAATGCGCTTTAAATTTGCTTTTTCGACGCAAAAAAGAGGGCGAAATGGTGCGGTCGATCGCCTTCCCCTCCGCTAGGATGCAGAGGGAGGTGTCGCATGGATAGAAGGATGAAGTGGATACCCTTGCTTGTCTTGGTGGCGATCGGCTGCGGAAGCGATCCGGTCACCCCGCCGGTTCGCCAGGTTATCGTCCCCCCTTCTCCCGAGATCACTCCTCAGCCAACCCCCACCGCGGCCTATCAACTGGTCCCATATCAGGCTCCGACTCCGGAGCCCGAGCGGACCTCACGGCCGGATGTCACTACCCGGCCCGGCAGGGTCTACTTCGATTTCAGCCTGGGTTCGGACGGACTGAGCGATGTTCGCCTGGACGGCAATGACTATCCCTGGCTTTATGCGGGCAACTGGTTCGTCGCGGGGGGGCAGCTCAACCACGTCGACCTCCGCCCGCAGCCCAACCTGTCTTTCCGGCGCTATTCCGGGTTGGCTTTCGGTGAAAACGGGGCCCTTCCACCGCGCTACCGTGCCTCGGTCACCCTCACCTTCGGGGGAAGCTATGATGCTCCCAACGCCTACCCTCCCACCGGGGATCAGGGTGTCCCCTTCTATTACCTCGATCCGACTCATTACGTCGAGTTGCTCATCAAACCCAACCTTTTCGAGGTCTGGGAATGCGACGGGGGGCAGCCCGAGAAATCGGGTGGCTGGCGGCGTCTCTACGGCGAGGAGCTCGTGACGGGAAAGGGTGACAGCCGCACCCTGGGGGCCACGGTCGACGTTGCGGCGGGAAAGATCCAGGTTTACCTGGACGGAGCCATGAAAGCCACCGTCTCCAGCCCTCTCATCACTCCGGGTTACCACTCTTTCGCTCTACGCGCGGCTGGCAACTCTCTGGCATTCGACAACCTGCTCATTGAAAGCCTTTGACCCGGAGAGGGTATAATAAGGGTATGGAAGAAGCGAATCACCTGAAGGCCTGCGAAAGCTACGGCTGCAAGAGTTGTCTCTTGGCCTTGAGCCGGGAGCGCGACCAGGCTCAGGCCTATCTCGACATCGCCGGGGTGCTCATGGTGGCCGTCGACCGCGAGGGGCGCATCACCCTCATCAACCGGCGGGGCTGCGAGGTTCTGGGTTACCTGGAATCCGAGCTTCTCGGCCGCGACTGGTTTTTTTGCCTGCCGCCCGATATCCGGGAGGAGGTGAAGGAAGTCTTCGACTGCATGATGAACGGAGAGATCGAGCCCTACGAGGACCGCGAGAACCCCGTGCAGACCAAGAGCGGCGAAACAAGAATCCTGGCCTTCCGGAACACCGTTTTGCGCGATGCGGAAGGTCGAATCTCCGGAATCCTTTTTTCCGGCGAGGACGTCACCGAAAGGAAGCAGGCCGAGCGCGAGAGGGCCCGCTTCGAGGCCTTGAGACAGGTCGATGCCCTCAAGGACCAGTTCCTGAGCATCCTTTCCCATGAACTGCGAACCCCCATCAACGTCGTCAGCGGCTTCGGAAGCATCCTGGACGACGAGTTGGCGGGCCCACTCAACTCCCAACAGCACACCTATCTCAGGAAAATGCTCGACGGCGCCGATGTCCTCCTCGACCTCGTCAACGACCTGCTCGACCTCTCGAGGATTCAGGCCGGGAAATTCGCTTTTTCCATTCGCCTGGCAAGCTTCGTTCAGATCGCCGCCGAGGTCCTGGAAAATCAAAAAAAGCGGGCCGCTCAAAAAAACCAGGAATTGCTCGAGCGACTTCCCCCCGATCTCCCCGAGGTGACGATGGACGAGCAGCGCGTCGCCCAGGTGCTGAAAATCTTGATCGGCAATGCCATCAAGTTCACCCCCCTCGGGGGCAAGATTTGGCTGAGGGCTTTCGTCGAGGGGGATTCCCTCCGCTGCGAGGTCGAAGACGACGGGATAGGCATCGCCGCCGAGGATTACCCCAGGCTTTTCAGCCCCTTCACCCAGCTGGACATGAGCGCCACCCGCCAGGAAGGCGGCTCTGGACTGGGCTTGAGCATTTCGAAGGCCATCGTGGAAGCCCACGGCGGTCGCATCGGCGTGAAAAGCGAACGGGGTAGCGGCAGCCTGTTTTGGTTTACTTTACCGCTGAAAGCCAGAGAGAGCCCCTGAATTCGAGCCGGCCCTGCCGGGGTTCGAGCGAGTCCAGGCGATACCTCAGGTTCGAAATGACGGGCATTTCGAGAGGCTTTCTCAGGGCCTCCTGGTAAAGCGCGGGGGCGAGGGTCATCCCCATGACCTGGAGGTCGACGTCGCGGATGAAGAGTCGGTGATCGAGGACCAGGGGGGCCCCGGAAAGACGGAAGGGCAACGGAAAGCCGTTCCCGATGTCGATGTTTCCCTTCAATTCGATTCGATTCTCGATTACGGCGATCGCCAGGTTCTCGATGGCGGCGGTTTCGGCCATGGGCAGGTTCACCTTGATGTTCTTCAGCTGATTTTGAACGAAGGGACGGGCAATCAGGGAATTGAGGGCGGGCTCGTCCAGGGCCCCGGAGGCCGTGGCCTCGATCTCGTTCAACCAGCGGGCTTGGCCCCTCAGGGCGCCCCAGGTGTCGAATCTCATGGCTCCGGTCTGGATGTCCATCCGCTGTACCGGGAGGCCATCCACCTGGAAATCCCCCGCTTTGACGGATAAACCGTCGACCTTCCCGTTCAGCAGGCTCATGAAGTCGGTTTTAGACCGGACTTCGAGCTTCTTGAAGGGACCGAAGTTCTGCTTCAGGCTGTTCTCGACGGCGCGGTCGATCAAAGCCGGGCTGATCCCCCCCAGCGCCATCACCCCTATCATTCCGATTCCGACGGTCCAGTTCATTCAGCCTCCTAAAAAGTCAAACCGAGTCCGGCGTAGATCGCGGTGAGCGAGCTGGATCCGCCGCCGAAGCCGATGTCGAGTTGCTCGTTGATTCCCCCATGGAGGCTGAGTTGCCCCGAGAAAAGGGGGATGACCTTGTAATCGGCTTCGAAGCTCGGGTTCAACCCGAGGGCGAGGCCGTTTCCCGCGAAGAGCAGGGGATGGATTTGCAGGGCGCCGGTGAGGGACAGGGCGGGCAAGGGGCGGTAGACCACCATCCCTGCCGGGCCGATTCCCGCGCTGATGCCGCTGGTTTCCGCCATGGTGAGGTGCAGGACCGCGCCCAGTCCCCCGGCGCTCTCCCAATCGACTCCCCTCCAGGGAAGACGGTACAGGCCGGACAGGTGGAGCATGAAATCGATGAAGGAAGTCGGGTTGGACATGGACGTGGCCTTGGTGTTCAGACTTCCGGGCAGGATGGTGGTGTTGAGGTCGAGGAAGCCCGCAATAGAGCCGAATCCCCAGTTCCCGTTGAGGTGAAGGGTGCTCAGCATTCCGCTCCCGTTTTGACTCGAAGAGGACAAGCTGTCGCTGATGAAGAGGAGGCTGGGATCGAGCGTGAAGCCGTTGTTCCAATGGAGTACGGGCAATGGAGGAGGCGAAGGGGGGGCGTTGGACGCTTCGGGCGAAGGCGTGGCCTCCACGGAGGGCGAAGGAGAAGAAAGCAGCCAGGACGGCGGTCCCTCGCTGGGAGCGGCGCTCGGTTGCACGGCATTCAGGGGAGAGGGCACCGGCTTCGGGGTCTCGACGATCAAAGCGGGTTCCTTGGTGGGGGCGGGAGTCGCGACCGATAGCGGGCTTTCGGAAACGACCGGCACTTCCTTTTTCAGGTCCGCGGCGATCATGGGGTCGATCAAACCGGCCACCCGGGCCACCATCACCACCGCCTCGCCGCGGGAAACCAACTCGTTGGGACGGAAGCGGATGAAATCGGGGTTGTCGAGGAACTGCCAGAAGTTGGCGCCCCGGTCCAGCAACAAGCCCACCGGGGTGTTCTTTTTGACGTCGGGGAAGAAGGCTGATTTTCTTCGAGGGGGCGGCAGGATGGAGCGATAGGTGAGCAAGCGATCGAGGGACTCGACCAGGGAAATCCGCTGGACGCGGGAAGAGCCCTGGAACAAACCCCCGTTGGCCCTCAGGATGTCGAAGCAAACGACTTTGTTGACCGACTTGGCGTCGCGGTGGCCGGGCGGAACATCGGTGAAGGAGATGACCTGGAAGGGAATGTCCCTCGGATCCAGCAGGTTGTCCAGGATCTCGGCCAGGTCGAAGCGCGTGATGGGGTTGGAGCCTCCGAACTCGGTGGGACTGAGAGAGGGCATGACCTGATACCGGCCCAGGACCGTGGCGGACGCCTGCTCGATCGGATCGCTCAAGTCCGAGAAGGTGGCGCCATGACTCGGAGCCGCCAAAAGAATCAAGACCAGGACCATCGGGAGGATTCGGAATTTCATCAAGAGGTCGCCTCTTCCACGAGGATTTGCAGGGAATCGCCCACTTTCACCTCTCGCAACTCTCCCGAGGCCAGTTCCAGAGTGCGCTTGGCCTTCCAGTAGATGCGGCTCGCCCGTCCCGGCTTGAAATTCCCGATCAAGGCGATGACCTTGTTCTCCTGGTCCAGGAAAGCCACGTCGATGGGGTACTTCATCCCCCACATGTGCACCGAGTCGCAGGGCTCGATCAGGAGGCCGTCCCCCGAAAGCAGTTCGGAGGTTCCCAAAAGCCCTTTCAGCCGGCTGAAAAAAGAATTGGCGACCCGCACGTGGGCGAGGGTCTTTGCACCGTGGCGTATTTCTGCCCTTTTCATCATGCCCTTATAATAATCCATCCATGAGGCTGATGACCAGTGGCCCGAAGATGACGATGAAGATAACGGGAAAAATCAGGAAGGTGATGGGGAAGATCATCTTCAGCGGGGCCTTCTGGGCGAGTTCCTGGGCGTGCTGCCAGCGGGCCTCCCGCATGATCTCGCTCTGGACCCGGAGGGTCTGGGAGATGGAGGAGCCCATGGTCTCGGCCTGAACCAGGGCGATGGTGACGGAGTTCAACTCTTTCAAGCCCACCCGCTTGCCCAGCTCCCGCAGGGCGTCCCCCCTGGGGCGCCCCAGTTGAACTTCCTTGAGGGTCCTTTCCAACTCGACCTTGAGGGGGCTGTCCTTGGACATCTCGGTCACCTTGGAAAGGGCGGCCTGGAGGCTCAAGCCGGCCTCGACGCAGGTGGTGAGCAGGTCGAGGGTGGTCGGGAGGTTGCGGAGGATCTCGGTCTTCCTTCGCTCGGTGTCGGCGTTGAGCTGGAGAATGGGGAGGAAATATCCCAGGAAGACCGAGCCCATCGTTCCCGCCAGCATGACCGGTTTGGGCAGTTCGAGAACCACCCAGTCCGCCAGGAAGAAGAGCACCGGGACGACTCCGGCGTAGAGGATTTGGCGCGAAACGAACTGGGCGGCGGTAACCTGGTAAAGCCCGGCCGCATCCATCCTGGCCTTGAGGGATTTATCCTTTCCCTTTTTCAGTTGACGCTGGGCCAGGGGCTGCAGCCTTTCCTCCATCTTCTGAAGGAAGGCCAGGTTCTTGTTTTTCGGGGAAACCCTTTGAACTCTCTTGCTGCCTCCCTTGACCCTCTTCAGGCGGGTTTGCACTTCCTCCTTGGCCTTCGGCTTGGCGAAGGCGAGGACCAGGAGGCCCACGGCGGCGAGTAGGAGCAGGAATATCAGAAAGAGCATCATATGTCGATGGTCACGATCTTGGAGATGATAAAGGAACCGAAAGCGATCATGCCCCCCGAGAGGGCGATCATGCCCCAGCCGGCGGGACGGGAGAGTAGCAGTCCCTGCCTTTCGGGGGAGAGCAGGTAGAGGACCACGAAGAGGATGACGGGCAGCAAGGCGAGAATCGAGCCCGAGGTGCGCCCCTGGGCCGTCAGGGTCCGGATCTGGCCCTGGATCTTGCGCCGCTCGCGCATGGTGTTGCCCAGGTTGCCCAGAACGTCGGCGAGGTTGCCGCCCGTCTGGCGCTGGATGATGAGGGCGGTGCAGAAGATGTCCAGGTCATCGAGCCTGATCCGGTTCGACCNNTGCTGGATGGAAAAACCCGATTTCACCGCATTGGCCACCGTGGCCACCATGTCGGGCAACTGATCTTCCAGGTCCCTGAGGTAGCGGCTCCAGAGGCTTCCCAGGTAGCGGTCGCAGGCCAACCAGGCACATGCCCCGAAGAGCAGGGCGAGAAAGATGCGTGCGACCAAATTTTCGCCCAGCCCCAGTCCCAGTAGTCCCGAGGCCCCGCCCAGGATCTGCTGGAACCTCGAGAAGCGCTCGGTGGAAAGGGGGTTTCCGGACTTTCTCAGCGACTCCTTGGTTTTTTCGCGGTAGCTCTCGAGGGAGAACTCGAACTTCTCGAGCAGCCTTCCCCCGAANNAGGAGGACCAGCAGCAGGGCGCTGGCGAAGACGAAGATCGCGATCAGCAGGATGAAGGCTATTCCTCCCATGGGATCCCCATCTTATCGAACTGCTCGATGGCGTTGGCGCGGATGCCGGTGAGGCGGAAGCCTCCGAGCACCTTGCCGCCGGCGTCCACGGACTGCTGGTCGAAGGTGAAGACGTCGTGCATGGTGATGATGTCCCCTTCCATGCCGGTGA
>DOBT01000222.1:6830-6950 GCA_003503675.1 Cyanobacteria bacterium UBA8530 | reverse complement strand
GAGTTGCGCACCAGGTCGCGGATGGCGACCTCCCCCGATCCTTCCAGGTTGGCCGGTCTCGATTCCAGGGTGATGACGTGGTCCTGGTTGAGCTTCAACTCGGCCGAGTCCTCGATGGTG
>DOBT01000222.1:3260-6785 GCA_003503675.1 Cyanobacteria bacterium UBA8530 | reverse complement strand
CGGCGTCGCACATGGGGGAGGACTCGTCCACCCTTCTTCCGAGAGGAGCGACGATGCGATCGATGACCACCCTCAACTGGGCCTCGTTGGTGAAGCTCTGATTGGTCAGGGTGATCTTTCCCTTTTGCTCCACGTAGATCGAGTCCGGGCCGTTCACCATGATCTCGGTGACCAGCGGGTCGGCGAGAAAACGCTCCAGCGGCCCGTAGCCGATCGCCTCGTCGGTGATGTCGGCGACGAGCTTGGTGCGTTCGGCCCGGCTGCGGAGGTTGATCCCCTCCATCTCGTCCAGGATATGGGCCACCACCTCTGCGATCTGGTTGCGCAAGTTCTGGTGTTCCTCGGGAGTGGTGAACTTCGGGATGTGGATGTCCAGTCTTTTCAGCTCCTCGATGAGTTCCCCGTGGATGGCCTTTCGGGCGATCGCCTGCTCGGCGGAAAGGGCGACGCTTTGGCTAACCGCCAAAGCGGTGACACTCGAGGCCTCGTCCATTTTCGCTTCGATAGTCCGGACGGGATTTTCGCTTTCTTTTTTTTCTTTTTTTTCCGAATCGATCTTTTTCTCTTCCGGCTTGGACAGGATCTGGGCGAGAACCTGGGCGACGGGAGAGCTCGGGTTCGCGGCGGCCTTGGCGGCCAGGTTGAGGAAGGCGCCGGCTATCGAGGAGTTCGGGAGGTGGTGGACGATCGGCAAGCCGCGGTTCAGGGAGGTGACGACCGAGGGGTGGTGGGGGATCTGGCCGATGATGGGGCGCTCGAGGCTGCCCGAGAGATCCGAGGCGTCCAGGTCCTCGGTGATTCCGGCTCGGTTGAAGACGATTTGGAAGCGGTCCTGGGGGTAGTTCAGTCGGCGCGCCGATTCGAGGAAAACCTTGGTCGATTGGAGGGTGGTGATGTCGGGGGTGACCACCAGCAGGACCGGAGAAGCGAAGTCGATCAGGACCTCCATCCGCTCGTCGATGAAGGGATAGGAGGTGTCGATGACCAAAAAGGAGAAATGGCGGGAAATCTCACCGATCAACTTGGCGAGTTGGCGGGGGCGGGGGGGCGGGAATCCGGGGGGAGGCGCCGCCAAGAGCTTCACCTTGCTGGCATGCTCGATCATGCAGGAAGGCAGCATGGAGGGGGATTCCAGGCATTCCCCCCAGTCGCGGGAAGGGTCCAGGTCGAGGTAGCTGGCCTGGCTTCCCCCGGATAACCAGTCCAAATCGAGGAGGGCGGTCGGTCTCTTGCGGGCGAAGGCCACCGCGAGGTTGCAGGCGACGACGGAGCGTCCGATCCCCCCCTTGGCACCCGCCACCAGGACGATCCTCTTGGATTCGCTTTCCTTCATTTCATTCGCTCGCCGTAATCCTCTTCCGGCTTGACCGAGGTGTTGGACATGTTGGTCATGAGGGTGGGTGAGACGATGAAGACCAGTTCGGAGTACTTGCGCTCGTCCTGGGTGGTGCGGAAGAACTCGCCGACGAAGGGGATATCGCCGAGGAACGGGACCTTGTAGGCGGTCTTGTTGTTTTCTTCCTTGGTCAGGCCGGCGATGACGATGCTCTGTCCCGATTGGAGGGTGACGGTGGTTTCGGCGAAGCGGGTGGCGATGCCGGGCACCTTGATGGTAGGCAGTTCGATGCCGTTCTGGTAATCGAGAGAGCTGACCTCGGGGCGCAGCCTCATGATGATGGTGTCGGTCTCCTGGACGATGGGCTGGAAGGTCAGCATGACCCCGAATCGCTTCCATTCGATGTTGACGCTGTCCCTGGCGATGAGCGGGATGGGGAACTCGCCCCCCGAAAGGAAGCTGGCGGTGGCGTTGTTGGCGCACAGCAAGGTCGGCTCGGCCAGAACCTTGGCCTTCTTCTCCTGGCTTAGGAGGTTGATCGTCGTGGTCAGGGTGGATTCTCGGATGGGCAGGCCGAAGCGGAAAGGCGAGGAAGGGGGGGCTTCGCCGATTTGCAGGGTGTCGCTGAGATTGAATCCGAGCTTGCTGAGGGAGCCCCTGGCCACTTCCAGCACCTTGATTCTCACCAGAACGGTCTCCTGGCGGCCGGGGGGAAGGACTTCGAGGAAGTACTGGCGGGAGGTGCCCTTGGCCAGCCAGACGATGAAGTTGGTGAACCCCTGCTTTTTGGCGGTGATCAGGATCTCCCTGATCTGGCCGGGGGGGGTGACGATGTCCGCGATGCTCGAATCCCCGATGGCGATCCGGGTGACCCCGTCCGGGGCCACGAAGACCGTGGTGGTCCCCATCGCCATGGAGATGTTCGGAACCGCGGCGAGGCTCGGCATTGTCCCGAAGAACGAAAAGAAAAGCGCCATCAGGGCGAAGAGCGTGAACTTCCTCAAGTCGCGGATCCTTTCAGAAAATGGCGATGATTTCATTGGCCCCCGCCCTTGAAGACCTCGATGCCGACGTGGGGCTTGGGCTTGGGCTTGGCGATCGGCTGGGGCCTGGGCTGGAGCACCCGGATGATGCGGGTGCGCGTCGGCTGGGGACGGTAGACCACCGTGGGTTGGGCGACGATGGGACGGACGACCGTCTTGGGCGGGACCCTCCCCATGACCAGGCGAACGATCTCCGCCTCGGGAATCTCGGGGGGACGGATTTCGACGTCGCCGAGGGGACGCAGGGCCACGCTCAACTTTCCCTGCTTTTTGAGCACCGTCATGAGGGGGACCTTGGAGGCCGGGATGCCCAGCGTCAACGTCCCGCTCCCGAGACCCTCGTCACGAGGGTTGGGCGAGGCCATGGTCGAGAAACGATCGCCCACCGAAAGAACCCGCACCATCTGGAGGATGGGGGTGCTGATCAACTTTTCGGTCGGATCGGAAATGTTGGCGATCAGGTCGAGATGGTCGTCCGGCTTTATCAGGGCCAGCTCACTCGCTTCTCCCAGGTCCAGGATGAAGGCTCTCTCGTTGGGCAAAAGCTTCGGCGCGATGCCGGTCATGGCGCTGGGCGGGGAGACCCGGATGTCGAGGAGCACTTCTTCCTTGACCAGATTGGTCAAGGCCACTTTTCCGACGACGTCGTCTTTTTTTCCGAGGTAGCCCTTGGGCAAGAAGCCCTGCGGCATGGAGCGGACCTCGAGCATCCCTTCGCTGATTTGGGTGCGGGCGGGGATGTCCTTGGCTGGAACCACCACGTCGATCTTGGCGGCGCCGGCCATGATCTTGTCCCCGGCGCTGCTGAGGTAGGTGATGGCGAGGAGGGAAGCGATCCCGGCGATGGACAGGGCCGCGATGAGCATCTTGCGGTTGACGTCGAGACCCGCGATCACGGTCTCTTTTTTCGCTTTGGGCTTGAGCTTCTTCTTGCGGCGAGGGGCGGGCGGAGGCGGGCTGAGGGCGCCGCTTCCGCGTTTCTCCCGGAGCTTGCTTCTCAATTCGTCGATTTCAGGCATTTTCCGATCTCCGATCCGCCTCTAGGATACACGGCTATTGCCCCAAAGACAAGGGAACGGGGGCCACGCTAGGGGGTCTCGTCGTTGAGGATCTCCCCGATCCAGGGATTCAATTCCAGGACTCCCA
>DOBT01000222.1:0-3236 GCA_003503675.1 Cyanobacteria bacterium UBA8530 | reverse complement strand
TCTTTGGAAGCCAAATAAGCCACCGCATGGCCGCCCACCGGCCGGGGAAGGAATCCCGTGGGCAAAATGAAGGTCCATCTCGGCAGCTCGGAGCTGAAATCGAGCTTGCCCAGGGCTTGCTTGCAGAGTGCGTCGGCATCGCCGCCGTTCGCCTGGAGCAGGACCCCTTTTCCCATCAGGACGTCCGCCGGATCGTTGATGGAGGCGATCCCCCTCTCCCGGGCTCCCAGGCGAGCCGCGATCAGGAGGTTCTGGCGATCGATACAGGCCTTGCCGAAGAAGCCGACCAAAAGCAGGACGGTCGCCAGGATCGGCAGGACGATCGCGAACTCGACCAAAGATTGCCCTTTTTGATCGATGTTTCGGGTCATATCGCAAATTTCGTTTGCGCAAGNNAGGGTGTGCCCTTCGATACCTCAGGGCGAACGGAAATAGTCTGGATTCCCCCATTCCGTTCGTGTTGAGGTATCGAAACACTACCTTGGTGTTTCATACAAACGAAATTTGCTGTAAGCAATTTGGTCACTATTTTTTGATCAATGTTTCGGATCATAGGTCTCACCGTGTTTCTTGCCTACCCGGAAGAGGCGGGGGACGTACCAGTTCAGATTGAAGCCCGCGTAGCTCAGTCCTTCGAGGGGAAAGGGGCCGGCGGCGGCCCGGGCGTGCAGGGAATAGATGCCTTTGTCCCCGCCCTTGTACTTCATCATCTTGAGGCCGAGGGGAGAGTACTTGGTGTCGATCTCGACGTAGGTCTTGCCCGCATTGCCGTGTCCGCTGGTTCCCTCGGAGAGGTAGTTGACGGCGCCCAGCATCTGGGCCGAGCCGCCGTTCTCCCTCAGGTCCGAAGGATTGGAGAGCAGGGACATGTTCTGGGTTTCGGCCGAGCCTCCCAGCGGGGTCCTTTCGTTCATTCCGCCGATGTTGGCCAGGTAGCCGGTCCGGGCGGCCTGGGCGACCAATTCGGGGCCTTCCTTCTGGATCCAGGCGTTGTAGGCGACCAGTCCCGCCCGCAGCTTCTTCACCCTTTTCGTGGCCTTGCGGGCGAGATCGAGGTGGGTACGATAGGCGGCCAAGGCGGTGGGAGAGCCCGGCGCTTCCTTGCCCAAAGCGGCCATGGCCCGCATCATCTCGATGCGCGAGAGATTGGCCTGCTCGGTCATGGCCAGATAGGCCAGGGTCCGGGTGTTGTGGACGTTGGCCTTGAGGGCGACCGCGGCGAGGGCGGAGGCGTCGGCCGCGTTCTGGGACTGGATCTTGGCGGAAAAAAGCCTGGCGCTGTCGTAGACGTAGTAGACCAGCCCCACGAGCACGGTGGCGAAGATGGCGACGTAGAGAAGTGCCTGTCCTTCCTCTTCTCGCCAGAGTCTCGAGAGCCTCATAGCACGGCTCCTTTCTTGAAGAGGGGTTCGATCTTGCTCAAGGCGTTGGCGGCTCGTTCGAGGGCCGGGTCCAGCGGGGTGAGGGAACCGACCACGGACTGGGCGATCGGCCCGAGGGTCTGATCGACGCCGGCAGCCGTGTAGGCCACCTGCAAGATGTCACAGAGGGCGGCGACCGAATCCAGGCCGGCCGTCATCTTGCCCGCCTGTTTAAAGTACCTGGTCTCGTTTTCCGCGTCGAGGTACTGATCCGAATTCTGCTGGCCCTGGGCCTCGGGGATCCGGGGGTTGGCGACGGTCGCTTGCTCGAGGGGGTTGAGGGCGACCAGCATGCTGTCGAGAGAAATCTTGTCCGCCAGGCCGGGGACGCTCTTGAGGGAGGTCAGGATTCCGGAAATCTTGTCCAGGCCGGGGACGAGGTTGGCCGGGGTGCCCACGGAGTAGTCGATCATCAGGGAGGTGCGAACGGTTGCGGCGGACCCGGTGCCCCCGGAGGCCTTCTTGACGTACTCGTCCTGCAGTATGATGGTCTGCTTGAGGGGATTCCCCTTCTTCAGGCTGCCGCCGCCCACCATGACGGTCATCTTGGTGACGGCGTCGAACCAGTCCTCTTTGCGGGAGAGGGTGACGGCGGCATGGCCGTTCCCCATGTCGACTTGGGCCGTTCGTTCGGCGTAGGAAAGCCATTTTTGATTGGAAGCCCGGGCATAGGAGAGGACGACGTCCTTGGCGGCGGCCTGAGCCTCGGGTCCCCGCACCGCCGCGGCCCTGGCGCCCAGGAAGGCCGCGCCCGAAAGGGTGATCTGGTGCTGGAAGAAGATGGCCGCCTGCAAGCAACCGAAGGTAAGCAGCACCAAAAAGGGCAGAACCAGGGCGAACTCGATCAGCGCCTGCCCGGCCTCGGATTTCCTTTGGTGGAAAGTCGAAAAAGTCATTCTCATCCCTTCTTATCGGGGATTCGCGCGAGAAGTTGTCAACGAGGAATCAGCAACGGGAAGTTGTCGTTGAGCAGGGCGAGCAGGGTTCCCGCGGCGATCGCCAACCCGTAGGGAAAGGGCGGAGCCACGCTCTTCTCGAGAATTTCCTTGGGATTGCCGCCGAGCATGGTGGTGAGGACGGCCGATTTGATCCGGATCAGGACCTGCTTGAGCATCCCGTAGCGCAGGGCGAAGGCGATGGCGAGGATTCCCCCGGCGATGGTGGTGAAGAGCAGGGCATTGAGCGCCAACGGAAAACCGAGCCAGGCCCCTATCCCCGCCATGAGCTTGACGTCGCCCGCCCCCATTCCCCCGAGCAGGAAAAGGAAGAGGAAAAAGAGGAAACAGACACCGGCCCCCTGGGCGCTCGAGACGAGTCCGGGCAGCCCGTTGAGCAGAAAGCTCAAGAGAAGCCCGGACAGGAAGGTCGGCACCGTCAGCCAGTTGAAGATCTTGTGCCAACGCCAGTCGGTGTAGACCTCGATGAAGAGCACCCCCAGAATTCCCCATTGCCAGGTCATCTTACCTCCTCGCGCTTTTTGCCCGCATGGTACCATGACCGGAGGGAAAAATGAAAAGGGCCGGCAATCGCCGGCCCTTTCGATTTTCTTGCTTATTTTCCGATGGCGTCCGCCACGGTCTGGAACTTTTCGGTGAGGGCGGGGCCGATCAACTTGATGGCGGCGAGGGCGGCGATCGAGATCAGGGCGGCCAGAAGTCCGTATTCGATCATGCTCTGTCCCGACTCGTCCGTAAGCAGTCTCTTCATCTTCTCGCTCCTTACTTCATCGCGTCGGCGACGTCTTGGAATTTCTTGGTGAGGGCGGGGCCGATCAATTTGATGGCGCCGATGGCGGCGATCGAGATCAGGGCGGCC
>DOBT01000127.1 GCA_003503675.1 Cyanobacteria bacterium UBA8530 | reverse complement strand
TCATGCACGCCAACAACGAGATCGGTACCATTCAGCCCATTCGCGAGATCGGCAAACTGCTGCGCTCCCGGGGCATCCTTTTCCACAGCGACGCCGTCCAGACGGCGGGCCGACTCTTCATCGACATCAACGAGGACTACCTCGACCTGATCACCCTTTCCGCCCACAAGATCTACGGACCGAAGGGCGTCGGCGCCCTGATCGTTCGCCGGGGAACCCCTCTCAAGGCCATCCTGACCGGCGGCGCCCACGAGCGCAACTTCCGCCCCGGCACCGAAAACGTTCCAGGCATCGTCGGTTTCGGAAGGGCGGCAGAGTTGGCCCTTGTGGAAAAAGAAGCGGAAGCCGGAAAACTGCTGGAACTCGGCAAGCTTCTGGCTTCTTCGATTCTCGAAAAAGTCCCCGGCTCCTTCCTGAACGGCCACCCCGAAAAACGCCTGCCCGGTTACGTCAACGTTTCCCTTCCGGGCATCGAGGGGGAGGCCCTGGTGATGAGGCTGGATCTGAAAGGCATCGCCGTTTCTTCCGGTTCCGCCTGCTCCTCGCATTCCCTGGAACCTTCCCATGTCCTCCTCGCCATCGGACTGGCCCACGTGGAGGCCCATGGCTCCCTTCGCTTCAGCCTCGGCCGGGGCGCCGATAAGGAAGACGTGGACTACATCGTGGATTCCCTGGTCCCGATCGCCCGGGTGCTGAGGGAGATGTCGCCCATCGCCGATTCCCTGTTAAAGTGCTAAAAGGAGCTGTGTTATGATGTATTCCGAACGCGTGATGGAGCATTTTTCCAATCCCCGCAACGTGGGGGAAATCCCCGATGCCGACGGTGTCGGCGAGGTGGGCAATGCCAGTTGCGGCGACATCATGAGGATCACCATCAAGGTCGAGAACGACGTCCTGACCGAAGTCAAGTTCAAGACCTTCGGGTGCGGGGCGGCGATAGCCACCTCCAGCATGGTCACCGAACTCGCGAGGGGCAAGAACATCGAAGAAGCGAAGAAGCTCAGCCGCGCCGACGTCGCCGAAGCCCTCGACGGCCTGCCCCCCATCAAGATGCATTGCTCCAACCTCGCCGCCGATGCCCTTCACGCGGCCATCGAAGACTACCAAAACAAGAGAGCGTAAAACAAGAACGACGTAGGAGGCAACATGGAAAAGGGATCCGGCTTCGAACTACTCAGCGGGCTTTTGGTCGGTGGTATCACGGGCTTCGTTCTGGGACTCCTGGTGGCTCCCCAGCCCGGACAACGCACCCGGGAACAGATCGGTGGTCAACTCTCCGAAATGAAGCTCTCATCGAACGAGATGGCCGAGAACGTCCGCGGCAACACCGAGAACCTCATCACCGCGACCCGCGCCTCGATCGAAGAAAAGCTCAACCGCCTGCATGAAGCCATCGAGGCCGGAAAGAAAGCCGCCGAATGCAAAAAGGAAGAGCTCGTAAAAGAAGAGAACGTCATTCTCGTCAAAGAAGAGGATTGATGAAAAAGGTCTTCCTCCCCCTCATTCTCGGAGCTTTGTTCGGAGTAGTCCTGGGTTGCCGTTACGATTCGAGCTTTTCGAGACCTTCCAGGAGGAGGTCGCGCCCCAGGGGGATCACCTCGGCGAAGGAGGAGAGGGAGCGCAAAAAGCAGGAGTTCTCGCAGAGCCCCCCGGAGAGATAAACCACTTTTGGACTTCCCGCGAAGGAGTGGACCGAACGGGCCACTCCTTTCACCATTCTCGCCAGGGATTCCGACGGGGTGGCGCCCGCGAGGATGGCGTCGAAGACCTTTTCGATCGCGAAGACCCCGCAGGTGATGGAGATCTCCTCGAACGAGGGCCCCAGTTCGTTGAAGTCCACTTCGTAATAGCGGGAAAGCAGCTCCAAAGTGAAGCCGGTGGAGGCGCCGCAAGCCTGATTCCAGTCCATCCGTTCCAGGCTGCGGTTCTTGAAGGAAACGAATTTCGTGTCGCGGCTGCCCACGTCGACCACCGTGAAATCCTTCTCCTCGATCCGGGAGAGCGCCCCGCTGGCCAGGGCCACCAGCTCGTTTTCGTAGTGGGCACAGCGGCTCTTCGCCATGTGTCCCGTCCCCCGCTCGAAAAAAAGACTTCGATCTTCCAGGATCTCCTTGGTCGGCCGCACGATCAGGGAGGTCTCCTCTTCTTCGATTCTTTTTATCTTGGTCCAGGTGGTGCCGCAGTCGGCGATGAGCATTTATTTGTTTCCGAATCTGAGGAAGGCCTCGACCTTGGCGATCAGGGAATGGCTGATGGGCCCGTCGGAATCGACCAACAAGCCGCCGTGTTTTTCGCAAAGGTGCTTGGCGAGGGTTTGCTTGGCGCAGAAGGACTGGGTGAAAAAGATGGTCTTCACCCTCGGGTCGACCTCCATCTCGAGCGAGAGGTCGGAAGGGACCCCGGCCTCGACGCAGCGGGTCCAGCCATAGACCCAGGTGGTGTCGGGAAAAAGCTCGAGCAATCGAAGGTCATGGGGAAGCACCCCCCAGAAAGCCACGCTCGGCTCGCAAAACTCGGCCTTTCCCTCGAAGGGGGTGTGGACGGTCTCCATGATGGCGAGCATCTTTTCCTTGAGCGGCATCCTGGCCGTCGCCAGAACGATCTTTCTTCGAACCCGATTCTTGTTTTCGACCGGAAAAACCTCGAGCCCCTTTTCCTCGAGGATCCGCGCGAGGAAGCGACCGGCGTCGCACTTGTCCTCCCCCACCGCCGCCACCACGCAGGACAGCTCTTCTTTCAGGAAGAGGGCGTTGTCGGCGATGTTGCGGATGATGCGGCAGGAAGTGGCGGGAAGGATGCCGGCGGAGGGATGGCCGAAGTCACCGTCCAGGTCGAGGGGAACGGAAGAAGTTCTTTCACAGGCCTCCCGGATGGCTTCGAGGGGGGGGCAGCCGTAGAAGCCGACGTATCTTTTTCTCATTCGATCGGGGGAAGCCGCATGATCCCTTCCTTTCTGGCGAACATGGTAATCTTAGCGGAAGAAAGCGAAAATTCATAACGAGGAAAAGATGGAACTGAAGGAAAGTTTCGACGAGGCTCTCTTGATGGCCAGTCGACTGCACCGAGGCCAGATGCGCAAAGGAACAGCTGTGCCCTATCTCGCCCACCTCTTGGGGGTGGCGGCTATCGCCCTGGAATACGGGGCGAACGAGGAAACGGCGATCGCCGCCCTGCTTCACGACGCCGTGGAGGACCAGGGGGGAGAAACGACTCTTCGGGAGATCGAGGGAAAATTCGGGAAAGAAGTGGGGAGAATCGTACTCGATTGCACGGACTCCTCTTTTCCCAAGCCCCCCTGGAAGGAGCGGAAACTGCGCCACCTCGCCCTGGTAGCGGAAGCTCCTTTTTCTTCCCAGCTGGTGGTCGCGGCCGACAAGCTCCACAATGCCCGTTCCCTCGTCGCCGACTACCGGGTTCTCGGAGAGAGACTCTGGAGCCGCTTCAAGGCGAGCGGCGACGAAACCCTCTGGTACTACCACGGGATGATCAGCGTTCTTCGAAAGGCCCCCCGCCCGCTCGTCGAAGAGTTGGAAAGAACCGTGATCCAGCTCGAAGCGCTGAGACTTGATACCTGAGGAGCGTTCCTTGTGCGGGAAAGCCGTTTGAGAGAAGATGACGGCCGGAGGTATGCAATGACGACGAAACTATCCCTGGCCGAAGTGGCCGAAAAACTGAAGGCCCCCTTTCCCTCGGGAGCGGAACAGTATCGACTGGGGCCTACCTGGGAGCGCGAAGGCAAGATGCTCGGAAGGGCCTTCGCCTACATCGATGCTCGCGCGGTCTTCGATCGCCTGGACGAGACGGTGGGGCCAGACAACTGGGAGAGCCACCTCGAGAGGCTCGCACCGGGCACTTTCCTTTGCCGGTTGACCGTCCTGGGGGTCACCCGCAGCGACGTGGGGACGGCGGGAGAGCATGAGAAAGAAAAGGAAAAATCGGGGGCTTCCGATGCGATCAAGCGAGCGGCGGTTCAGTTCGGAATCGCCCGCTATCTCTACCAAAGGGATTTGCCGCCGGTTTGCCTTGAGAAGAGCGGAAGCGAATGGAGCCTGCCGCACGGTTGGCGGCCCAAGGCCCCTTCGAACCTGAACGTCTCCTTCATCAACACCAAGGAAGAGCCGGTCACGGAAGGTCAGGTCGCCAAGATCGCGGCGCTCTGGGGGCAACTCTTCGGGGACGTCGTCCGGGACGTGGAGGCTCAGCGCGCCGCCAAGGAGCACTTGAAAGAAACCACCGGCAGGGCTTCCCGCCAGGAGCTATCCAAGCGAGAAGCTATCCAGTACATCAATCGCCTGATCCAAAAAAAGTAAAACGGTTCTTGGAGGCGTGCGCCGGTTCGGATCGACACGCGCCTCTTTTTATTATTTCTTCTTGTAGACGTTCAGGCCGATCTTGATTTCCTCGTGATCGGGGACGCTGATGTTGCCCTCGGTCGAGGCGATGATCGTGTTCTTGCCCGAAGTCGAGAGACCGAAGTCCTTCGAAATATCCACCTTCATGGTGAGGATGTTGCCCTGCACGGTCATTTCTATGTTCTTCAAAGTCCAACCTCCTATGTCGCTGAGAGTTCCTTCTTATTTTAAGCGAGAGAAGGCTCGCTTGGATACCCTCATCTTGAAGGAAGAAAGAAACGGAAGGTCGAACCTTTTCCGAGGCCGGGGCTTTCCACTGCGATCGTGCCGCCATGGGCTTCGATGACGGCCCTGGCGATGGAAAGGCCGAGGCCGCTCCCGCCGGCTCTCCTGGTCAGGCTCATGTCCAGCTGGACGAAGGGCCGAAAGAGCTTCGAGAGGTCTTTCTCGGCGATCCCGATCCCGTCGTCGCGAACCTCGGCGACGAGGTTCTCTCCCTCCATGAAGGCCTTCACCACGACCTGGCCGCCATCATGAGAGAACTTGACGGCGTTGGCGAGGAGGTTCACTAGGGCCTGGAGGATCCTCGCCCGATCGAGCAGGATCGGCGTGGGAACCTTTATCGAGGCTTGCAGGGAAATTCCCCTTTCCCCCGCCTTAGGCTGTAGTAGGGCCACGGCTTCTTCGACGAGAAGACGGAAGGCGCTCCTGGTCGGCTGGATGGTGAGGTGGCCGGCACGAATGGAAGCAAAATCGAGGATGTTCTCGATCAGCTCGATCATCCTTTCGCTTCCCTCGAGCAGCTTGGCGATGAATTCGCGCTGGGTCGGGTTCAAGGGGCCGGCGATCTCGTCCTCCAGCAGGGACCCGAAACCCGTGATGGCGTTGAGGGGGGTCCTCAGTTCATGGGAGATGACGGAAAGGAATTCCCCCTTGAGGCGATCGCTTTCCAATAAGGCTTCGATCTGTTCCTGTTGCAGGCGTACGTTTTCCTCGTAGGCCGTCTTCAGCTCGACGACGTAGCCGCAGGAATC